>JAEWRC010000173.1 GCA_023460175.1 Actinomycetes bacterium
GAGCAGGCGGGCTGCACCGGCCGCGCCCAGCACGAGGTGATGGCCTCGGGGATCCAGGACGAGTCCTTCTCGGCACTCCAGACCGACATGCTGCAGATGCTGGCCGACGCCGAGGCCGACCCGCGCCTGGACCAGGTGACCACCGACTGGTCCGCGTGCATGCTCGACGCCGGTTTCGACGGCCTGTCGAAGGTCGGGGACGGCGAGGCGGCCATCGTCGCGGAGGTCGAGGCCGCCCGCGCGGAGGTCTACGGCGGTTCGTCCGGGACAGTTGCGGACGGGCAGGACCCGGCCGAGGCGGCTCGGCAGGCGCTCCTCGGAGCGGTCGGCAACGTCGACCCGCAGCTCGACGCCGCCTTCGACGAGGCGCTGGCGCAGATCACCCCTCGCGAGATCGACATGGCCGTCGCCGATGCGACGTGCCGCGCCGAGGTCGGGTACGACGACGCCCGTCGACAGGTGGACACCCAGTACCAGCTCGCCTTCCTGGCCGAGCACGCGGACGAGATCCAGGCCTGGCTCGAGACGCTGTCGGGCACCGACGCCACCGACTGACCTGACCCGCGGGACCAACGAAAGCCGACCGTCGCGCGTCATACGTGCGGGGGGCGGGGGGGCCGGCCCCGCCCCCCCCCCCCGGCCGTCTCAAATCCGAGGAGGGGTATGCGGCGCGGAATCACGATGACCTGGCACGCAATCTCGTTCCTCGTCGCCGCCGCGCTCTACTTCGTGTTCGTCCTCCCACGCTGGTGGGAGTTGCTCGGCTACTGGCCGCACGGCGTCGGCACCGCGGCCCGGATCGGCACCGGCCTGCTGCTGGGCCTGACCGCGCTGCCGGTGGGGCTCACGCTGGCCAAGACCCGCCGACCCGAGTTCGGCACCCCGCAGTTGGCGCTGACGCTGCGCGGCTGCTCGATCATCGGCCACGTCGCCGCCGGTGCGCTGATCGTCGGCGCGGCCATCGCCGAGATCTGGCTGGACCTGGACACCTACGGCCGCGGGCTGTTCGCGGCCTACGGCGCCGCCGCGGCGATCGCGCTGCTGGCCGCGGCCGCGTTCTACCTGGCCTACGCCGCCGAGTTGCCCCCGCCACCGCCCAAGCCGCTGAAGCCGAAGCGGGAGCGCGGGCGCGGGCGCAAGAAGGCCGCCGCGGCTGAAGAGGCTGAAGAACCGGCCCAGGAGGTCGCCGAAGAGGTCGAGGCGACCGAAGAGGTCCAAGAGACCGAGACCGCCTCGGATGACGAGACCCCGGCCGACACCGACGCCGAGACAGAGGCAGAAGCAGCGGCAGAGGCCGACACCGAAGCAGAAGCAGCGGCAGACGCCGACACCGAGGCCGACACCGAGGAGCCGGCCGAGGAGTCCACCGAAGACCCCGAGGAAGAGCCCGCCGCTCCCGAGGGCAAGCGCGCCCGCCGCGGCCTGCGCAACCGCCGCCCCAGCAAGACCTCCTAGGCCAAGACCTCCTGAGCCGAAGACCTCCTAGGCGCCGGCCAGCTTCTGCTGCAGCCCGGCGATCACCACATCGAGGCTGAACTCGAAGTCGTCGGCGGCCGCAGCTGCGCCCGCACGGTTGGCCACCACATCCCCGAGCAGCGGAAACTCACCCTCGGCGACCTCGTTCAACGCCCGGGCCACCTCCGGATGCTGGCGCAGCTTGGACTGTTCGCCGCCGAGCAGGTCGTGCGCCGCCGACATCGCGAGTCCGGAGACCAGGGTCAGGATCCGACCCGCGTCGTCGACCCCGAAACCGGCCTCGGTCAGGGATTCCAACACCCGCTCGGCCAGCGCCAGGCTGCCGGTGCCGCGCAGTCGAAAGTGCGCGCCGGTGGTGTGCACGTTGAGCACGCCGCGGTGGATCGCGGTGGCGTAGGCGTGCAGGACTTCCGGCCAACTGCCGTCCTCAGGCAGTTCGGCGCGGCGCAACTCCGTCTCGAAGAGATCGGTGACCAGCAGTTCCAGCAGACCGTCGCGGTCGCCCACGTAGTAGTGCAGCGAAGTGCGGTCCACCCCGAGGGCATCCGCGACGGCCTGCATCGTCAGATCCTCGGGGGCGATGGCGCGCGCGGCGGCGACGATCTGCGCCCGGTCGATGCGCGGGGGCCGACCGCGCCGTCGGCGCGGCTCGGCTGTCTCGTCCGGTCGTGGTGTCACCACCGCCAACATAGCCCGCTCACCAGCGCAGGACATGCATCGTCGCGCACGCTATGGCGCGTCTGTGACGGCAGGGACCTTTGTGAAGCAGACCACACCCGTGTTAGATTTCCCACGTCCGTGGAAAACTGCCGGTTCGCCGGCGTCCCGCCACCCGAAGGAGTCCTTGCGTGTCGAAAGCCGCCCCTTATCGCGTCGTCCAGTGGACCACCGGCAACGTCGGGAAGAGCTCCGTGGCGGCGCTGGCCGCCAACCCGAACTACGAGATCGTCGGGTGCTACGCCTGGTCGCCGGAGAAGGCCGGCCGCGACGTCGGCGAGTTGGTCGGCATCGAGCCGCTCGGCGTCGCCGCCACCAACGACGTCGATCAACTGCTGGCGCTCAAGCCCGACGTCGTCGTCTACAACCCGATGTGGATCGACGTCGACGAGCTGGTGCGCATCCTCGAGGCCGGGATCAACGTGGTGGCCACCGCGTCGTTCATCACCGGGCACAACCAGGGCGCGGGCCGCGACCGGATCGCCGAGGCGTGTGAGCGCGGCGGCTCGAGCATGTTCGGCTCCGGCATCAGCCCCGGCTACATCAACCAGCTCTCGGTGGTCGCCGCCGGCATCTGCGACCGGGTCGACAAGATCACCATCAACGAGGCCGCCGACACCACCTTCTACGACTCCCCCGAGACCGAAAAGCCCGTCGGCTTCGGTCAGCCGATCGACAGCCCGGACCTGCAGGCCATGACCTCGCACGGCACCGGGGTGTTCGGCGAGGCCGTGCGCCTGATCGCCGACGCGCTGGACGTCGAACTCGACGAGGTGCGCTGCGACGCCGAATACGCCCAGACCACCGCGGACCTCGACCTGGGCTCGTGGACCATCCCCGCCGGCTGCGTCGCCGGCGTGTACGCCAGCTGGAAGGGCATCGTCGGCGGCAAGACGGTGGTCGAGGTCAACGTGCGCTGGCGCAAGGGGCAGACGCTGGAACCCGACTGGCAGATCGACCAGGACGGTTGGGTGATCGAGGTGGCCGGCCGCCCGACGGTGACCATGAAGGTCGGTTTCCTGCCGCCGCCGGACTTCGAGGCGACCACGCTGGAGGAGTTCATGGTGCTGGGCCACATCATGACGGCGACGCCGCCGCTGAACGCCATTCCGGCCGTCGTCGCCGCCCCGCCGGGCATCGTCACGTACAACGATCTGCCGCTGATCCTGCCCCGCGGTGTGACGTCGGCGTAAAGAAAGTCGTTTCAAACTGGCTCGGCCAGGCAAGATAGGGGTAACGAACTGAACTCTTGAGCCGAGAGGCAAGTCATGGCATCGATTCGCCGCGCCCAGCGGGCAGCCCTGTGCGTGTTGAGTGCGCTTTTGCTTGCCCTGGTGGCCCCGCTGACGCTGCCGCCCTCGGCACAAGCGGTTCCGCTGGATCCCGTCGTCGCGATCAGCCAGGTCGAGCCGGGCCTGGTGCAGATCACCACGATGAACGACTTCCAGGGCGTCATCGGCAACGGCACCGGCATCGTGCTGAGCCCGGACGGGTTCGTGCTGACCAACCACCACGTGGTGCAGGGCGCGAACGTCATCCGGGCCACCAGCGCCGCCAACGGGGAGGGGTTCGACGCCGACGTGGTCGGCTATGACCGCAGCGACGACATCGCGGTGCTGCGGTTGCGCGGCGCCGCCGGGCTGCCGGTCGCGCCGATCGGGGACTCCAACACAGTGATGCTCGGCGAGCCGGTGATGACGATCGGCAACGCCAACGGCACCGGCTCCGCGCTCACCCACGAGGAGGGCGAGATCACCGCCCTGGACCGGACCATCGAGGCCGAGGACGAACTCACCGGCAGTTCGCACTCGCTGGGCGGGCTCATCGAATCCTCGACCAACCTGCGCTCCGGGGATTCCGGCGGCGCGTTGGTCAACAGCGCCGGGCAGGTCGTCGGGATGAACGCCGCGGCCACGGTGAACTACCGGCTCGACGGCGAGGTGACCCCCGGCGGGCAGGGCTTCGCGATCCCGATCAACCGGGCCGTCGACGTCGCCAACCAGATCCGCGCCGGGATGGCCTCACCCGAGGTGCACATCGGCCCGTCGGCGATGCTCGGGATCGGTGTCGACGCCAACCCCCGCCGCGGCACGCGCGGGCTGCCGGTGCGCTCGCTGCTGCGCGGCGGACCGGCCGACATCGCGGGCCTGCGCGCCGGGGACATGATCGTGAGCATCGACGGTGTGCCGATCACCTCCGCCAACGAGCTGACCAGCATGCTCGACGCCCGCTACCCGGGTGACGTCATCGACGTGAACTGGTTGCAGCCCAACGGGGTTCCGCGCAACGGGAAGGTGACGCTGGTTCCCGGACCGGTGACCTAACGATCCTCGACCGGGTTGCCGTCGGCGTCCCAGTGCGCGGCGACCTTCTTGCTGGGCTGCACGCGCGGCGGCTCCCCCGGCATCTTCGGGTAGCTCGGCGGGTACGGCAGGTCGCCGAGCCCGCGCTCCTCGTCGGCGGCCACCATGTCCAGCAGCGGCTGCAGCGACTGCGCCGAGGAGTCGATGTCGGCCCACGGGTCGTCGCGGCGCGCGAGGATGTCGGGCACGGTCAGCATCGTGTAGTCGTCGGGGTCGGCGCCGCCCAGCTCGTCCCAGGCCAACGGCATCGACACCGTGGCGATCGGGGTCCGGCGCACCGAGTACGGCGAGGCCATGGTGCGGTCACGGGCGTTCTGGTTGAAGTCGACGAAGATGCGCTTGCCGCGCTCCTCCTTCCACCACGAGGTGGTGACCTGTTCGGGCGCGCGGCGTTCGATCTCGCGGGCCAGCGCGATACCGGCACGACGGACCGCGATGAAGTCCCAGTCCGGCGTGATCCGCAGGTAAACGTGCACGCCACGGCCCCCGGAGGTCTTCGCGTAGCCCACCAACCCCAGCTCGTCGAGCAGCGGTTTGAGGACGTCGACAGCGACGGTGCGGGCCTCGACGAACGCGGTGCCGGGCTGCGGGTCGAGGTCGATGCGCAGCTCGTCGGGGTGGTCGGTGTCCGGGCAGCGCACCGGCCACGGGTGCAGCGTCACGGTGCCCATCTGCGCCGCCCAGACGATGGCCGCCGGGTGGGTGACCTTCAGCGCGTCGGCGGTCCGGCCCGACGGGAAGGTCACCGTGCAGGATTCGAGGTAGTCGGGTCGCTTCTGCGGCAGGCGCTTCTGGTACACCTCCTCACCGTCGATGCCGTCCGGGAACCGCTGCAGGTGGGTGGGCCGGTCGCGCAGCGCGGTGAGCATCGGGCCCTGCGCGACGGTGCGGTAGTAGTCGATCAGACGGCCCTTGACCCCGTCGGCGCCGAGCTTGGGGAAGAACGGCTTGTCCGGGCTGGTGACCCGGACCATGATCCCGTCGACGTCGATTTCGGTTGCCTTGCTTGCCATTACGAGGACTCCAGGACGTCGTAGAGGTCGTAGTGCACCGGCACGTCGAGCTGATCGAACGTGCAGCTGCGCGGATCGCGGTCCGGGCGCCAGCGGAGGAACTTCACGGTGTGCCGAAAGCGTTGCCACGCATCGCCTGTGCCCTCCATCTGGTCGTAGGCGACCTCGGCGACCTTCTCCGGCCGGATCGGGATCCAGCGCTTGTCGGCCGCGGAGTTCCACCGGCTCGGCTCGCCGTCGTACACCAGATCCTCGGCCTTGCGCAGTGGTTCGAGTTCGGCGAGCAGCTGCAGCCGGGCCTTGGCGGTGAACGATGCCGCCCCGCCGACCATCTGCAGCTCGCCGTCGTCGCGGTAGAGACCCAGCAGGATCGAACCGATCCCCTCGCCGCTCTTGTGGATGCGGTAGCCGATGGCCACGCAGTCGGCGTCGCGGCGGTGCTTGATCTTGACCATCTCCCGCTTGCCGGGCAGATAGGCGCCGTCGAGGCGCTTGGCGATCACGCCGTCGAGCCCGGCGCCCTCGAAGGTGGTCAACCAGTGCGCGCCCAACTCCGGGTCCTCGGTGGTCCGGGTGACGTGACACCACCCCTGCTGCCGGATCAGCTCGCTCAGAGCCCGGCGACGATCCCGGAACGGCGCATCCATCAGCGAGGTATCCCCGGCGGCCAGCGCGTCGAAACCGATGAAGTGCGCCGGGGTCTGCTCGGCGAGCAGCTTGACCCGGCTGGCCGCGGGGTGGATGCGCTGGGACAACGAATCCCAGTCCAGCCGGGTCCGGCCGTCGATTTCGCGCGGGACGACGATTTCGCCGTCCACCACGGCGCGGGGGGCAAGTTCGTCGCGCAGGGCCTCGAGGAGCTCGGGAAAGTAGCGGCCGAGGTCCTTGCCGTTGCGCGACTGCAGCACCACCTCGTCGCCGTCGCGGAACACCAGCGCCCGTCTAGTTGACTGAACTTCGGCGAGCCTTCCGAACCGAGCAGGGCTGCGGACGGAGGATCGCGCTGTGACGGTGTTGGGTCGAGTGGAGTCGTCGCCGAGCGGGTTGCCGTGGCGGGTGATCTTCCCCGACGTCGAGCACCTCGGGGCGACGTCATACCTGCGGGAGCTTGCGGCGTCGGATTGCAGTCCACTCACAGTTCGAAGTTACGCGTTCGACCTGCTGCGGTGGTTCCGGTTCCTCCACGAGCGTCTGATCGGTTGGGAACGAGCCGAGCGGGTCGACGTCCGTGCGTTCGTCGAGTACCTCCGCGAGACGCCGAATCCGCAGCGTCTGCGTCGGGATCCGGACAGACCTCCGCCGGGATCGGTGAACGCGGTGACCGGCAAGGCCGAGTTGTCTGGGAAGTACGCGCCGCGCACCATCAACCATCAGCTGTCAGTGCTCTTCGGGTTCTACGACCACGCCTGCACGGCCAATCTGGGTCCGCTGGTCAATCCCGTTCCTGCACAACGTGCCAGGCACGGTGGTCGGCCGCACGCGCACCACAACCCGATGGAAGACTTCACGATCTTCCGGCGCGCCAACTATCGGCAGAAGACACCGCGTCCAGTGTGGCGGGCAATCCCCGATGATGCTGCCGCGTCGCTGTTCAACGCGTTGCGCAGTCACCGCGATCGAGCGTTGGTGAGTTTCTATCTGTCCTCGGGTGTGCGGGCATCGGAGCTGTTGGGCTTGCGTCACGGCGATTTGGATGCTGGCCGCTACACCATCACGGTCACCAGCAAGGGCAGCCGCACGCGGGAGACCGTCCCGGCGTCGGTGGACTCCTTCGTGTGGTTGGCGCTGTATCTGGCCGAGCAGCCGCCGATCGACGCGGGTGGCCCGGTGTGGTGGACCCGACGCTCGCAGCCGGCGCCGCTGAACTATCACGCAATGCGCGCGGTGCTGCGCCGCGCCAACGCCAGCTTGGGCGCGAACTGGTCGCTGCACGACTTCCGCCATACTGCCGCCGCACGGATGCTGGCCGATCCCGCGTTCACGCTGGTCGACGTACAGACCGTGTTGCGGCATGCCAGCGTGACGACGACCCAGATCTACACCCAGCCGCGCCTAGAAGATCTGATCGGCAAAGTCCTCGAGCACTACGCCCGGCCAAAGACCAACGTAGCGACGATCGAGCCTGCCTACGACGCCGCGGCGGTCCGGGAACTGTTGGGCCTGCCGGAGTGACTACCGAGGACACCCGTTCACCAGCACGTCAGCAGGCCGCCGCGACGCGGCGCGCCATGAGCCCCAAGGTTCAGCTGCTGTCGCGGCCGGATTCGCCGCACCTGCAGGCGATTTCAGCAGACAGCCGCTATGGCCCAGCCGGCCAGGTGCGCCCCTTGTGGGGCTGTGACGCCAACCACGCGCCCCCACCGCTGCCCGTTGGGGCGCGCGGCGTGATGATGCAGTCACTGACCGCCGACGAGCTGTGCGACGTCGTGGCCGAGCATCACCGGACACTGACACACCGGCAACGCCAGCCCATCGTTAGGGGAACCCGGGCGATGCTGGGTGTGCTTGCTCAATATCCCGGGCAGACGTGGGAGCAGCGTTGGCTGGCCAGCGGCTACGACGCCGCGCCACGCACCTGGTTCGAGCATGATGCGTTGCCGCACTACGACCACTGGTCACCCACGCTCAACGCGGTCAACGCGCTGTTGCAGGCCCGAGTGCTGCGGCCGTCCTACAGTTGGCTGCTCGACTCTCAGAAGCGGGTGGCCCTCCGCAAATTCCTCGACCGCGACGGCGGGCCGGACCTGGATCGATTGCGCAGGCTGCCCGCCTACCAGGAAGCTGTGCCCAAGTACCAGGACGACGCCGAAAAGGCCTTGGCGCGGGTGATGATCCGCACCGGCAAGGACATCGCTCAGCTATGCGGCGACGATCTACTCTTCTACGCCGACGTGGTGCGCACCTCGGGACGACAGCGCCGCGAGCACCTCATCTGGGAGCTTCTGGTCGCCCTGGGCCCGTTGGCCGAGGAGGCACCGACTCTGCGGGCGACATGGTCGGCGCGGGGCAACACACGTCAGCACAGCGCCGCGACGTTGGTCGACAGATACGGCATCCCCGCCTCGGGGGTGCGCAACCTGCTCGTCGATTACCTCGAAGAGATTAAGCCCGGCATGGATTACAGCTCACTGGAAGGCCTGGCTTACCGTTTGGTCCGATTGTTCTGGTGGGAGATCCTGCAGATCAATCCCGACCAAACCGATCTCGCGTTGTCGGCCGAGGTGGTGACGGCGTGGCGGGAACGGTTGGCGCTGACCCTCGACGGCCGGCCGCGACGCGAAGTCCACTCGATTCTGTTCGCCATCCGCGGGATGTACCGCGACTTGGCCGAGTGGTCGCACGACGACCCGGTCCGCTGGGGTGTCTGGGTCGCGCCGTGCCCGGTACCTCGGGAGCTCAGTCGCGCAGCGGCGAAGCAGAAACGCCGCCAGAAGGCCTCGATGCAGGACCGCACCCGCATGCTGACGCCGCTGTTGCCGGCACTGCTGGCCGCGGCTACGGCGCACAAGGACCGGACCGCCACGTTTCTACAAAGAGCCCTGGACTGCCCGCACGACCATGAGTTCGTGGTCGAGGGCTACACGTTCCTGCGGTATTGCCCACCGCTGCGGCGCGACGGTGACGCCCGAGCGCGGACCTGGGTGCACCTGGCACCCGGACAGCAACGACCGACCTGGATCCGTGGTAGCGCCCAGTGCATCGACGTGACCGCGCTCGAAGCGGAGGGGTTCTGGGGCTACGCGGTCGTGGAAACGCTGCGACACACGGGTATTCGCATCGAGGAACTACTCGAACTGACCCAGTTGTCGCTGCGGCACTACACCGCTTCCACCACCGCCACGCTGGTGCCGTTGCTGCACATCGTGCCGTCCAAGACCGACTGCGAACGTCTCATCCCGATGACCCCAGAATTGGTCGGGGTGCTCCTGGAATTGCTGCGCCGCGCGAAGGCCGGCAAGGATCACGTGCCGCTGTCGATCGCCTACGACACCAACGACAAAATCCACAGCGAACCGTTTCCGCACCTGTTCGCGCGCCCCCTGGGCATCCGCCACGAAGTGCTGGGTCGGCACTACGTCCGCCGAATCCTGATCCACCTCGCCACCATCGCCGGGCTCACCGATGCCGGTAAACAAGTGCACTTCACCCCGCACGACTTCCGCCGGTTGTTCGCCACCGACGCCGTCAACAACGGCCTGCCGCTGCACATCGCCGCTGCGCTGTTGGGCCACCTCAACCTCGACACCACCCGCGGCTACACCGCGGTGTTTCCCGAGCACCTTGTCATCGCCCACCAGGCGTTCATCGAGCGGCGCCGCCAACTGCGTCCATCCGAGGAGGCCAAGGTTGCCGACGACGACGAGTGGGCCGATTTCGAAGAGCACTTCCTGCTGCGCCGGGTGGCGCTGGGTGAGTGCCACCGCCCTTACGGCACGGCGTGCGTGCACGAGCACGCCTGCACGCGATGCCGATTCCTGCGCGTCGACCCCGCCCAGCTGGGCCGCATCAACGAAATGACCGAGAACGCCGAGGAACGCCTCATCGAGGCCAAGGACCGCGCCTGGCTCGGCGAGGTCGCCGCGTTGGAGGAAAGCCTCAAACACCTCCGCATCCGACAAACTGAAGCACAGCAACGGCTTTCACACGGCAGCAACCCGTTCGCCGAGCAGACACCACAATGAGACTATGAAGCTCCCCGTCATGCCGCCGGTGTCGCCGATGTTGGCCAAGTCGGTCCCGACAATCTCCCCCGATGCCTCCTATGAACCGAAGTGGGATGGATTCCGGTCAATCTGCTTCCGCGATGGTGACGAGGTCGAGCTGGGCAGCCGCAACGAGCGGCCCTTGACCCGGTACTTCCCCGAACTGGTCACAGCGATCAAGGCCGAACTACCGCAACGCTGCGTCATTGATGGCGAGATCATCATCGCCACAGACCACGGCCTGGACTTCGAGGCGCTACAACAACGCATCCACCCAGCCGATTCGCGAGTGCGGATGCTTGCCAAGCAGACCCCCGCGTCCTTCGTAGCGTTCGATCTACTCGCGCTCGGTGACGACGACTTCACCGGTAGACCGTTCACCGAGCGGCGCGCTGCACTCGTCGCAGCGTTGGCCGACTCTGGTCCCTCGGTTCACGTCACACCGGCGACCACCGATATCGCGACCGCTCAACGGTGGTTCGACGAGTTCGAGGGGGCGGGTCTCGACGGGGTGATCGCCAAGCCCTTGACGGTTACCTATCAGCCTGACAAACGCGTCATGTTCAAGATCAAGCATCAGCGGACCGCTGATTGCGTCATCGCCGGCTACCGAGTGCACAAGTCCGCCGACGATGCGATCGGTTCCCTGCTGCTTGGGCTCTACACCGACGACGGCACCCTCGCCTCAGTCGGCGTGATCGGCGCTTTCCCGATGGCTAAGCGGCGACAGTTGTTCACCGATATGCAGCAGCTGATAACCAGTTTCGATAGTCACCCGTGGAACTGGGCCGCTCACGAATCCGGTGACCGCACACCCCGCAAGAACGAAACCTCGCGATGGAACGCCGGTAAGGATCTCTCGTTCGTGCCGCTGCGACCCGAGCGGGTGGTGGAGGTGCGGTACGACCACATGGAGGGGCAACGCTTCCGCCATACCGCGCAGTTCAATCGCTGGCGGCCCGACCGCGACCCTCGCTCGTGCACCTATGCGCAACTGGAGCAGCCGCTCACCTTTAGCTTGGGTGACATCGTGCCTGGGCTCGGAGAGCGCCTCGAGACATGACAACGATCCGACCGAGCGTCGAACTTGCACCGCTACAACGGGACTCAACGGACGATCGGTCCTGACCCCTGCTCATGCGTGGAGCGTAGTCAGACTGCCGTGGTGCCGCCGTCGACGAACAACTCCATCCCATTGACGAAGCTTGAATCGTTCGAGGCGAGGAACAGTGCGACCGTTGCGATTTCCTCAGGCCTGCCGTTCTCTCCCCGTGGGATCAACGCCTCACGCGCGTCCATCGCAGCCTTCGTCTCGTCGTCGAACAGCTGCTCCTGTCCGGGCGTGACGATCTGGCCCGGGGTCAGCACGTTGACCCGGATCCTGCGGTCCTTCAACTCGGCCAACCACACGCGGGCGTAGGCATGCAGCGCAGCTTTGCTCGCCGCGTAGACGCTCCAGGCCGGATAGCCCCTGACCGAAGCGATCGACCCGGTCATGAAGATGGAGCCATCGTCGTTGAATAGTGGCAATGCCTTCTGCACGGTGAACAGCGTGCCGCGCGCGTTCAGACCGAAAGTGGCATCGAAGTGCTCTTCGGTGATCTCGCCGAGCTTGCCTTCCTCGGCCGTCCCGGCACTTGCCCACAACACGTCGATGGCGCCCTTGTCCTGCCTGACGGCGTCGAACAGACGGTCCAGATCGTCCAGGTTGGCCGAATCAGCCTGCACGCCAGTTACGTTCCGGCCGATCAGCTCGACGGCGTCATCCAGAGCTTCCTGCCGCCGACCCGCGATGAAGACGTGAGCGCCTTCGTCGACGAATAACTTGGCCCCGGCCAGCGCCATACCGCTTGATCCGCCCGTGATGACGGCGACCTTCCCGTCAAGCTTTCCCATGATTGCTCCATCGTTGTGCGGCACTGATATCTGGCATGTGCGATTCCTTCCGGTGACCATCAACCTCTCTGTGGCGCACGGCACCTGTTCGTCCACGGCGTGTGGGCCGGCGGCGGTGCAACTCAGCTGGGCACGGCGACACTGAGGGCGAAGTCGAAGTTCCCCACCCCGTGTTGGGCGAGACCGATCATGACCAGGCCCGTTCCTTCCAGCCAGTGCGCCATGTTCAACCCGCCGGCGTCCAGCGGGCGTAGATTGAGGCTCTCGATGAACTCTGCCACGTTTGCCTTGGCCTTTGCGTCGTCGCCGGCGATGAAGACGTCCAGCGGTTGGCCCTTGGCCAGGACGGCGCCGAAGGTGGTGTTGAATGCCTTCACCACGTTGGCGCTGGCCGGGGCCGCGTTGGCGACTTCCTGTGCGATCGAGGTGCCGTCGGGGGTGGCCAGCCCGTCGGCCGCGGCATTGACGGGGTTGCAGATGTCGACGATGACCTTGTTGGCCAAGGCATTTCCGTACTGGGTGACGACCGGAACGACGTTGGCGTGCCCGAGTGCCACGATGACGATGTCCCCGGCCGGGACGGCGCCGAACTCTCCCGTGGTGGTGCTTCCGCCGAGGGTCTTGGCCAGCTCAGCGGCCTTGGACTGGTCGCGGCCGATGACCTCGACGGTGTTGCCGCCTGCGATCGCCAATGTAGCGATGGTGCTGGCCATGTTTCCTGTGCCGATGATGCTGATGCTGCTGATGCTGCTCATGAGATGTCCTATCTTGGTTGATTATTCGAAAGGGTTGAGTCCTCGACCTGATGCCACGGGTTGGTGATATCAGAACAAGTCGGGGAAAAGCGTGGAGCTGGTGGAAAGCGAGCGAACTGGCTGAGCCCTCGTGAAGGAGGACAGGGCCTCGTCGTCACTCTCCGTTGGTGCGCAGTTCCCAGGGCGGCATGCCGGTTACGTCTGAGAGGTTTCGCTGCAGCGCAACACCGGCCGGCAGCGTGCGGTAGAAGATGCTGACCTTGGCGATGAGGCCGTCCGCGTCGAGGAGAACCATGAAGATCCCGTTGACCGCGGCGTCTCCGACTTGCAGCCGGAAGTGTGCGGCGTGGTGGGTGTCGCCGCTGAGGACTTCCAGGTATGTGTCGTCGGAGGACAGTCCGTTGACGGCCTTGATGGTGTCCACGGCAGTCTCGCGGCCAACGACTGGTTCGTCGCTGAACGGGCCGTACAGCACCACGTCCTCGGCGAGCAAATGGCTAAGGGTGTCTTCGTCAACACCGCCGTTGATGCAGTCGACGAACGACTCCAAGGTCTCGCGGTGCGGGGCGAACGTGGTCATTGGTACTCCTCGTAGTGGGTGAATTTGTCGTAACGATGAGATGGGCCGCTAGAACTGGCCGTCAGCCGGCCGGGAAGTAGTGGCCGTTGTCCATATCGGCGAGCAATGTGGGCTGAGTGGGTTCCCAGCCGAGGGTCTGGCGCGTGATGATGCTGGTCGCCGGGAGGTCCAGCGTGACCAGATTCGTGAACATCCCGAAGTATCCCGGCAGCATCAGTACGTCGATGGGAACGCTCACGGCGGGAACGCCCAGCCGGCTACCGATGGCCTCGGCGATCGTGCGGAACGGGGTGCCTCCGTCCTCACTCGCGTGCCAGTAGCTCCCGGCCTGACCCTTCTCCAACGCCAGACGGAACAGGGTGGCGACGTCGCGGATGTGCACGGCACCCCAGAGGTTCGCGCCGTCTCCGGGGTAGCCGGCGAAGCCCTTCTCCTTAGCGAGTGCGATCAGTCCCGGGAGGAAGCCGGCACTATCGGTGGTGCCGTGCGCGATGGGCGGAAGCCGCACGATCGAGGAGCGCACTCCCTGCCCGGCGAGGCCGACCACGGCAGTCTCCACGACGTTGCGAACACGCAGGGTGCCCTTGTCCTCAGCCCTGCTGGGAAGGGCCGGGTCGTCCTCGGTGGCCGGCCGGCCGAGGTTGCCGGCCGAGCCTATGCTGCCCGCCGCGACCAGCGGCTTGCCGGTTCCCGCGAGCGCCTCGCCGTACGCGAGCATGATCGCGAGCTCCGCGGTAGCGACCGCGTCCATCCCGCCGGAGGGAAGCAGGTCTTGCCGGTGCGCGACGTGGATGACGCCGTCGGAGTCCGCGGCCGCCTCCTTGAGCCCGTCGAGATGGTCGAGGTCGCCGCGACGCACCGTCGCGCCGAGCGCGGACAGGGCCGCCGCGGAGGCGTCCGATCGGGCCAGGCCGGTGACCTCGTGCCCAGCGGCGATCAGCTCGGGGATGATGTGCGAACCGGCATGGCCGGTCCCACCAGTGACGAAAACGCGCATGTGACTGTCCTTTTGGAGGTGGAGTGGCTGTTCTACTCGTGCCATTAAGCGGCTGGCGAGAAGTGGTGGTGGTGCACTCAGCTGTGAACGTTGACGCCGAGGAAGAGGCTGGTGTCCTTGACGGAGTGGTCGATGAGGCCCAACTGCAGCAGCGTGGCGTTCTCGATGGCCCGCGCCATGGGCAGCGCCCCGGCGTCCAACGGGCGCAGTCCGAGGCTCTCGATGAACGTCGACACGCGAGCCTTTGCCTGTGCGTCGTCGCCGGCGATGAACACGTCCACTGGGTGACCCTCGGCTGGGCCGGCGGCCAGAACATCGCAGGGCAGGGTGTTGAACGCCTTGACGACATGCGCGCCGACAGGGGCGGCCTTGGCGATCTCCTGCGCACCGGACGTGCCGTCTGGGGTGACGAATCCCGTGAAGTCGGGGGTGATGGGGTTGGTGATGTCAATGATGACCTTGCCGGTCAGGGCGTTCCCATACTCGCTGACCACCGTCGCCGCGCTGGCGTAGGGCACGGCGAGGACGACGATATCCCCGGTCGGGGCGGTGCCGACCGCTCCAACAGTCGCGCCGCCGAGCGTGGCGGCCAACGCTGTTGCTTTGGTCGGATCGCGGCCGATGATCTCGACTGCGTTACCGGCCGAGAGCGCCCTGCTGGCCAGGGCGCCGGCCATGTTCCCCAGGCCGATGATGCTGATACTGCTCATGACATATCCCGTCTTGGTTGACGATCAGATAGGTTGATAACTCAACCATATGCTCTAATGGGTGATGAGTCAACCAACCTAGGAAAGCATGGACGCGGATGGAACCGAACTGGCTGAACCCTTCTGAACTGCGGGCCTGGCGGGCCTTCATAGACGCGCGTCATCAGGTCGGCGTGCACCTAGAGCGGGGCCTGCAGGAGTCGGGCCTGTCCGGGGCCGACTACGAGGTGCTGGCGTTGCTCTCCGACCACGACGGGGACCGAATGCCGTCCCACGAGCTGCGAAACGCACTGGGCTGGGAGAAGAGCCGTCTGTCCCACCAGTTGCGGCGGATGCAGAAGGACGGGCTGGTCAGCCGCGAGTCCAACCCCGCCGACGCGCGTAGCACGATGGTCTGCCTGCTCCCGGCTGGCCGCGCCACCGTCGAGAAGGCGGCGCCCGGACACGTGGCGGACGTCCGCCGGAACTTCATCGATCTGCTCACCCCGGCTGAACTCGACATGCTCGCCACCCTCAACGAACGGATCCTGGCGCACCTGGCCAAAGGCGACGACCCCCCGGGCGAACGCGAGCCTTCACAACCCGTGATCTGAGGAGATGTCGGGCCCTTTGGGACGGGCATTGTCGCGCTGTGGTGCATCCCTGGAAGATGACGGCGTGTCCGTCGGTGATCGTGTCGCCCGCCCGGGCCTTGTCAAGGAAATTTGTGAGGGCCGGCTGCTGCGAGCAGACGGCGAAATCGTGGTCGTCCGGCCACGTTTGGAAGACGAACACTTTGGCGGGATCCGCCGGGTCGGCAAGTAATTCATAGATGTCGGCCCCCCGTCGTTGGTCGGCCGCCGCGTCGAGGAAGGCGGCCATCGCGGTGTCGAGCTTGCCTCGTTTGCTCGGATCGACGGTGACGCTGGAGAAGATGACGATCGACACTGGTCAAAGACCGCACTGAACGCACGGTTGGAGAGTGGATCACCGAACGGCGGATGTGCGAAGCCCGCCGGCTTCTCCTGGACGAGGATCGGCATCATCCGCCTTGTGTGCGAGTCGGGCTCAGCGGTGCAGACGGGCTACCTCGTCATCAAGCCTTCCCACGATCGCTCCATGTAGCGATTGCCTGGCTCGCGAAGTCAAGCATCTGGTCAAGGCTGGGGAACAATGCAAAGACATCCAAAATCGCCTCATCAACACCGGATTCGGCAAGTCGCTCGAGCTTGTCGGCAACCGTGTCAACGGACATGCCCGGTTCGAGGTTGAGCCGTACGGCCGTCTTCAGCGCGTCGGGGTCTCGGCCGGCGTCCTGCGCAGTACGTCGGGCGATCGACCACAAGCGATCGAAGTCCTGCAGCCCCTCGACCCCGAGCCAGCCGGTGCCGATGCGGCCCACCCGGCGCATCGCAGCCTCACTGGTCCCACCGATCCAGATCGGCGGACCGCCAGCCTGGACTGGGCGCAGGTCGGCGTGGACCGGCGGCAGGGTGAAAAACTCACTGTCCCAGGAGACCGGGGTGGTCGTCCACCAGTGCTGCAGGAACGCCAGCACGTCGTCGAGCATCCGCCCGCGGCGGTGCCAGTCCGCGCCGCGGGCGATGTCGAGTTCGTCCTTCATCCATCCGACTCCCACGCCGACGTCGAGGCGGCCGTCGCTGAGCACGTCGAGGGTGGTCAGCATTCGGGCCAGGTGAACGGGCTCGTAGTAGAACGTGCTGAGGGTGCTGGCGTTGAGCCGCACCCGGCTAGTCGCCGTCGCGGCCACCGTCCACAGCAGCACCGGATCGAGGTAACGGGTCATCTGCGGCGGGTACGGTTGCTCCTTGCCCGCATAAGTGCTCTGCATGTCGACCGGCGTGACAAAGCGATCGCCGACCCACAGCGTGTCGTAGCCAAGATCTTCAAGTCCGCGGCAGAACGCGCTCAGACCAACGGCACTGCTGACCGCGGGCCCAACAAATGGAATGACGAAACCTAGCTTCACCGTGAGAATCCTTTCTAGGGCAGACTTATCGTCCGCAACGTCGACATCGTTTTTGGGTGATCCATCAAGCACTGTGTGGGCGCACGCACCCTGTTCGCTGCACTGCTTCGAGTCGGCGGCGGTGCGGGTCAGCTGGGGACGGTGACACCGAGGGCGAAGTCGAGGTTGCCCACCCCGTGCTGGGCGAGACCCACCGCGACCAGGCCCATTCCTTCCAGGTAGTGGGCCATGTTCAAGCCGCCGACGTCGAGCGGGCGCAGCTTGAGGGTCTTGATGAATTCGGCCACGTCCGCCTTGGCACGCTCGTCGTCACCGGCGAAGAAGACGTCGAACGGCTGACCCTTGGACAGGGCGGCTTGGAAGAGGGTGTTGAAAGCCTTCACGACATGGGCGCTGGCGGGGGCGGCCTCGGCGACCAATTGCGCGATGGAGGTGTCGGCTGGGACGGCCAGCCCCGTGCCGCTGTCGTTGAAGGGGTTGGTGATGTCGACGATGATCTTGCCGGCCAGCGCGTCCCCGTACTGGCTAACGGCCTGCACGGCGCTGGCGAAAAGCACGGCCAGGATGACGACGTCCCCGGCCGGGACGGCGCCGAACTCTCCCGTCGTGGTGCCGCCGCCGAGATTCTTGGCTAGGTCAGCGGCCTTGGACTGATCGCGGCCGATCACCTCGACGGTGTTGCCGCCCTTGACCGCCAGTGTGCCGATGGTTCGGGCCATGTTGCCGGTGCCGATGATGCTGATGTTGCTCATGAGATGTCCTATCTAGATTGGCTATTCGAAAGGTGGAGTTCTCCATCTGACGCCCCCAAATTGGGTGACGTGTCAAACACTTCGAGGAAGGCGTGGAGCTGAGGAGGCGACCGGATTGGCTGAGCCCCTCGTCAAGGAGAGCGCGGCCGTGGTCGTTACTCCTCGATGGTGCGCAGTTCCCAGGGCTGCATGCCGAGTGAATCCGCAAGAATGCGCTGCAGCGCGACGCCGGACGGCAGCGGGCGCCAAAATATGGTGACCTCGGCGATCTTGCCGTCCGCGTCGAGCCGGATGTAGTCCATCCCGTCGACCGCGGTGTCTTCGATTTGCAGCCGGAAGTACGCGGCGTGGTGCGTCTCGCCGGTGAGGACTTCCTTGTAGGTGAGGTCGGCCGACCCGCCGATCCCCTGCATGGCTGCCAGGACTGCCTTGCGGCCGGTGGTTGGCTCATCGCCAAGCGGGCTGTACAGCACCACGTCCTCGGCGAGGATGCCGGAGAGAGAGTCTTTGTCGGCGCCGCCGTGCATGTAGTCGACGAAAGATTCCACGGTGCCGCGGTGTGGGGTGAAAGTGGTCATGGTTACTCCTTAGATGCTTTTGGCTCTGTGAGATCTAGTCGGTGCGCGTACTCGTTCGGGTCGGTATGCCAAGCGATCAGGTCCGGGGTGGTTGAGATAATGCGGCTATTGAATGACCGAAGGTCAACGCCCACAATGGATTCTGGAAGTCGGAAGGCCGGGATTCTTGCGCTGATGGGCGCGGCCCGGTGCGGAGACGTTTCGTCGGCGTACATCCTGGTGTTCTACTCAGATCACTGTGGTGCCGCCGTCGACCACCAGCTCGTGACCATTGACATAGCTCGAGTCGTCGGAGGCAAGGAACAACGCGGCCGACGCGATCTCCTCAGGGCGGCCCATCTCTCGGCGCGGGATCACGGACTCGAACTGCGCCATCTGCTCCTCGTTCATCACCTTCGCCAACATCGGCGAGCCGACCTGACCGGGGGTCAGCACGTTCACCCGGATCTTCCTGTCCCGCAACTCCGACACCCACACCCGTGCGTAACCGGGCAGCACGGCCTTGCTTCCCGCGTACACACTCCAATCGGGGTAGCCCCGCAGCGAAGCGTTCGACCCGGTCATCAAGATCGAACCGCCGTCGTTGAACAGCGGCAGCGCCTTCTGGACCGTGAAAAGAGTGCCGCGCGCATTCAGCCAGAAGGCATCATGAAAGTCCTCCTCGGTGATCTCACCGAGCTTGGCCTGCTTGCCCACCCCGGCGCTCGCCCACAACACGTCGATCGCGCCCTTTTCCTGCTTGACCGTGTCGAACAAACGGTCCAGATCGCCGAGGTCGGCCGAATCACCCTGCACGCCAGTGACATTGCGGCCGATCTGTTCGACGGCCTGATCCAGCTCGTCCTTGCGTCGACCCGTGATGAAGACGTGAGCCCCTTCCTCGACGAATAACTTCGCACCGGCCAAGGCCATGCCACTCGTTGCGCCGGTGATCACCGCGACCTTGCCATCAAGCTTTCCCATGATCTTCTCCATTCGATTGCTCGCCGATGCTATGTACACCGAACTGTGTTCATACCGTAAGGGAGGATTCCGTCGAGCGCAAGCTATGCACACCGATCTGTACCCAACTCGGCTATGGTGGGGTGCATGACGGAGTTAGAGAAGGGGCCGCGAGGCATGCGCCGCGGCAGAGGCGCACGAGAGCGCATCGTCGCCGCGTCACGAGAGCTGTTCCGTGATCAGGGCATCAACTCAACCGGCATGGACCAGCTCTGCGCGGTCGCCCAGGTGTCCAAGCGGACGTTCTACCAGCACTTCAGCAGCAAAGATGAGCTGATCGCCGAACACCTCCGTCGGTTCGATCCCGACGTCCTGCCCGAAGTGTTCGACCGCACCGATCTCACGCCCCGCGAGCGGCTTTTGGCCGCCTTCGACATCCACGCGCCCCTGTGCCCGTTCATCGCGGCCGCCGTCGAAATCCACGACCCCAGCCACCCGGCACGTCTACACGCCCGGGACTACAAGAAAGCCTTCGCCGCGCGGCTCACCCAAGCTGCGCGCGAGGCCGGCGCCGCCAACCCCGAACAGCTCGGCGAACAACTGGCGCTGCTCCTGGATGGCGCCTCGGCCCGCAACCGAGTCCTCGACGCAGACACCTTCGCTACCGCCGCCGCCATCGCAGCGGTCCTCATCGACAACGCCATCCCCGCGGCAGCGGAACCACTTGCCGCACAATGAAAACGCGACGTTGGCCAGTTCTCGGAGCGCGCGCGTCTGGCGCTCTCCGCATGGGGCCGGGCATGAGCCGAAGAGTGAGGTTCCGGTGTCCCCTGAAGCGCGCTGACGCACGCAGTCGCACGATAAAAGCCGCTTTCGACGAGCTGTAAAGCGCCATCATTCTCATCCAGCTCAGAGAAAGGCCCAGTGCCACAGTTGGCGAGCGGATGACAGAACCATTGGAGTGGGGCCTTGACTGATTGTCAGCCTAGCTATCGCATCTATCACCGACCCACCACCAAGCTGGTTGACAAGTCCAGTGAAGGAACCCGTCCCACTTCGGCTCGTAGGACCACACGCCGGGGTCGTCGGGCACAGCCGTGACGGCCTTGGCGAGCATGGGGTCCACGGGCGGCACTACCGGTAGGTCCACGCGTCCATCCTTCATCGGCGGGGGCGGTCTGAGAAGACCGTTGTGCCGATTGAGACCCGTGCGCAGCGGGAAAGTCATCGGTTCCTTGACCTCAACAATGCTTCAGGTTGCAGGGTGGACTCAGCCCGACGAAGGAGACCACCATGCGACAGCTTTGCCCCGACCTGTGGGAAACCCGCGCCGACGCACCGTTTCCCGGTCTGACCACCCACGGCTACCTGTGGACCGGCGGTGCGGCCGGCAACGTGTTGTTCTACTCGCTGCTGACCGATGCGGACTTCGAGGCCCTCGACGGTCTCGGCGGCCTGGCCCACCAGTACCTGTCGCACCGCGACGAGGCCGGGCCCATGCTGGCGACCATCGCGCAGCGGTTCGGTCCGCGGTTGCACGCCCCGGCCGCCGAGGTCGCCGACATCGCCGAACACGCCCGCGTCGACGTGCCGTTGGCGGACCGGCACACCGACGACAACGGCATCGAGGTGATCCCCACGCCCGGCCACAGCCCCGGCAGCACCAGCTATCTGGTGTCCGGCGCCGACGGCGCGCGGTACCTGTTCACCGGCGACACCGTGATCCTCGGCGACGACGGGCGCTGGTTCGCCGGCTACATCCCGCCGATGAGCCAGGCCGAACCGCTGGCCGCGAGCCTGCGCCTGCTGGCGACCCTGACGCCCGACGTGGTGATCTCCAGCGCTTTCGCCGGCGAGGCCGGCGCCCACGAGCTGCGCGGCCGGGACTGGGCCGACTGCGTCGACGAGGCTTTGGCGAGCCTGGCGGCGCGCGCGGGGTAGCCCCTCGCGCTTCATGCCGTCCAAAGTTGGCTTGTTGTACGCGTCGCGCGAGTAACGGCGCGAGCAAGTCAACTCTGGAGGCAGAACGCCGGGCCGCGCCGGGTAGATTTCACGGCGTGTCCCGCTCCCCCGGCGCGGGCCGGTTCGCGCCGAGCCCGTCGGCCGACCTGCACATCGGCAACCTGCGTACCGCGATCCTGGCGTGGCTGTTCGCCCGCACCACCGGCCGACAGTTCCTGATGCGCGTCGAGGACCTCGACGACCGGACATTCCCCGACGTCGCCGCCCGTCAGCTCGACGACCTGGCCGCGCTGGGCCTGGACTGGGACGGGCCCACCGAATACCAGACCGCGCACGGACACCGCTACGACGCGGCCATCGCGGAGCTCAGCGGCCGGAACCTGACCTTCGAATGCTATTGCAGCAGAAAGGACATCCTGTCCGCGCCGCGCGCCCCGCACGCCCCCGAGGGCGCCTACCCGGGCACCTGCCGGGACCTCACCGACGCACAGCGCGAGGAGCGCCGGGCCACCGGCCGTCCGCCGGCGCTGCGGCTGCGCGCAGACGTCACCGAGTACACCGTCACCGACGTTCTGCACGGCGACTACGCCGGCGTGGTCGACGACCTGGTGCTGCGCCGCGGCGACGGGGTGCCCGCCTACAACCTGGCGGTGGTGGTCGACGACGCCGCGACCGGCATCGATCAGGTGGTGCGCGGCGACGACCTGCTGTCGTCATCGCCGCGGCAGGCGTATCTCGCTGCGCTGCTGGGATATTCGGCGCCGGTCTACGCGCACGTCCCGCTGGTGCTCAACGCCGAGGGCAAGCGGCTGGCCAAGCGCGACGGCGCGGTGACGCTGACCGAGATCGGTGCCGCCGCGGCACTGCGGCAAATCGCCGACTCCCTGGGTTATCGGTCGGCGACGGTGGGCGGGATGCTCGACGAGTTCGATCCCGCCCGACTGCCGCGCGAACCGTGGATCTACCGCCCGGGCTAGTGCGGGTTGCGCAGAACCCTTCCCGGCGGCGGTGCCGATTGCTACGGTCCGCCGGGTGAGCTACTGCCCGCGGCGCCGAGCGCTGCTACCGATCGCCGTGCTCGTGGCGCTGCTGGCCGGGGTGCTGGCGGCGTGCGGGTCGGCGACCAACGACGCCGAGAATCCCGTCGAGGCCGCCGGGGTGCTGCGCGTCGGCACCGAGGGCGTCTACGCGCCGTTCAGCTATCACGATCCCGCCACCGGCGCGCTGACCGGCTACGACGTCGACGTGGCCCGGGCGGTCGGCGAACGGCTCGGCGTGCCGGTCGAATTCGTCGAAACCCCGTGGGATTCGACCTTCGCGGCGCTGGAAGCCAACCGGTTCGACGTCGTCGCCAATCAGGTGACCATCACCCCGGAGCGCCAGGCCCGCTACGACCTGTCGCAGCCGTATGCCGTCGGCGAGGGGGTGATCGTCACCCGCGCCGCCGACACCAGCATCACCTCGCTGGCCGACATCGAGGGCAAGGTCGCCGGCGAGAACGCGACCAGCAACTGGGCCCAGGTGGCCCGCGACAACGGGGCGCGGGTGGAAACCGTGGAGGGCTTCACCCAGGCGATCACGCTGCTCAGCCAGGGCCGGGTGGATCTCGTCATCAACGACAGCATCGCGGTCTACGCCTACCTCGCAGAGACCGGCGACACCGCGGTGAAGATCGCCGGGACCACGGGCGAGACCAGCGAGCAGGGGTTCGCCGCACGCAAGGACAGCGGCCTGCTGCCCGAGCTGAACGCGACACTCGACGAACTGCGCGCCGACGGCACCCTGAGCGCGATTTCGCAGCGCTACCTCGACGCGGATGCCTCCACCGCCGAGGCCGCCGTCGCCGAGCCGCGCTCGGTGTGGCAACTGATCGCCGACAACCTGTGGCCGCTGGCCAAGGCCGCGATCACCATGACCATCCCGCTGACCATCATCAGCTTCGCCATCGGGCTGGTACTCGCGCTGCTGGTCGCGTTGGCGCGAATGTCGTCGAACCGGCTGCTGCGCAACACCTCCCGGCTTTACATCTCGATCATCCGCGGCACGCCGCTGCTGGTGCAGCTGTTCATCGTGTTCTACGCGCTGCCGGAGTTGGGCGTGCGGATCGATCCGTTCCCGGCGGCGGTGATCGCGTTCAGCCTCAACGTCGGCGGCTATGCGGCCGAGATCATCCGCGCGGCCATCCTGAGCATCCCCAAGGGGCAGTGGGAGGCCGCCGAGACCATCGGGATGGGTTACTCGACCACGCTGCAGCGGATCGTGTTGCCGCAGGCCGCGCGGGTGGCGGTGCCGCCGCTGTCCAACACGCTGATCTCCCTGGTGAAGGACACCTCGCTGGCCTCGACCATCCTGGTGACCGAACTGCTGCGCACCGCGCAGATCGCCGCCGCTCCCACCTTCGAGTTCTTCGCGATGTACGGCACCGCGGCCGCCTACTACTGGGTGATCTGCCTGGCGCTGTCGTTCGCGCAGGGCCGGGTGGAACAACGACTGGAGAGGTTCGTGGCCAAGTGAGCACCGCAGCGCAGTTCCGGGTCGACGCCCACGACGTGTGGAAGGCGTTCGGCGACAACGAGGTCCTCAAGGGTGTGTCGTT
Source organism: Actinomycetes bacterium (assembly GCA_023460175.1). GTDB lineage: Bacteria > Actinomycetota > Actinomycetes > Mycobacteriales > Mycobacteriaceae > Mycobacterium. Next base: position 24,010 of record JAEWRC010000173.1, read on the forward strand.
CACGGTGGCCCAGGGGTCGGTGACGACGATCATCGGCCCGTCCGGCTCGGGCAAGACGACGCTGCTGCGCGCGCTCAACGCGCTCGACCGGCCCGACCGCGGCCGGATCAAGGTCGGCGACGTCGAACTGGACTTCGCCGACCGGACCTCCGCCGACCAGTTGCGTCGCTACCGCGCGCAGAGCGGCATGGTGTTCCAGTCGCACAACCTGTTCCCGCACAAGACCGTGCTGGAGAACGTCACCGAGGGCCCGCTGATCGTGCAGAAGCGGCCGCGCGCCGAGGTCGAGGAGGAGGCCGCCGAACTGCTGCGCCAGGTCGGGCTGGCCGACAAGCGCGATCAGTACCCCTATCAACTATCCGGCGGTCAGCAGCAACGAGTGGGCATCGCGCGGGCGTTGGCGCTGCGCCCCAAGGTGGTGCTGTTCGACGAGCCGACCTCGGCGTTGGACCCCGAACTCGTCGGCGAGGTGCTGTCGGTGATCAAGGACCTCGCGGTGCAGGGCTGGACCCTGGTGGTGGTGACCCACGAGATCCAGTTCGCGCGGCAGGTCTCCGATCAGGTGCTGTTCACCGACCGGGGCGTGATCCTGGAACAGGGCTCGCCGGCGGAGGTGATCGGGAACCCGAAGGAGGAGCGGACCCGGCAGTTCCTGGAGCGAATCCTCAACCCGCTGTAGGGGTTGGCAGGTCAGAGCGTCAGCGGGAGCGATGCCATGCCCCGCAGGGTCACGTTCGGCTTGTAGACCGGTTCGCCGGTCAGCCGCGCGTGCGGAAAGCGAGAGGTCAACGCGGACAACGCGATCGTGGCCTCCAGCCGCGCCAGCGGGGCGCCCAGGCAGAAGTGCGGGCCCAGCCCGAACGCTAGGTGCCGGATGGCGCCGCGGTCCGGGTCGAACGTGTCGGGATCGTCGTACATCTGCGGATCCCGCTGGGCCGAGGCCATCATCACCATCATCGAATCCCCCGCCGGGATGGTGATCCCGTCGATGGTCATCTCGGCGGTGGCGACCCGGCTGGACAGTTGCACCGGCGGGTCGAAGCGCAGCGTCTCCTCGACGATCGCCGACGCGCGGCCGGCGTCGGCGGCCAGCGCCGCCCAGTGCCGGGGCTCGCGCAGCATGGCCAGGATCGCGTTGGCAATCAGGTTCACCGTCGTCTCGTGCCCGGCGATCAGCAGCAGGTTGCAGGTGGCGACAATCTCGTCCTCGGTCAGCTGGTCGCCGTCCTCCTCGGCGGCGATCAACTCGGAGATCAGGTCCTCGCGCGGGTCGGCGCGGCGCTGCCCCACCAGATCCCGCAGGTAGCCGCGCAGCCACTGGCCGGCCTCGAGCCGGTCGGAGAACGTGTCGGACACCTCACCGGTGAACGTGATGAACGGGTCGAGGCCCTGCGCCAGCAGACCGGAGGCCGCGCTGAACTTGGGCTCGTCGGACAGCGGGACGCCGAGCAGCCGGCAGATCACGGCGACCGGCAGCGGATAGGCCAGCCCGGTGATCGCGTCGAATTCGGTGTCCGGCTTCAGGTTTGCCAGCAACTGGTCGACCAGCGCGACGATCTCCGGTTCGAGCGCCTTGACCACCCGGGGCGCGAAGGCCTTCTGCGCGAGCTTGCGCAGCCGGGTGTGATCCGGCGGGTCGAGGAACAGGAACCCGGGCTGGCCGAACGGTCGGGCGGGTTGGCCTTCCGCGACGGCCTTCTGCGCGACGCTGGACTTGAGCCGGTCGTTGCCCGAGGCCGGGTGCCGGAAGATCTCGTCGCACTGCGCGTAGGTGCCGAACACCGCGAAGTTGGCCTCCGGGATCACGATGGGTCCGCGCTCCCGGATCTCGCTGTAGAGCGGATACGGATCGGCCCGGTGGGCGGGATCGAGCAGGCGGAGGAGCAGTTCCTTGGGTTCGGCGAGACCCGGCATGCTCTTATTGTGCACGCGTCTAAGAACGCCGCAGGTCAGGAACGGTAGTAGCGGCCGAGGACGTGCTCCCGCAGGTCGTCGAAGCGCCCGTCGCCGATCGCGGCGCGGATGTCGTCGACGAGCCGGATGATGAACCGCTCGTTGTGGATGGTGCACAGCGTGGAGGCCAGCATCTCCTTGGCCTTGAACAGGTGATGGATGTAGGCGCGGGTGTAGTGCGCGCAGGTGTAGCAGTCGCATTCGGGATCCAGCGGGGTGAAGTCCCGCTTGTAGCGCGCCCCGGTGATGTTGTAGCGCCCCGTCGCCGAGTAGATGGCCGCGTTCCGCGCCACCCGCGACGGCGACACACAGTCGAACGTGTCGGCGCCGGCGGCCACGGCCGCGAACAGGTCGTCGGGCTCGCTGATGCCGAGCAGGTGCCGCGGCTTGTCGTCGGGTAACTCGTCGGTGACCCAGCCGACGATCGTCGCCAGGTTCTGCTTCTCCAGCGCCCCGCCGATGCCGTACCCGTCGAACCCGCGACCGTCCGCGTCGCGGATCTCGACCAGGCCCCGGGCGGCCTTGCGGCGCAGATCCTCGTACTGCGCCCCCTGCACCACCCCGAACAACGCCTGATAGGGCTTGTCGGCGCGCTCGCGGGTCAGCCGCCGGTGCTCGTCGACGCAGCGCTGCGCCCAGGCGTGCGTGCGGCGCACCGACTGCTCCTGGTAGCCGCGGGTGTTGACCAGCGTGGTGAGTTCGTCGAACGCGAAGATGATGTCGGCGCCCAGCTGGTGCTGGATGCCCATCGACACCTCGGGGGTGAACCGGTGGCTGGACCCGTCGAGGTGCGAGGTGAACGTCACGCCGTCGTCGTCGACCCGGGCCAGCCGTTCCTTGCCCTCGGCGATCACGTCGTCGGCCTGCACGCGGTTGGCGTCCATCGACAACACCTTGCGGAAACCCGCGCCCAGGGAGAGCACCTGGAATCCGCCGCTGTCGGTGAACGTGGGCCCGGGCCAGTTCATGAACTTGCCCAGCCCGCCGGCCTCGTCGACCACGTCCGGCCCTGGCTGCAGGTACAGGTGGTAGGCATTGGCCAGGACCGCTTGGGCGCCAAGGGATTTCATGGTCTCGGGCAGGACCGCCTTGACGGTGGCCTTGGTGCCGACGGCGATGAAGGCCGGCGTTTCGACGTCACCGTGCGGGGTGCGGATCACCCCGGCGCGACCGCGGCCGTCCGGCAGCGTCTCACGCACCTCGAAGAGTTCGCCCACGCCAGGTATTCAACCCGATGCGCAACGAGCGCCGCCCCGCACCACCGACCCGCAGGATCGGCCAGCCGTGTTCGTCGGCCGCCGCGGCCAGGCCCGGCCGCGGGTTCACCGGACGCGGATTGCCCACCCGGCGCATCAGCGCCGCGTCCTCGTCACCGTCGGCGTAGAAGTAGCTGTGCTCGAGGGCCACGCCGTGGCGCGCGCTGAAATCCGTGGCGGCCGCGGCCTTGCGCGCGCCCCAGATGATGGGGGTGACGATGTCGCCGGTGAGCCGGCCGTGCGCGTCGACCTCGAAGTGGTTGCAGATCAGGTGCGGGATGGCCAGCCCCCGCGCGACGGGCCCGGCGTGGATGGTCAGCGCCGACGAACTGAGCACCACGGTGTGGCCGAGGTCCTGATGGATGCAGATCAGCCGCAGCATCTCCGCGTGCAGCCGCGGCCGGATCTGCTCGGTGAACAGCTGCTCGCCGAGCTCCTCCAGCTCGGCCAGACCGGTCCCGCGCAGGTAGCCGGCGGCCCGCACCAGCAGCCGGTCGAACTCCATGCGCCCCCAGCGGTAGCGCAGGGCCGCCTCCAGGATCCCGAACAGTTCGCCAATCTTGGCCTGGCGGTTCCGGATTCGGTGGCGCGCGTGCGCCGACGGGGTGAACCCGTCGATCAGGGTGCCGTCGAGATCGAAGAAGGCGCCGATGTGCGCCCCCGACGGTCCCTCGGCTACCTCAGCGATCAGATCGGTCACCGCACGACCCCTTCCGGATCCGGCCAGTTTAGGCGAGTCTGCCGGTCCCCCGGATTCCGCGCCGTAGACCCCGCATACTCGAACCATGAAGCCAGCTGTTCTCGCCGGCGGTTGCACCCTGGCACTCGTCCTGCTCGCCGGCTGCTCCGCGCAGGATTCCGACTCCGCCGACAGCACCGACACCACCGGTGCCACGACGGCGACCGCGACCGAGGACTCCGCGCCGGACGCCGAGCCGACCGAGGGCCAGGCCGCCCCCGAGGGCGACCACGTCACCTTCGGGGCCTCCGACGTCGGCGAGATCTCGTCGGTGACGTGTCAGACCGACGCCGGCGTCACCACCATCACCATCGCCGCCGCCCCGGACACCACCGTGGTGCTCACCGACGAGGAGACCCCGGCGGTCAAGTCCGTGAGCATCGGCGAGGCCGGTTCCGACGGGCCCTCGCTGGTCTTCCTCGAGGGCGTCTCCGATGCACCGGAGACCACCCGCGACGGCAACCGGTACACCGTCGTCGGCACCGGGATGGGCACCGAGTCCAGCGACGAGAGCGACCCGGCCCAGCCCGCGGAGATGCCGTTCGACATCGCGGTCAGCTGCCCCTGAGGGCTCACGACCGACGCGGCGGCGACGAAACCGGGGCCAGACGTGCCCGGCCCGGATACATTCCCCTGGTGAAGTATTCATATCTGGTTGTCGCCGCGGTCGGCGCGACGGTGCTGGCGGGCTGTTCCTCGAACTCCGATGAGTACACGCCGCCGCCCGGGACGCTGGTGGCCGGCACCGCCGAAATCACCGTCAACGACACCGACCTCGGCGAGTTCGACTCGGTGTCGTGCTCGCCCGCCGGGCCGCTGACCACCATCACCACCGGGGACGACACCTCCGGCAGCACCCTGGTGATCTCCAACGCCGAGGGGTTGACCGCCGAATCGGTGTCCATCCGGGAACTCGGCGGCTTCACCGGCAGCTACAACCGCGGCCTCGGCGACGACGAGACGGAGGTGACGATGACCGGCAACACCTACACCGTGACCGGCACCGCCGACGGCTTCGACACCGACGAACCCAGCTTCCGGACCACCGGCACCTTCACCATCAAAGTGGCCTGCTGAGCCCGGTCGGGTCACGCGGCAAACCTAACCACCGGCGTTTTCACACGACTATCGCCCGGTAGCAAATTTTTTACCGATTTTCCGGTCGATCTCGAGGGCGCCGACCATACTTTTTGAGGGATTCGCCGATCCGGCGGGTCACGACAAAAGGGAGAACAGTGGTGAAGCGAGCGTTTGCAGTCGCTGTCAGCGGGGCGGCCATCCTGATCGGTGGGTTGGTCGGCTGTTCGGATGACAGTTCCAATTCTGATCGCCTGAACGAGGCCACCGAGAGCGCCAAGAGCGCCGTCAACGAGGCCACCGAAACCGCCAAGAGTGCGGTCACCTCCGCCACCGACGCCGCCAAGGAAGCCATGAACGGCCCCAGCGTCAGCATCGACGGCGAAGACCAGAACATCGAGGGCGACGTGACGTGCGCCGCGATGGGCGGCAACGTCCAGATCGCCATCGGCGCCGCGGCCGGCGGCGTCGGCGCGCAGGTCAGCGAAGGCGACGACCCCGTCGTGCGCTCGGTCGGACTCGGTGACGTCGGCGGCGTCGTCCTGGGCTACACCGAAGGTGCGCCGGGCGGCGAGGCCACCGCCACCAAGGACGGCAACACCTACACCATCACCGGCACCGCCTCCGGCGCCGACATGGCCAACCCCATGGAGATGGTCACCAAACCCTTCGAGATCAAGGTCACCTGCCCCTAGTCCCCGGTTCTCCACGGCATTTTCTTGACGACGACGGCGTACCCGCGGGTGCGCCGTCGCCGTCGTTTCACCGACGGTCGAGCAGGCGGTCGAGAAAGGGGAGCTGCCCCTTGAGCAGCTTGACCCGCGCGGCCTCGATCGGCAGCCACGCCACCCGGTCGACCTCGGGAAACTCCCGAAGCCGGCCCGAACCCCGGGGCCACTCCAGCTCGAAGGTGTTGCTGCGCGCCTCGGCGACGTCCAGGTCGGCGCGCACCGCGAACACCGTCACCACCTTGCCGCCGGTCTGCTTGACCTCCCCGAGGTCCAGCCGGTCCCCGTCGGGCACCGTCAGCCCGAGTTCCTCGGCGAACTCGCGCCGCGCCGCGACCCACGGATCCTCGTCGGCCTCGTACTCGCCCTTGGGCACCGACCACGCGCCGTCGTCCTTGCGCGCCCAGAACGGCCCGCCGGGATGCGCGAGCAGTACCTCCACCCCGTCGGCGACCCGGTAGAGCAGCACCCCGGCGCTGAGCTTGGCCATCAACCGCAGACGGCGCGCTCGAGGTCCTTCAGCGCGTCCTCGAGGTGGCCGAGCAACCGCTGCAGGTGCGGCACGCTGCGCCGGCAGCCGACGATGCCGAAGTCCAGTTGATCGCCGTTGCTCACCAGGGTGATGTTGACGGCCTGACCGTCCATCGCGATCGACAGCGGATAGCTGCCCGTCAGCCGCGCGCCCTTCCAGTACATCGGCTGCCGCGGGCCCGGGACGTTGGAGATCACGATGTTGAACGGCGGCGGGGTGTTGCCCACGATGCCCGGGAGCACCACCAGGCCCAGCGGCGAGAGCAGCGCGGCCGACAACGCCAGCGCCTGCAGCTTGGGCAACTCGGCGAAGACCTTCTTGTTGCCGGCCATCGAAACGCTGATGGTGGCCAACCGGACCGCCGGGTCCTCGACGTCGGTGGCCAGGTTGCACAGGACCGCGCCGACCTGGTTGCCGCCGGCGTCCGCGTCGGCCTCCGAGCGCAGGCTGACCGGGACCATGGCGATCAGCGGCGACTCCGGCAGCGCCTGCTGCTCGATCAGATAGGCCCGCAGCGCGCCGGCACACATCGCCAGCACGACGTCGTTGACGGTCACCCCGGCCGCCTGCTTGACCCGCTTGATCCGGTCCTGCGGCCAGGACTGCGCCGCCACCCGGCGGGCCCCGCCGATCTTGCCGTTGAGGATGGTCTTGGGTGCCCCGAAGGGCAGGGTCAGCTGCTGCTCGAGCAGCGCCGCGCGCGCCAGCTTCACCGTCGACGGCGCCACCCCGGCCACCGACCCGGCGGTGTCGGCGACCGTGCGCAGCAGTTGGCCGACGGAGCCGTCGCTGCGTTTGGTTCGCCTCTTGGGCGGCAGCGCCCACGGCGCGCGCACCTCGGTGTCGTTCGGGTCGGTCGACAGGGTGCGTTCGGTGAGCTTGAGCGCCGAGACGCCGTCGATGAGCGAGTGATGGATCTTGGTGTACACCGCGAACTGCCGGTCGGGCAGGCCCTCGATGATGTTGGCCTCCCACAGCGGGCGGTGCCGGTCCAGCAGCGTGCCGTGCAGCCGAGAGGTCAGCTCGAGCAGGTCCCGGATGCGGCCCGGGCTGGGCAGCGCCGAGCGGCGCAGGTGGTAGTCGAGATCGACGTCGTCGTCATAGGTCCAGCCGAGGTTCGCGACGCCGCCGAGCAGCGTCGCGGGATGCTTGCGGAAGGTCGGCTGGAAGTCCTCGACGGTGACGAGTCCCTCGTACAGTTCCCGCACGAAGTCCGGCCCGGCGCCCTCGGGCAGTTCGTAGAGCGAGAGCCCGCCGACGTGCATGGGGTGCTCGCGGCTCTCGCCCAGCAGGAAGATCAGGTCGGTGGGCGAAATCAGCTCCATGTGCCATTACTACCCGCGCCGGGCCGGGTTCACCGGCCGAATCACAGCGTTCCGAAGAACTCGAGGTGGTTGCCGTCGGGATCGGCGACGAACAACCAGCCCATGCCGGGGACCGGCGCGAACTCGGTCAGCGGTTCGACCACTTCGTACGGGGATTCGGCGACCTTGGCCGCGACCTCCCGCAGGTTCTTCACCCCGATGGTGAAGTAGCGGATGCCGGCCTGGGCGCGCCCACCGCCCGGCGCCGCGGGGGCCGGCGGCGGGTCGTCGTAGCTGACGAGTTTCACCACCCCGGTGCCGACGCCGTAGCGGCGCTGCGAGCCGCCCGGGAACTCCACCTCACCCTGCGGCTGCAGCCCGAGGAAGCCCTCGTAGAACGCGATCATCTCGTCCAGTCGGGTGGTCACCAGCGCGACCTCGATGCCGGGGGTCAGCAGATCCAGATTCACCGTCATCCGATCATCATGACGGATCGACGAAGCGGCGCCGGTAGTCCCCGAACCGCTCGGCGGCCGCTGCGGTGTCCAGGCCGAGGGCGCCCGGGTCGTGGCTGACCCCGCCGTGGCGGCCGCGGGGATGCTCGGCGAGGAAAGCGCGCATCGCCGCGCGGACGCCGTCGTCGAACGGCTGCTCGGCACGTTCGTAGATGGCCCGGATGGTGCCCTCCTCGTCGGCCATGAAGTCGTCGAACCGGATGTCGATGGACTGCGGCGGCGGTAGCGCGTCGCGGTCGCGCACGCAGCCGTCGAGCAGATCGCCGATGCGGCCCAACCAGTGCCGGGTCAGGGTGGCCGGGTCGGGCCGCACGGTCGACATCCGGGCGGCGTAACAGATCATCGTCAGCATCGACGTCGTCACCTCGACGGGATCGCGATGCGTGACAACGAAAGTGGCTTCCGGGAAGGTCGCGGCCAGGGTGGGGAACTGCTCGAGGTGCTGCGGGGACTTGAGCACCCACCGGCGGCCGCCGCGCAGCCATTGCAGCGCCTGCAGGGTGCGCTTGAGGTACGCGTACGACGGGACCTGATCGTGTTGCTTGTAGTAGGCGGCGAAACTCGGCACGTAATAGGTGGTTTCGAACAGCATGCCGGCAATGTCGTTGGCCAGCAGCTGGATTTCCTCGTGCGCGTGCTCGACGGTCATGTCGTGCATCCGGCGGAAGTCCGGCATCGAGGTGTGCACCAGGTCCAGCCCCGCGGCGCAGCGTTGCCGGCGCGGCTCGGGATCGTCGGGCTCGGGCGTCGGGAACGGTTCCAGGCTCTCCCAGTACGGCAGGTGCCGCAGCGCGGGATCGGCGGCCAGCAGGTTGTGCAGATGCGTGGTGCCGGTGCGGGGCAGTCCGCAGATGATGATCGGGCGTTCGATCGCGATGTCCTCGATCTCGGGGTGCTGCTGGATCAGCGCCTCGAGGCGGAGGCGGTTGACCAGGTTGCCCACCAACTGCTCGAAGGCGATCGCGGTGCCCGCCTCGGACAGGCCCGCCTCCTCCCGCAGGGCGGTGCACAGCACGTCGAGGCGCGCACGGAATCCTTGGTCACCCCAGTCCTGCAGCCCGGTGCGCTCGACGGCAGTCGCGCACAGCGCCTCCGGGTCGAGCAGCAGGGCGGCGCCGTAGACGGCCAGCCCGTCGCGGATCGGTTGCGCGGCTTCGGGATACACCGGGTCGGCGAGGTCGGTGAACCGGATCGGTGCCGGCAGGGTGGTCATCGAGCCGCCTGGTCGAGGGTGACGACGCGGCACTGTGGGCGCGGCGGAGTCTGCTCGGGCAGGAACCAGCGCAGCCAGATCAGCCCGGTCTCCCGTCCCGCGGTGGATACCCAGTTGGGGTGTCCCGGATCGCGGTCGCTGACGACGATCTCCCACGACCCGTCGGGTTCGTAGGTGACGTGCGCGCCGTTGATGGTCACGCGTTCGTAGGTGTAGTCGAAGGTGTGCAGGAAGGGGTTCCACAGGCACAGGTTCCAGAACACACACTCCGGGGAGGTGCCCGTCACCACCAGAGCCTGATCGGGTTGCAGTTCGTAGGCGCCCATCGCGTAGGCGGCGTCGGCGGCCGACCAGCCGTAGGCGTGTTCGGGCACCGGGAACGGCTCGTGGATCTCGTTGGGCGGCCCGATCCGGCTGGGCAGGAAGGAAACCTGTTCGCGCAGCCAGGTTTTCGCCGAGTGCAGGCGACGGGTCAGGTCCTCGGCGCTGTCGCGACGGCGCGCCGGTGGGTCCAGCGCCTCGATCTTCCACTCGGGTCGCCTCCCGGTCCCCGGTTCGGTGAGATAGTCGCGGGTGAGGGCGAATTCGGCGTCGGGGTCCAGCTTCAGCCAGGTGCCGCCCTGCGGCTGCGGGCTCAGCATGAACTCGAAGTTGCCGTCGGCGTCGAACTCCAGGGTGCGGTCGTTCATGGTGCCGACGATGCGGTTGCTGTACTGCCCACCGCCGGGGCCGCCGTAGACCGTCATCGACAGGTAGACGGCGTCGCCGCGGTTGCCGGTGACGCGGTAGGTGCGGGCCGGGTCCAAGGGCGCGAGTTGGTAGAAGGCGTCCGAATTGTCGCCGCCCCACTTGAGATACGGCCCGATGACGTCGGTGAGGATGGGGTTGTCGCGGTCGCCCCAGACGTAGGCGTCGACCGTGACGCGCAGCAGGCTGAAGGTCAGGCGGTAGCCGTCGAGCAGATCGGGTTCGCTCAGCGGCGGGTCGGCGGTGAGCAGTTTCTGCTCGATGGCCCGTAGTTCGTCGAGCAGTTCGTTGAACGCGGTCGACAGTGCTTCGGTCATCGGTGGTCCTGCTTTCGGGTCGGGGTGGCGCGGATACCTTGAATCACCAGGGCGCACAGGCGTTCCGCGAGGTCGTGGGCGGCGGGGCCGCCGAGTTGGGCGTGGTAGAAGGTGGTCCCGATGAGGACCTGATAGAACGTGCCGACGTCGACGTCGGGGGCCACGGCGCCCTGTTCGATGCCGCCGCGCACGAGGCTCCGGAAGCCGGTGAGGGTTCGCTCGTCGAGCAGTTGCTGGGTGCGGATGTGCAGGTCCGGGGTGCGGTGGCGCTCGGTGAGGATACCCAGCGCGGCGGCCTCGACGACGGGGTCGTTCCAGAATGCCAGCGCGGCGGTGACGAAGGTGTGCAGGTCGGTGTCGAAATCCCCGGTTTGGGGCGGGAATTCGGTGGGTGGCGGCTCGCCGAAGGCGGCGTCGAACACGACGTGCGCCTTGGACGGCCAGCGCCGGTACACGGTCGGGCGACTGACACCGGCGGCCTTGGCGATCGATTCGATGCTGAGTTGGTCGTAGCCGTCCTCGGCGAGCAGGCGTCGGGTGGCGGCCATGATGTCGCGGTCGGTGCGCGGGTCACGGGGGCGGCCCCGGGCGGCGGACTCATCGACGGTCACCTTTTTATAGTTACACGGCGTAACGTAAATGCGCCGGGGTTGGAGGTTCCCCAGTTTGAGTGGACACCTGAGATAGCGGGACGGTGTCCTGCTGGAAGGATGTCGACATGTCGCGGACGCGTCGGTCGTTCACACCGGAGTTCAAGGTGGAGGCTGCTCGTCGGGTGA
>JAEWRC010000174.1 GCA_023460175.1 Actinomycetes bacterium
CCCCCGCCCCGTCCCCGGCCACCCTGGCGGCCAGCAACGGGTCCGCGGTCCCCGAGGGCGCCAAAGAGGCCGCCGCGCAGGCGAAGTCCGCCGTCGAGCAGGCCGGCAACGCGGTGCCCCGCCCCGAGCCCGAGCAGTTGGACAGCGGTTCCCGCTCCCCGATGCCGTTCCTGGCCGCGTTCGCCGTGACGCTGCTGGCCATCCTGTGGGTGCGCCGGCTGCGCCGCGGCTCCGAGGACAGCTGAGAAAAATTCCTTGATCCTGACGCCACGTCAGGGTCGATAGTGGCGGCATGGACGCCAGAACCGTCGGCTTGGTCGCCGACCTGACCGGGGTGTCGGTGCGCACGCTGCACCACTACGACCACATCGGCTTGGTCGTGCCCAGCGTGCGGACACCGGCCGGGTACCGCTGTTACACCGATGCCGACGTCGAACGTCTGCACCTGGTGCTGGCCTTTCGCGCCACCGGGCTACCGCTCGATCGGATCGGCGCGCTGCTCGACGACCCGGCGGCCGACGTCCTGGCCCTGCTCGAGGAGCAGCTGGCGGTCCTGCACGACCGCGCCGATCAGCTGCGCCACACCATCAAAGCCGTGGAGGAACTCATGAACGCGCACCGCGAAGGCATTCAGCTGACCGCCGAGGAGCAGGTCGAGGTCTTCGGGACCGCCGTCGTCGGCGGCGAGTACGAGCAGGAGGCCCAGCAGCGCTGGGGCGACACCGATGTCTGGCGGCAGTCGCAGCGGCGCAGCGCGCAGCTGACCAAGCAAGACTGGATCGAGGTCCGCGACGAGGGTGAGCGGCTGCTCGCCGCCCTCGCGCAGGCCAAGCGGTCCGGGGTCGCGCCGGGCTCGGCCGCGGCCGGCGAGCTGGCCCGCCGCCACCGCGCCGGCATCGAGCGGTTCTACGACTGCGACGACGACATGCACCTGTGCCTGGCGCAGATGTATGTGCAGGACGCGCGCTTCACCGCGTACTACGACGACGCCGAACCGGGCCTGGCGCAGTATGTGCACGACCTGATCGCCGCGGCGATCGGCCGCTAGGATCGGCTCCCGTGACTGTTGAACCGCGCGCCACCGCAGACCTGGTCGACGAGATCGGACCCGACGTCCGCAGCTGCGACCTTCAGTTCCGCCAGTTCGGCGGCCGGGCGATGTTCGCGGGGCCGATCAGCACGGTGCGCTGTTTCCAGGACAACGCGCTGCTGAAGTCCGTGCTGTCCGAGCCGGGCAACGGGGGCGTGCTGGTCATCGACGGGGACGCCTCGGTGCACACCGCGCTGATCGGCGACCTGATCGCCGAGTTGGGCCGCTCCAACGGCTGGGCCGGGCTGATCGTGCACGGCGCGGTGCGCGACTCCGCGATCCTGCGGACCCTCGACATCGGCATCAAGGCGCTGGGCACCAATCCGCGCAAGAGCACCAAGACCGGCGCCGGCGAGCGTGACGTCGAGGTGAGCTTCGGCGGCGTGACGTTCCGGCCCGGCGAGATCGTTCACAGCGACGACGACGGCATCGTCGTCCTCTAGTGGGCCGGCCCTCTGGCGAGCTCGCCGTCTAGTAGGCCGGCGGCCTGCCCGCCGAGAGTCGACTTGTTGTACGCATCGCCCGAGTAGCCCTGTCAACAAGGCAACTCTGGGTGAGCACGACTAGCTCGGGATCGCCTGCACCGCGCGATGTTTGGTGAAGTGCAGCGCGTCGTCGTCGACCCGGCCGCGCCGGATGGCGCGGATGTCGAAGAAGTAGTTCTGCTTGGCCTTCCACGGCCCGCTGGAACCCGACTTCGGCAGCTGGTCCAGGGCGCGCTGGAAGTAACCCGGTGAGAAGTCGGTGAACGGCAGCGCCTCGACCTCCGGGCCGGGATGCTGGGGTTCGACCGTGTCGTAGCCGTGCTCGTCCATGTAGTTGAGCAGGCGACAGACGTACTCGGACACCAGATCGGCCTTCAGCGTCCAGGACGCGTTGGTGTAGCCGATGGTGAACGCCATGTTCGGGATGTCGGAGAGCATCATCGCCTTGTAGGTCATCCGCTCGGCGATGTCGACGGGCTCGCCGTTGCGGGTCACGGTGGCCCCGCCAAACAGTCGCATGTTCAAACCCGTTGCGGTGATGATGATGTCGGCCGGCAGCTCCTGCCCGGAGCTCAGCTTTATACCGGTCTCGGTGAACCGCTCGATGGTGTCGGTGACGACGTCGGCCTTGCCACGTCGGATGGTCTTGAACAGATCGCCGTTGGGCGCCAGGCACAACCGCTCGTCCCACGGGTTGTAGCTGGGGTTGAAGTGCTTGTGCACGTCGTAGCCTTCGGGCAGGTAGCGCTGCGCCATGGTGAGCAGCGTCTTGCGCATGAAGTCCGGGAACCGGCGCGACAACTGATACTGCGCGGTGCTGAAGGTGATCGCCTTCCACCGGTTGACGAAGTGCGCCAGCTTGGGCGGGAGGTACTTGATGGAGCGCTGCGCGACGGGATCGACCGCGGGCAGCGAGCCGATGAAGCTCGGTGAGCGCTGCAGCATCGTCACGTGTCCCGCACCCGAATTGGCCAGCGCCGGAACCAGAGTCACCGCGGTGGCGCCGCTGCCGATGATGACGATCTTCTTGTCGGCGTAGTCGAGATCCTCGGGCCAGTGCTGCGGATGCACGAGGGTGCCGGCGAAGTCGTCGTACCCCTCGAACTTGGGCAGGTAGCCCTCGTCGTAGTTGTAGTAGCCGCTGCACGCGAAGACGAAGCCGGCTTGGATCTGGCTTTCCTGGCCGTCGCGTTCGAAGGTCAGGGTCCAGCGGTTCTCGGCGTCGGACCAGTCCGCGGCGGTCACCGTGGTGCCGTAGCGGATGTGCCGGTCGATGCCGTTCTCCTCGGCGGCCTCGGCGATGTAGGCCTTGATCGAGGCGCCGTCGGCGATCGCGGTGGCCGACTTCCACGGCTTGAACCGGAACCCCAGGGTGAACATGTCGGAGTCCGACCGGATGCCGGGGTATTTGAACAGGTCCCAGGTGCCGCCCAGGTCGTCGCGGCGTTCCAGGATCGCGTAGCTCTTGTTCGGGCAGCGGTCCTGCAGGTGCCAGGCCGCGCTGATGCCGGAAATCCCGGCCCCGACGATGACAACGTCGACAAATTCGGTCATGGCGCCGACGCTATCAACACCCTGTCGAGTGGTCAACACCCTGTTGAGTTTTCTCAACACGCTGTAAGGTTGGCGTCGTGACAACCGCCAAACGTTCCCGGCGCTCGCGCCCCTCGGGCGACGACCGCGAACAGGCCATCCTCGCCACCGCCCGGCGGTTGCTGGCCGAACGCCCGTTCGCCGAGATCTCGGTCGACGACATGGCCAAGGGCGCCGGGCTGTCCCGGCCGACGTTCTACTTCTACTTCCCGTCCAAGGAGGCGGTGCTGCTCTCACTGCTCGACCCACTGATCCAGCACGCTGATTCCGGCCTGTCCGACATCAGCGCCGTGCCCTCGGACCCGGGCCGGGCGTTCCGCGACGGCATCCACACCTTTTTCAGCGCCTTCGCCGCCGATCCGGTGCTCGCCCGCGCCGGCGCCGAGGCCGTCTCCACCAATCCCGAGGTCCGCACCCTGTGGTCGGGCTTCATGCGCAAGTGGATCGACCAGACCGCCGCGCTGATCGCCGCCGAACGCCACCGCGGCGCGGCCCCCGAGACCATGCCCGCCCAGGATCTGGCCACCGCGCTCAACCAGATGAACGAGCGCGCGATGATCGCCGCGATCTCCGGCGAGGCCGGCGCCGTCGCCCCCGAACACCTGGTCGAGACCCTCACCCACATCTGGATGACCAGCATCTACGGCGCCAGATAGGTCCCCCCTGTCACACCCCGGTGCGAACATCTGTTCGTGGGCGCGACCATCCTGCACGCCGACCTCGACTCGTTCTACGCCTCGGTCGAGCAGCGCGACGACCCCGCCCTGCGCGGCCGGCCGGTGATCGTCGGCGGCGGGGTGGTGCTCGCGGCCAGCTACGAGGCCAAGGCCTACGGGGTGCGCACCGCGATGGGCGACCGGCGGGCGCGGCAGCTGTGCCCGCGGGCCATCGTCGTGCCGCCGCGGATGTCGGCCTATTCGCAGGCCAGCGCCGCGGTCTTCGAGGTCTTCCACGACACCACCCCGCTGGTCGAACCGCTCTCGGTCGACGAGGCGTTCCTCGACGTCGGCGGGCTGGCCCGCACGGCCGGCACACCGGTACAGATCGCGGCGCGGTTGCGCGAGCAGGTCCGCGACCAGGTCGGCCTGCCCATCACCGTCGGCATCGCGCGGACCAAATTCCTGGCCAAGGTCGCCAGCCAGGTCGCCAAACCCGACGGGCTGCTGCTGGTGCCGCCCGAGGGCGAACTGACGTTCCTGCATCCGCTGCCGGTGCGCCGGCTGTGGGGCGTGGGCGCCAAGACCGAGGAGAAGCTGCGCGGCCACGGCATCCACACCGTCGCGCAGGTCGCCGAGCTGACCGAGACCACGCTGGCCGCCATGGTCGGCGCCGCGATGGGACATCAGCTCTACTGCCTGTCCCGCAACATCGACCGACGGCGGGTGGTCACCGGGGTGCGGCGGCGCTCGGTGGGCGCCCAGCGCGCGCTGGGCCGCGCCGGCAACACCATGT
>JAEWRC010000175.1 GCA_023460175.1 Actinomycetes bacterium
AAAAACCCGGAGTCCATGCAGCGCGCGATGGCCCGCGAGGCGGAGGCCGAGCGGGAGCGCCGCGCCAAGATCATCAACGCGCACGGCGAACTGCAGGCCTCCGAGGAGCTGCGGCAGGCCGCCGAGACGCTGTCGAAGAGCCCCGCCTCGCTGCAGCTGCGCTACCTGCAGACGCTGCTCGAGCTGGGCGCCGACCAGAACTCCACGGTGGTCTTCCCGCTGCCGGTCGACATCATCACACCGTTCCTCTCCGCCGTGCGGGAGGGACCGCGATGACGACCATGCTGTGGCCGCTGATCGCGCTGCCCCTGGCCGGGGCCGCGGTGCTGCTGCTCGGAGGACGACGCACCAACGGGTGGGGCCACCTGCTGGGATGCGCCACCGTCATCGCGTCGTTCGCCTGGGCCGCCGCGCTTTTCGCGGATCTGCTCGCGCGCGACGCCGCCGGCCGGGTCATCGGCGAGCGCCTGTTCGCCTGGGTCCCGGTCGCCGGGTTGCGGGTGGACTTTGGGCTGCAACTCGACGCCCTGAGCGTGTGTTTCGTGCTGCTCATCACCGGGGTGGGCGCGCTCATCCACATCTATTCGATCGGCTACATGGCCGGCGACCCGGGCCGGCGGCGGTTCTTCGCCTACCTGAACCTGTTCGTCGCCGCGATGCTGCTACTGGTGCTGGCCGACAACTACCTCGGGCTCTACGTCGGCTGGGAGGGCGTCGGCCTGGCGTCCTATCTGCTGATCGGGTTCTGGTCGCACAAGCCGAGCGCGGCGACGGCGGCGAAGAAGGCGTTCGTCGTCAACCGGGTCGGCGACATCGGCCTGGCCATCGCCATGATGGTGATGTTCGCGCAGTTCGGAACGCTGTCGTACGCGGGCGTTTTCGCCGGCACCCCCGGCGCCTCGACCCCGGCGCTGACCGCGATCGGCCTGCTGCTGCTGCTCGCGGCGTGCGGCAAGAGCGCCCAGGTGCCGCTGCAGTCCTGGCTCGGCGACGCGATGGAGGGCCCCACCCCGGTCTCGGCGCTCATCCACGCGGCCACCATGGTGACCGCCGGGGTGTACCTGATCGTGCGCTCGGGTCCGGTGTTCAACCTGGCGCCGGACGCGCAGACCGCGGTGGTGGTGGTCGGCGCGGTCACGCTGCTGTTCGGCGCCATCATCGGGTGCGCCAAGGACGACATCAAGAAGGCGCTGGCGGCCTCGACGATGAGCCAGATCGGGTACATGGTGCTGGCCGCCGGCTTGGGACCGGTCGGCTACGCGATCGCGATCATGCACCTGCTGACCCACGGCTTCTTCAAGGCGGGGCTGTTCCTCGGGGCCGGATCGGTGATGCACGGCATGAACGACGAGACCGATATCCGTCGCTACGGCGGCCTGCGCGCGCTGATGCCGATCACCTTCGTCACCTTCGGGCTGGGCTACCTCGCGATCATCGGTGTGCCACCGTTCGCGGGCTTCTTCTCCAAGGACGCCATCATCGAAACCGCGTTCGCGGCAGGCGGTTTACGCGGCTGGCTGCTGGGTGGTGCCGCGCTGCTGGGCGCCGGCATCACCGCGTTCTACATGACCCGCGTGATGATCCTGACGTTCTTCGGCCCGCGACGCTGGTCGCCGGAGGCGCATCCGCACGAGTCGCCACCGAGCATGACGCTGCCGATGATGGTGCTGGCCGTCGGTTCGGTCGGCGCCGGCGCCCTGCTGGCCCTCGGCGGCCGACTGGTCGATTGGCTCGAACCCGTGGTCAACCCCGACGGCGTGCACGCCCACCACGCGGTGCCGGTGTGGGTGATGTCGGCGATCACGCTGTCGGTGGTGCTCATCGGCGTCGCCGTCGCCTACCGGGCCTATGCGCGGCGGCCGGTGCCGCAGACCGCGCCGGCCGAGGTGTCGGCGCTGACCCGCGCGGCGCGCCGCGATCTGTACGGTGACGCGTTCAACGAGTCGGTGTTCATGCGGCCCGGCCAACAGCTCACCAAGGAACTGGTGCGCGTCGACGACCACGTCATCGAGGGGGTCGGCGGCGGGTTGGCGACGCTGGTGAGTCGCTGCTCGGAGGCTTTGCGGCGCCTGCAGACCGGCTTCGCCCGGTCGTATGCCCTGACCATCCTCGCCGGCGCCGCCCTGATGGTGGCCGCGGTCCTCCTGACGGGAGTGTGGCGGTGAACGATTTCCCGATCCTGACGGCGCTGTGGGCCGTGCCGCTGCTCGGCGCCGCACTGATCATCGTGTTGCCCGCGCGGCTGCAACGCTTCGCCAAGCTCGCCGGGGTGGCGGTGTCGCTGGCGGTGCTGGCGATCGCGGTGCTGCTGGTCGTGCGCTTCGACCCGGCCGGCGCGCAGTATCAGTTCGTCGAGGAGATGGCGTGGATCCCGTCGTTCGGCACCGGCTACCTGCTGGGGCTGGACGGCATCGCCCTGGCCCTGGTGGTGCTCACGGCGGTGCTGGTGCCGCTGCTGCTGCTGGCCGGCTGGACCGACGCCGACGACACCCCGGGGCACAAACCCCTGCTGTCCGGGCGCGGACCGCACGCCTACGTGGCCCTGACGCTGGCCGTCGAGGGCATGGTGTTGATCGCGTTGAGCGCGCTGGACGTGCTGCTGTTCTACGTGTTCTTCGAGGCGATGCTGATCCCGCTGTACTTCCTGATCGGCGGGTTCGGCGGCGCGGGCCGGTCGCGGGCCGCGGTGAAGTTCCTGCTGTACAACCTGTTCGGCGGGCTGGTGATGCTCGCGGCCATCATCGGCCTGTACGTGGTGACCGCCGGCAGCGACGCCTTCGACGGCGGCACGTTCGACTTCCGCGCCATCGTGGCCGCGGTGTCGGCCGGCGAGTTGGCCGTCAACCCCGCGGTCATGCACGCGATCTTCCTGGGGTTCATGCTGGCGTTCGCCATCAAGGCCCCGCTGTGGCCGTTCCACCGCTGGCTGCCCGACGCCGCGGTGGAGTCCAAGCCGGCCACCGCGGTGCTGATGATGGCCGTGGTCGACAAGGTCGGCACGTTCGGCATGCTGCGGTACTGCCTGCAACTGTTCCCCGATTCGGCCTCGCTGTTCGGTCCGGCGGTGATGGTGCTGGCGGTGATCAGCATCGTCTACGGCGCGGTGCTGGCGTTCGGGCAGACCGACTTCATGCGGCTGATCGCCTACACCTCGATCTCGCACTTCGGGTTCATCATCCTGGGCATCTTCGTGATGACCAGCCAGGGCCAGTCCGGCTCGACGCTGTACATGATCAACCACGGACTGTCCACCGCCGCACTGTTCCTGATCGCCGGATTCCTGGTGTCGCGCAGGGGCTCTCGGGCCATCGCCGACTACGGCGGGGTGCAGACCGTCGCGCCGGTGTTGGCGGGCACGTTCCTGGTCGCCGGCCTGGCCACCCTGTCGCTGCCCGGGCTGGCACCGTTCATCAGTGAGTTCCTGGTCCTCATCGGCACCTTCACCCGGTATCCGGTGCTCGCCGTCGTCGCCTCCTCGGCGCTGGTGCTCTCGGCGATCTACGTGCTGTGGATGTACCAGCGGATGATGACCGGCCCGGTGGCCGACGGTAGCGAGAAGGTCCGCGACCTGGTCCCCCGCGAATTGGCGGTGGTCGCGCCGTTGATCGCGCTGCTGTTGGTGCTGGGCATCTATCCCAAACCCGCGCTGGATGTCATCAATCCGGCCGTCGAGCACACGCTGACCACCATCGGTCACACCGACCCGGCCCCCGTGGTCGCGGAAGGAGCCGCGGAATGACCGCCTTGCTTGCCGTGGACGTACCCTCGATCGAGTACGCCCAGCTCTCGCCGATGCTGATCGTCGTCGGCGTCGCCGTGGCCGGGGTGCTGGTCGAGGCGTTCTTCCCGCGAAGCCTGCGGTACGGCACCCAACTGGTGTTGAGCCTCGGCGGCCTGGGCGCCGCGCTGGTCTCCGTCGTGCTGCTGCTGCGGGATCTCGGTGGCGGGCCGGGCAACTCGGCGATGATGGGTGCGGTGGCCATCGACGCGCCCGCCCTATTCCTGCAGGCGACCGTGTTGGTGATCGCCGTGTTGGGCATCCTGTTGATCGCCGAACGCCATCTGCCGGCCGAAAACGGCGGCGGGACGGGCGGTTTGGACGGGTTCACGCCGCAGGCTGCGGCGGTGCCGGGCAGCGTCGCGGAGAAGGAGGCCACCCGCGCCGGAGTCATGCAGACCGAGGTCTTCCCCATGACGATGTTCGCGGTCACCGGGATGCTGCTGTTCGGGGCCGCCGACGACCTGCTGACGATGTTCATCGCGCTGGAGGTGCTCTCGCTGCCGCTGTATCTGCTGTGCGGGCTGGCGCGGCACCGGCGGCTGCTCTCGCAGGAAGCCGCGCTGAAATACTTTCTGCTGGGCGCGTTCTCGTCGGCGTTCTTCCTGTACGGCGTCGCGCTGCTGTACGGCTACAGCGGGACCTTCGAGCTGACCGGCATCGCCGAGGCCGTTGCCGAACCCGTCGGCCGATCCTCGACGATGGCGCTGATCGGGTTGGTGCTGGTGGCCGTGGGGCTGCTGTTCAAGGTGGGCGCGGTGCCGTTCCATTCCTGGATCCCGGACGTGTACCAGGGCGCGCCCACCCCGATCACCGCGTTCATGGCCGCGGCCACCAAGGTCGCCGCCTTCGGCGCCATGCTGCGGGTGTTCTACGTCGCGGTGCCGGGCCTGCAGGCGGGCTGGCGACCGATGATGTGGGCGGTGGCCATCGCGACCATGGTGATCGGCACCGTCGTGGCGGTGCGGCAGGCCGACGTCAAACGCCTGCTGGCCTATTCGGCGATCTCGCATGCGGGTTTCATCCTGACCGGCGTCATCGCGCTCACCGACAGCGGCATCTCGAGCACGCTGTTCTACCTGTTCGCCTACGGGTTCTCCACCCTCGGGGCGTTCGCCGTGGTGGGTCTGGTCCGCGACCCCACCGGCGCCGAGGATTCCGACATGTCCCGCTGGGCCGGGCTGGGCCGGCGTTATCCCGTGGTGGGCGTGGTGTTTTCGCTGTTCCTGCTGGCGTTCGCCGGGATCCCGCTGACCAGCGGTTTCGTCAGCAAGTTCGCGGTCTTCAAGGCCGCCGGCGAGGGCGGGGCGATGCCGCTGGTGGTCGTCGGCGTCATCGCCAGCGCGATCGCCGCCTACTTCTACGTCCGGGTCATCGTGTGGATGTTCTTCACCGACCCGCCCCCGGACGCGCCCGTCGTCGTCGCCCCCAGTTGGGCGGGCAAGGCGACGGTGGCGGTGACCGCGGTGGTCACGCTGGCGTTGGGGGCGCTGCCGCAGCCGCTGCTGGACCTGGCGAACAGTTCGACCCAGTTCCTGCGCTGACGTCGGCCCCTACACATCCCGAAGCGGCAGTTTCATCCGCATCACGCCGCGCAGGCGGATGAAACCGCACGTTCGACAGGGCCCGAGACGCCGCGCGCTAACGTCGGCGCATGTCTATCGTGCACACCACCGACCACGGCGCAGTCCGCGTGGTCACCATGAACCGGCCCGAGGCGCGAAACGCGTTGGGCCGCGAGCTGATCGAGGCGCTGTTCGCGGCCTTGAGCGACGCGGACGCCGCTCCGGCGGTGCGGGTGGCCGTCCTGACCGGGACCGACCCGGCGTTCTGCGCCGGCGTCGACCTCAAGGAGGCCCAGCAGCACGGCCGGGAGTACTTCGCCCGGTTCCAGAGCCACAACTGCATCACCAAACCTGCCGAGATGGCCATCCCGGTGATCGGCGCCGTCAACGGCCCGGTGTTCACCGGCGGCCTCGAGATGGCGTTGGCCTGTGACTTCCTGATCGCCTCGGAGCGTGCGGTTTTCGCCGACACGCACGCGCGGGTGGGGATCCTGCCCGGCGGCGGCATGACCGCCCGGCTGCCGCAGCGGGTGGGCGCCGCGATGGCGCGGCGACTGTCGATGACCGGTGAGGTGGTCGACGCCGCGCGCGCCGAGCGAATCGGCCTGGTCACCGAGGTGGTGGCCCACGAGCGACTGCTGCCGCGCGCCCTCGAGCTGGCCGCTCAGGTCGCGGAGGTGGACGCGCCGACCATGGCCGGCCTCAAGGAGATCTATCAGCGCGGCTGGGCCGGGGTCACCGACCCGGCGCTGGCCGCCGAGAAGCAGATCTCCGGCGCCCAGGAACTTGACGCCGCCGGCCTGGCGCAACGCAGGGCCGAGGTGACGGCCCGAAACAAGAGCCAGATACTGTAAGTGTTTCCGTACGATCATCCAGCGAGGACGACACATGCAGACGGCGACCCTGACCCCGTACTTCGTGGCCGATGGCGACGCGTTCGTGCCCAATGCCATCGCCCAGGGCGGCTGGGGGCCCACGCTCGGCGGCCACGTCATCGGCGGGCTGCTGGCCCGGGCAATTGATGCCGAGCGGGCCGACCCCGAACTGCTGCCGGTCCGGTTGACCGTCGACATGCTGCGCCGGGTCGCCACCGAACCGGTGCGGGTGCGCGCCGAGGTGGTCCGCGTCGGGAGCCGGATGCAGGCCATCGACGCGGCGATGCTCCAGCACGACGAGGTCGTGGGGCGCGCGTCCGCGCTGTATCTGCGCCGGGGCGAACAACCCGGCGAGGCGGCCTGGAGCACCCCCATCGAGTTGCCGCCGCTACCCCAGGAGCCCGCCGAGTTCGACGACGCCATGCCGATGTTCGTCAAGCCGTACGGCCGGGAGCCGGGAGTCGGCTCGGGGATGGTCTGGCAGCACGACGGGCCGCGGTACGCCTGGGTGCGCGAGGTGCGCGAACTGGTCGCCGGCGAGCCGAACAGCCCGTTCGTCCAGGCCGCGCTGGCCGTCGACGTCACCGCGTCGCTGACGGGGTTCTCGACATCCGGGCTGGGGTTCATCAACGCCGACTACACCCTGACGCTGTGCCGGCTGCCCGAGGGGCCCTACATCGGGATGGCCGCGCTGACCCACTACAGCGAGGCGGGCCTGGCGACCGGAACGGCCAGCCTGTTCGACACCCGCGGCCCGATCGGCACCGGGGTGACGACGGCCGTCGCCAACCCGCACTTCGGCAAGCGGACCTTCGTCAGGGGCTCGGAGGCAACGGCCCGCTAGGGGGCAAACGGCCTGAACGTCCCGTCCAGCACCTCGCGGTGCCCGACGGTGCGCCCGGTCACCTGCGCGGGATCGACCAGCGCCAGCCGGACCACGGCCTCGGCGAAGTCGCCCTCCGAACCGATGTCGTCGAAGTCCGTGCGGTAGTACGACAGTCCGGGCGTCATCATGGCTTGTGACGGGGACAGCGCGTTCACCGAGATGTTGCGGCGCTGCAACTCGTAGGCCGCCGAACTGGTGAGATGCTCGAGTGCCGCCTTGGATCCGCCGTAGCCGGGCAGGATGCCGCCGGAGAGGTCCTCGTACGGGCCCGAACCCGGGATGCGGGAGGCCACGGAGCTGATGTTGATGATCGCGCCGCGGCCGGCCTCGATCATGTCGGGGGCTACCAGCTGCATGAGCTCATAGGCGGCGAACACCGCGATCTCGAAGTGCCGGCGAAAGGCGTGCACCGGGGTGCTGACGAACGGCGGCCAATCCGCCGAGGGCGCAGGGGTTTTGGCGGCCCGATCCGACTTGGGTCGCGGCTGCTCCCCGGCCTTGGGCGGCCGGCCGGGTGCGGTGAAGGCGGCGTTGTTGACCAGGATCGTGGTGGGCCCCAGGGCTTCCCGGGCCTCGGCGACCAGCCGCGGCAGGTCGTCGCGGTCAGTGAGGTCGGCGCGGATCGCGACGGCACGCCCGCCGGCGGCCCCGATCTGCGCGACCGTCTCGCCGATGGTGCCGGGCAGCTTGTCGTTCCACACCTGTTCGGTGCGCGCGACCACGGCGACCTTGGCGCCCTCGGCGGCCAGCGCCAGGGCGATCGCGCGGCCCAGGCCGCGGCTGGCGCCGGTGACGATCGCCGAGTGTCCGTCGAGCCGTGCTGTCATTGTGGTCTCCTCACGCCGTGTACGACGATAGCGGCGGTCTGATCCACCCACTGCTCATCGAGGGGTTTTACCGGATCCAGCAGCAACCGCAGCATGGTGGTGCCGCCGATGACCTCGACCAGCCGGTCGGGGTCGACATCCGGGTGCACGTCCCCGCGCGCCACCCCCTCGATCACGCGGGTGCGTACCGCCGAGAACAGCGCGCTGAAGCGCTCCATGACGCGTGCGTTGAGTTGCTCGTCGGCGGTCATGTCGGCGATCAGTCCGGGCAGCGCGGCGCGCACCACCGGGGTGGTGAAGATGTCGCGGGCCGCGGCGATCATGGCCCGCACGTCGGCCGCGATGTCACCGGGCGGGATCTCCAACGCCGACGGCACGGCGGGGAACGCGACCTCGTGTACCAGTTCGGCCTTGCTGGGCCAGCGACGGTACACCGCGGTCTTGGTGGTGCCCGCGCGTTCGGCGATCGCGGCCATGGTGACGTTGGCATAGCCGATCTCGACAAGCAGGTCCGCGGTGGCGGCCAATATGGCAGCGTCGAGACGCGGGTCGCGGGGCCGTCCCGCGGCCGGGGTCTTGTCATCCGGTGGCGTGTCTGCTTTCATAACGCTACCGACAGTATCGTAATATCCCCGCGAAGGAGCAGGTTCAGTGTCGAATCAGCCCGCCGTAGAAAACGTCGACCGCCTACAACGCTCCAGCCGCGACGTCAACACCCTGCCCACCGTGCTCGCGCGGTGGCTGTCGACCGTGTTGCCCGGCGGCGCGGTCCCGGACGTCACGATCGAAAGCGGCATCGACTCCAATGGGATGTCCTCGGAGACAATCATTCTCACGGGAAGCTGGGCCGAGGACGGTGCCCCGCGGGAGCAGAAGTGGGTCGCCCGGGTGGCCCCCACCGCCGACGACATCCCGGTGTTCTCCGCCTACCGGCTGGATCATCAGTTCGAGGTCATGCGCGCGGCCGGCGAGCTCACCGACATTCCGGTGCCGAAGGTGCGCTGGCTCGAGGACACCGGTGAGGTGCTCGGCGCCCCGTTCTTCCTGATGGACCACGTCGACGGCGTGGTGCCGCCGGATGTCATGCCCTACACCTTCGGCAACAACTGGTTCGCCGACGCGTCCCCCGAGCAGCAGCGGAAGCTGCAGGACACCACTGTCGCGGTGATCGCCAAGCTGCACTCGATCCCGGACGCGCAGAACACCTTCGGCTATCTGTTGGAGGCAGACCCGCCCGGGGACACCGCGCTGCGCCGGCACTTCACCTGGCTCAAACAGTGGTACCAGTTTTGCATCCCAGGCATCGGCCGGTCCGACCTGGTCGAGCGCGCGCTGGGGTGGCTCGAGGACAACTTCCCCACCGACGTCGCGGCCGCCGAACCGGTGCTCGCCTGGGGTGACTCCCGCATCGGCAACGTGCTCTACCGCGACTTCGAACCGGTGGCAGTCCTGGACTGGGAGATGGCCTGCGTCGGCCCGCGCGAACTCGATGTGGCGTGGATCATCTTCGCGCATCAAGTGTTTCAGGAATTGTGCGGACTCGCAGGATTGCCGGGCCTGCCCGAGGTGCTGCGCGAGGAGGATGTCCGCGCCACCTATCGCGAACTGACCGGCGTCGAGGTAGGCGACCTGCGCTGGTTCTACGTCTACTCGGCGGTGGTGTGGTGCTGCGTGTTCATGCGCACCGGCGCACGCCGCGTGCACTTCGGCGAGATGGAAAAGCCCGAAGACATAGAGACGTTGTTCTACCACGGATCGCTGATGAAGAAGCTGCTGGAAGGAAACGCCTGATGCTCGGTCCCATGGACGAATTCCCGGTACACCAACTCCCCCAACCGATTGCGTGGCCCGGCTCCAGCGACCGGAACTTCTACGACCGCTCCTACTTCAACGCCCACGACCGCACCGGGGACATCTTCGTCGTCACCGGGATCGGCTACTACCCCAACCTCGGGGTCAAGGACGCCTTCCTGCTGGTGCGCCGCGGCGATGTGCAGACCGCGGTGCACCTGTCCGACGCCATCGACGGCGACCGGCTGAACCAGCGCGTCGGCAACTACCGCGTCGAGGTCGACGAGCCGCTGCACAAGCTGCGCATCGTCCTCGACGAGACCGACGGCATCGCCGCCGACCTGACGTGGAACAGCCTGTTCGACGCCGTGCAGGAGCAGCGGCATGTGTTGCGTACCGGCACCCGCGTCACGCTGGACGCCCAGCGATTCGCCCAATTGGGTTCGTGGAGCGGGCATCTGGAGATCGACGGCGAGATGATCACCGTCGACCCCGACGTGTGGATCGGCAGCCGGGACCGGTCCTGGGGCATCCGACCGGTCGGCGAGGCCGAACCGGCCGGGCGGCCCGCCGACCCGCCGTTCGAGGGCATGTGGTGGCTCTACGTCCCGATGGCCTTCGAGAACTTCTCGATCGTGCTGATCATCCAGGAGGAACCCAGCGGCTTCCGCTCCCTCAACGACTGCACCCGGATCTGGAAGGACGGCCGCATCGAGCAGCTGGGCTGGCCGCGGATCAAGATCCACTACACCTCCGGCACCCGGATCCCGACCGGGGCCGACATCGAGGCCACCGCCGCTGACGGGTCCCCGGTGCGTTTCGAGGTGGAATCCAAGCTGGCCTGCCCCATCCACGTCGGCGGCGGGTACGGCGGCGACTCGGACTGGCTGCACGGGATGTGGAAGGGCGAAAACTTCACCGAGCGGCTCACCTACGACATGACCGACCCGGCGATCGTCGGCCGCGCCGGGTTCGGCGTCATCGACCACGTGGGGCGCGCGGTGTGCCATGCCGCCGACGGCACCACCAGCGAGGGCTGGGGGCTGTTCGAGCACGGCGCGCTGGGTCGCCACGACCCGTCCGGGTTCGCCGACTGGCTGACCGTCGCCCCTTAGTCAGGTGGGAGCGCCGACAGGAGGCATCAACCGCGAGCGTCGGGCCACTCCCCACGCCACTGGTCAAGCGTGTCCAACACCTCATCCGCGGACACCGGTGACGGGTGATGACCGGTGCGGCGCAGCCACTCCGCAATCGAGGGCCACGCTGCGAGTCGGGTGGCTA
The DNA here is from genome assembly GCA_023460175.1 of Actinomycetes bacterium. GTDB lineage: Bacteria > Actinomycetota > Actinomycetes > Mycobacteriales > Mycobacteriaceae > Mycobacterium. Next base: position 11,004 of record JAEWRC010000175.1, read on the forward strand.
CTTGCCGCAAAAGTTCGGGGACCGAGATTCCCTCTTCCCCGGCCCGTCGCACCAACCCCGCGTACACCTCGTCGTCGATGTCTCGGATCTGCACGGTCTTGGGCATACCTGCACCTTAACCATGCCGAGCCACATGTGCGCTGGTCATCTGGTGCAATACCGGGAATATGAGACTCGGCCCAACGGCGCCGAACATCGTCAGCACACCCCATCGCTAGGGTCTCGGGTATGCGTGCGGTACAGATCATCAACCTCGACGGCCCCGACGCCGTCGTCATCAACGACGTCGCCGAACCGGCGGCCCCGGACGACGCGGTGGTCATCGACGTCCACGCCGCCGGGGTGGCCTTCCCCGACGCGCTGCTGAGCCGCGGCCGCTACCAGTACAAGCCCGAGCTGCCGTTCACCCCGGGCGGCGAGGTGGCCGGGGTGGTGCGCAGCGCGCCCGCCGGCTCCCACGTCGCGGCCGGGGACCGCGTACTGGGCCTGACGATGATCACCGACGGCATGGCCGAGGTGGTGGCGCTCGCCCCGGACCGCGTGTTCAAGCTGCCCGACAACGTCTCCTTCGAGGCCGGCGCCGGGATCCTGTTCAACGACCTGACCGTGCACTTCGCGCTGCGCACCCGCGGCCGGCTGAGCCCCGGCGAGACCGTGCTGGTGCACGGCGCGGCCGGCGGCATCGGCACCTCCGCGCTGCGCCTGGCACCGGCGCTCGGCGCGGGCCGCACCATCGCGGTGGTGTCCACCGAGGACAAGATCGAGGCCGCCAAGACCGCCGGCGCAGACGAGGTGGTGCTGGCCGAGGGCTTCAAGGACGCCGTCGCAACGCTGACCGAGGGCCGCGGCGTGGACATCGTGCTCGATCCCGTCGGCGGTGACCGGGTCACCGATTCGCTGCGGTCGCTGGCCCCGGCGGGCCGGTTGCTGATCATCGGGTTCACCGGCGGCGATATCCCGGCCATCAAGGCAAATCGATTGCTGCTCAACAACGTCGACGCGGTCGGTGTCGGCTGGGGCGCCTGGGCGCTGTCGCATCCGGGCTACCTGGCCGAACAGTGGGATCAGCTCGAGGCGCTGCTGGCCGCGGGCAAGGTGTCCGCACCCGCGCCGCAGATCTACCCGCTGGAGCAGGCCGGCGAGGCCATGGCATCGTTGGAGAATCGCACCGCGCGCGGCAAGGTCGTGCTGAAGCTGCGTTAAAGCGCGTCGATGATCTCGGCCTGCTGCTGCACCGACAGCGCGCCGCCGGAGTAGATGCACACGGTGTCGGCGATCCCGTCGGCCCGTTCCCGGATGTGGGCCGCGATGTCGGCGGCCGAACCCACCGCGGCGATGGTGCTCAGCACGTCGTCGTCGATCAGCGCGCCCATCTCCTGCCAGCGGCCCTGCTTGGACAGCGCGTGCAGTTCCGGTTGCAGATCACCCCAGCCGTGCGCCTCGAGCACCGGCCGGTAGGCGGGTGTGGAGCCGTAGAACGCCAGCAGGCGCCGCGTCCCGTCATGGTCAGAGGCATCCTCACCGGGCGACACGATGATCTCCGGCACCACGGCGAACTCGCTGCGGCCCGACGCGGCCAGCCCGGCGCGCACCGCGGCCATGGTGTGCTCCCGCAGGAATTTCGTGGACCCGAACGGCATCACCAGCAGCCCGTCGGCGTGCTCGGCGGCCGCGCGGGTCAACCGCGGTCCCAGCGCCCCGACGTAGATGGGCGGCGGCCCGTACGGATTGGCGCCGGGGCTGAAGTTCGGCGTCATCAGCCGGTGGGTGTAGAACTCGCCGCGGAAGTTCAGCCGCTCCCCCGTCGACCACGTGGTGAAGATGGCGCGCAGGGCCGCGATCAGCTCCACCATGCGGTCCACCGGACGGTCGAACTCGGCGCCGAACCGCTTCTCGATCTGCGTGCGGATCTGCGTGCCCAGGCCCAGCACGAACCGGCCCCCGGACAGCAGCTGATGGTCGATGGCCTGATGCGCCAGGTGAATGGGGTTGCGCGGGAACGCAATCGCCACGTTGGTCAGCAGATCGAGGCCGCCGACGGTACTGGCCAGCGTCAGCGGCGCGAAGACATCGTGGGGGCCCTCGAAGGTGAACACTCCCGCCGCGCCGGCCTCGCGCAGGGCCGCCGCGCGCTCGATGGCGTCGACCGGACCCGACAGCGCCGTCAGAACTCTCACTCCGCACCTCCGATGCCAGCCCCTGCAAAAGTGCAAAATGATGGCGCATATCAT
>JAEWRC010000176.1 GCA_023460175.1 Actinomycetes bacterium
CGCCCGGGTCGAACACGGCGGCCTGCGCCGGCGCGTCCAGCGGCCGCACGGTGCCCGCGGGCGCGTGTGCGGGCGGCGGCGCCTGTGCGGGGGAGGCCGGGGGAATGGTCGCCGGGGCCAGCTCGACCGGCGTCGAGGAGCACGACACGCCGACCAACAGGGCCAGCGCGGCGAGGACGGCGGCGGCCGACACGGGGAACCTTCGTTGCTGTGACACTGCCGAAAGACTCTATCCGGCACCACCAACGGTCCCGGTCGAGCCCGACGGTATGGTCGCCCCATGTCCCAGGGCGCAGACTCCGGACTGGGTGACGAGTTCGCCGTGGAAGATCTCACGACCGGTCCCCACGCCAGCGGTTTCGGCTCCGTCGGCGACGGCCGGACGTTCGCCTTCCTCGTGCACGACCATCAGGACCTGCGGGTCGAGATCTATCGGCCGCGGCTGGCCGGTCCGGTGCCGCAGCGCGAGGACGTGGTGGCCGCGACCACCCGCAGCTGCAAGGGCGTCGACCTGACCGACGAACGCAGCCTGATCGCCGTGGTGCGCGACGCGGTCACCGAGGCGGCCGCCCGCCCGGCACGCTGAGAAGTCCCGGCGGCCCGCCACGGTACGGTCGTCGGCGTGGAAGTGGCGGCGATGTCCTGGCTGCAGGTCGTGGTGTTGTCGATCGTGCAGGGCCTCACCGAATTCCTGCCGGTCTCCTCCTCGGGGCATCTGGCGATCACCTCGCGGCTGTTCTTCTCCGACGACGCCGGTGCCTCGTTCACCGCGGTGTCGCAGCTGGGTACCGAGGCCGCCGTGCTGCTGTACTTCGCCAAGGACATCGTCCGCATCGTGCGGGCGTGGTTCGCGGGCCTGTTCGACGCCACCCGCCGCGACAACGTCGACTATCGGATGGGCTGGTTCGTCATCATCGGCACCATCCCGATCTGCGTGCTGGGCCTGCTGTTCAAGGACGTGATCCGCGGCGGCGCGCGCAATCTGTGGCTGGTGGCCTCGGCGCTGATCGTGTTCTCGGTGGTCATCGCGCTCGCCGAGTACCTCGGCCGGCAGACCCGCCACGCCGAGCAGCTGACCTGGCGCGACGCGGTCATCGTCGGGTTCGCCCAGTGCCTGGCGCTGGTGCCCGGGGTGTCGCGCTCGGGGGCGACCATCAGCGCCGGGCTGTTCCTGGGAGTGGACCGCGAGTTGGCCGCCCGGTTCGGCTTCCTGCTGGCCATCCCCGCGGTGTTCGCCTCCGGGTTGTTCTCGCTGCCGGACGCGTTCGCCCCGGTCAGCGAGGGAATGAGCGCGACGGGCCCGCAGTTGTTGGTGTCGGTGCTGATCGCGTTCGTCGTCGGTTTCGTCGCGGTCGCCTGGTTGCTGCGGTTCCTGACCCGGCACAGCATGTACTGGTTCGTCGGCTACCGCGTGGCCCTCGGCGTGCTGGTACTGATCCTTCTCGGAACTGGAGTGATGAGCGCGACATGACAGTGATCCTGCTGCGGCACGGCCGCTCCACCTCGAACACCGCGCACACCCTGGCGGGCCGCAGCTCGGGCGTCGACCTCGACGACAAGGGCCGCCAGCAGGCCGACGCGCTGGTCGAGCGGCTGGCGACCCTGCCCATCAAGGCGCTGGTGCGGTCGCCGCTGCTGCGGTGTGAGCGCACGCTGGAACCGCTGGCGGCGGCGCTGTCGCTGGCGCCGACGGTCGAGGAACGGATCAGCGAGGTCGACTACGGCGCGTGGACCGGGCGCCCCATCGGCGAGTTGGTCAAGGAGCCGCTGTGGTCGGTCGTGCAGCAGCAGCCCAGCGCCGCGATCTTCCCCGAGGGTGAGGGCCTGGCCGCGGTGCAGTCCCGGGCGGTCGCCGCGGTCCGCGAACACGACCGTCGGCTGGCCGAGGCGCACGGCGGCGACGCGCTGTGGGTGGCCTGCACCCACGGCGACGTGATCAAGGCCGTCATCGCCGATGCGCTCGGTCTGCACCTGGACGGCTTCCAGCGGATCACCGCCGACCCGGCGTCGTGCAGCGTGATCCGCTACACCGCGGTGCGGCCGTTCGTGGTTCACGTCAACCACACCGGCCCGGCGCTGGCCAACGTGCTGACTGCGCCACCGGCCGCCGAAACCAATGGAGAGAACCCCGCCGCGGGCGACGCCGTCGTCGGCGGCTCGACGGACTGATCCCGACGTCGCCGGTGCGAGCCGGTATTTTGGAGGACGCCATGGCCCGTGCAATTCACGTCTTCCGGACCCCCGACCGCTTTGTGGCCGGGACCGTCGGTCAACCCGGAAACCGGACCTTCTACCTGCAAGCCGTCCACGACACCCGGGTGGTCTCGGTGATCCTGGAGAAGCAACAGGTCGAGGTGCTCGCCGACCGGATCGGCGCGCTGCTGGTCGAGATCAACCGCCGGTTCGGCACGCCGCTGCCGCCGGAGTCCGCCGACGTCGAGGACCTCAACCCGCTCGAGACGCCGGTCGACGCGGAGTTCCGGGTCGGCACCATGGGCCTGGGCTGGGACTCCGAGGCCCAGACCGTGGTGGTGGAGTTGCTGGCGGTCACCGACACCGAGTTCGACGCGTCAGTGGTACTCGACGACGCCGAGGAGGGTCCCGACGCGGTGCGGGTGTTCCTCAGCCCCGAATCGGCGCGACAGTTCGCCAATCGTTCCCAGCGGGTGATCTCGGCGGGTCGGCCGCCCTGCCCGCTGTGCGAGGAACCGCTGGACGCCGACGGTCACATCTGTGTGCGCACCAACGGCTACCGGCGCGCCGAACTGTTCGGGTCTGACGATGATCCCCAGCCCTGAGACCCCCAACCCCGAGCACGCGGCGCTCCTGCGCGACGGTGAGCTGACGGTCCTGGGCCGGATCCGCTCGGCCAGCAACGCCACCTTCCTGTGCGAGGCCGAACTCGACGGGCAGTCCACGCACTGCGTCTACAAGCCGGTCAGCGGCGAGCAGCCGCTGTGGGATTTTCCCGACGGCACGCTGGCCGGCCGTGAGCTGGCCACCTACGTGGTCTCCGCGGCGTTGGGCTGGGACATCGTGCCGCACACCATCATTCGCTCCGGCCCGGCCGGTCCGGGCATGGTGCAGCAGTGGGTGGACCAGCCGGAGAGCCCGCCCGGGGAAACCGATCCCGGCCCCGACCTGGTCGACCTGTGCCCGGTGGACAAGCTGCCGGCCGGTTATCTCCCGGTGCTGCGGGCCTACGACTACGCCGGCGACGAGGTGTTGCTGATCCATGCCGACGACCCGCGGCTGGTGCGGATGGCGGTCTTCGACATCCTGGTCAACAACGCCGACCGCAAGGGCGGCCACATCCTGTCCGGCGTCGACGGCCGCGTCTACGGGGTCGACCACGGGTTGTGTCTGCACGCCGAGGACAAGCTGCGCACGGTGCTGTGGGGGTGGGCGGGCAAGCCCATCGACGACGGGATCCTCGAGTCGGTGGCCGACGTGCAGGACGCCCTGGCCGGCGAGCTCGCCGCACAGCTGGCCCCGCATGTCACCGGCGCGGAGATCGCCGCGCTGCGGGCCCGGGCGGGCGAGTTGCTGGACGATCCGGTGATGCCGGCGCCCAACCGTTCCCGGCCCATCCCGTGGCCGGCGTTCTGACTCAGGCCGGTCGCCAGGTCAGGATGCCGCCGTCGGCCAGCTTCGACAGGTGCAGTTGATCGCCGGCGAACAGGTAGGTCCGCACGTGCTCCAGTGAGCTGGTGACCTGCTGGTCCATCGACGGCTGCGGGCAGAACATCTGCGTCACGGCGATGGGCCCGAAGGTCAGCGACCCCGAGTCCCCATCGCCGCTGGGTTCGGCGGTGTAGGCGCCGTTGCCGCGGTTGCAGTCCAGCTGGAAGTAGGCCTTGCCGTCCTCGCCGAACTCGACGGTGAACTTGCCGGGGTCGGGCACCTCGGTGGCCTCGGCGTCGGCCATCGACTGCACGGACACCAGCTCCCAGCTGGTGCCGGTCAGGGTCCGGGGCGGCGCCTCGGAACCGCACGCGACCAGCGGCGCAACCGCGGTCAGGAAGATCACGGCCGCCGACGCTGTTGTACGCATGTGCCGAATTTACCGTCAGCCCAGCCCCAGACCACAGCGTGCATGCTCATCGCGGATACTGACACGGTGACAGAGGCGGGCGGCAACAGCGAGAACCAGACCGATGCCGCGCTTGCCGCCGACCTCGCCGTCGACGCGGGAAAACTCCTGCTGGCGATGCGCGAGGAGGTCGGCTTCGACTATCCGTGGATGCTCGGCGACGCCGGCGACAGCGAGGCCAACAAGCTGCTGCTGCGCCGGCTGGCCGCCGAACGCCCAAGCGACGCGGTGCTCTCCGAGGAGGCCCCCGACGATCTGCGCCGGCTGCAGTCCGACCGGGTGTGGATCATCGACCCCGTCGACGGCACCCGCGAATACTCCACCCCGCGCCGGCCCGACTGGGCCGTGCACATCGCGCTGTGGCAGCGCGTCGGCGGCCCGCACGGGCGCATCACCGACGCCGTGGTGGCCCTGCCGGCCACCGGTGAGGTGTTCCGGTCCGACACCGTGGTCGCCGGCCCGCGGCGCGAACCGGACGCGCCCATCCGCATCACCGCCAGCGCCAACCGGCCGCCGGCCGTGCTGTACCGGATGTCGCAGTACGTCGACTTCGAGTTGGTCCGGATCGGCTCGGCCGGCGCCAAGGCCATGGCCGTGGTGCGCGGCGACGTCGACGCCTACATCCACGCCGGCGGGCAGTGGGAATGGGATTCGGCCGCGCCGGGCGGCGTCATCCAGGCAGCCGGCATGCACGCCTCGCGTCTGGACGGGTCCCCGATGCTCTACAACCGCCCCGACCCGTACCTGCCCGATCTGCTGATGTGTCGGGCCGAGCTCGCTGACGTGCTGCTCGACGCGATCCGGTCGGCCAGTTGAGGAGCCCGATGAACACCCGAATAGAGTTCGACGCTATGCAATCGTGGTCGGCCGCTTCAGTTCCGGAGTTGCCCGGTCGGGCACCGCAGTTGCGCCTGTTCGACAGCGCGGACCGGCAGGTGCGGCCCGTCGCGCCGGGGCCCACGGCCACCATGTACGTCTGCGGCATCACCCCGTACGACGCCACCCATCTCGGGCACGCCGCGACTTATCTGGCCTTCGACCTGGTGTACCGGATGTGGCTGGATTCCGGGCACCGGGTGCACTACGTGCAGAACATCACCGACATCGACGATCCGCTGTTCGAGCGGGCCGCCCGCGACGGCATCCACTGGCGTGACCTCGGCGACCGCGAGACCCAGCTGTTCCGCGAGGACATGAGCGCGCTGCGGGTGCTGCCGCCGCAGGATTACGTCGCGGCCACCGACGCCATCGACGAGGTCATCGAACTCGTCGAGAAGATGCTGGCCTCCGGCGCGGCCTACACCGTCGACGACGCCGAGTTCCCCGACGTCTATTTCCGGGCCGACGCCACCGATCAGTTCGGCTACGAGTCCGGCTACGACCCCGACACCATGCGCGCGCTGTTCGCCGAGCGCGGCGGGGACCCCGACCGCCCCGGCAAGGCCGATCCGCTCGACGCGCTGGTGTGGCGGGCCGCCCGCGAGGGGGAGCCCAGCTGGGAGTCGCCGTTCGGCCCGGGGCGCCCGGGCTGGCACGTGGAGTGTTCGGCCATCGCGTTGACCCGCCTCGGCATGGGTTTCGATGTGCAGGGCGGCGGCAGCGACCTGATCTTCCCGCACCACGAGTTCTCGGCCGCGCACGCCGAATCGGTCACCGAGCAGCGCCGGTTCGCGCGCCACTACGTCCACGCCGGGATGATCGGCTGGGACGGCGAGAAGATGTCCAAGAGCCTGGGCAACCTGGTGCTGGTCTCGAAGCTGCGCGCCGACGGGGTGGACCCGGGCGCCATCCGGCTCGGGCTGTTCGCGGGGCATTACCGCACCGACCGGTTCTGGAGCCCGCAGGTGCTCACCGACGCGCAGCAGCGGCTGGCCCGCTGGCGCGAGGCCGTCGCGCTGCCCGCCGGTCCCGACGCCGCCGACGTGCTCGCGCGGGTGCGGCGCTACCTGGCCGACGACCTGGACACGCCCGGGGCGCTGACGGCCCTGGACGGCTGGTGTACCGACGCGCTGGAGTACGGCGGCCACGACGAGCAGGCACCCAAGTTGGTGGCCACCGCGGTCGACGCGCTGCTCGGGGTCGCGCTGTAGGTATCGCGCTCTAGCGCCCGAACCCGGGGCTGCCGCCGGGGCCGCGCCGCCGCAGGTAGCGCTCGAACTCCGCGGCCAGGGCGTCGCCGTCGATCTTGCCCAGCGCCTCGTGCAGGTCCACCTCGGCGTCGCCGCGCTCCTCCAGCGACGCGACGTACTCGGCGACCTCGTCGTCCTCGGCGGTCATCTCGGTGACCGCCTGTTCCCATTCTTCGGCCTGCTGCGGCAGGTCCGCGAGCGGCACCTCGATGTCGAGGACGTCCTCGACCCGGCGCAGCAGCGCCACGGTGGCCTTCGGGTTCGGCGGATGGGACACGTAGTGGGGGACCGCGGCCCAGAACGTCACCGCGGGGATGCCCGCGGCCACGCACGCGTCCTGGAACACCCCGGCGATGCCGGTCGGCCCCTCGTAGCGGGTCTCCTCGAGGCCGAAGTACTGGGCCGAGTTCGACGAGTACGCCGCGCCCGACACCGGAACCGGGCGGGTGTGCGGCGTGTCGGCCAGCAACGCGCCGAGGATGACCACGGTGTCCACGTCGAGTTTCTCGGCGATCCCCAACAGTTCGGCGCAGAACGACCGCCACCGCATGTTGGGTTCGACGCCGTGCATCAGCACGATGTCGCGCTCGCTGCCGGGCGGGCGGCAGTGCGAGACCCGCATCGACGGCCAGACCAACTCCCTGGTCACGCCGTCGAGCTGCCGGATCACCGGGCGGTTGACCTGGTAGTCGTAGTACGACTCGTCGTCGATGTCCACGATCGCCGACGCCTCCCAGATGGCGTCGAGGTGCGCAACGGCGTCGCTGGCCGCATCGCCGGCATCGTTCCAGCCTTCGAAGGCCGCCACAATGATGGTGTTGTGGAGTTCGGGCAGATCAACTCTGCGGGAATCCGGCGAGGTCACCAACCCAGCGTACGACCTCGGGCCGGAAATACGCCCACGAGCAACACCCTGGCTGTGGGGTGTCCCGACGACGAACCGGTGACCACGTAGACTTTTTGGGTCGAGAGGCGTTGCAACGGTTATTCGGGGCGGGCACCCGTAATATCCGCCACGCTCGGCAGAGTCAAGGACGCCTTCCGTCATGGGAGGGAGTTGCGTGAATAATCCTGAGCAGCAGACATCCGAGTCCAGCGCCGTGCAGCCGAACATTCGCCCCGACTGCACCGAGGAGCTGACCGCCGCGCTGCGGCAGCGAATCATGGTGATCGACGGCGCCATGGGTACCGCCATCCAGCGCGACCGGCCCGACGAGGCCGGCTATCGCGGCGAACGGTTCGCCGACTGGCCGAGCGATCTCGTCGGCAACAACGACCTGCTCAACCTGACGCAGCCGCAGATCATCGAGGCGATCCACCGCGAGTACCTCGAGGTGGGCGCCGACATCCTCGAGACCAACACCTTCAACGCCACCGCGATCTCGTTGTCGGACTACGGCATGGCCGAACTCAGCTACGAGCTGAACTACACCGGGGCCGCGCTGGCCCGCGCTGCGTGCGACGAGTTCAGCACCGGCGACAAGCCGCGCTACGTCGCCGGGGTGCTGGGACCGACGACGCGGACCGCGTCGATCTCGCCGGACGTCAACGATCCGGGCACCCGCAACGTCACCTACGACCAACTGGTCGCCGCCTACCTCGAGGCCGCCAACGGTCTGGTCGACGGCGGTGCCGACATTCTCCTCGTCGAGACGATCTTCGACACGCTCAACGCCAAGGCCGCGGTGTTCGCCCTCGAGACCCTGTTCGAGGAGCGGGGCCGCCGCTGGCCGGTGATCATCTCCGGCACCATCACCGACGCGTCCGGGCGCACCCTGTCCGGCCAGGTCACCGAGGCGTTCTGGAACTCGATCCGGCATGCCAAGCCGCTCGCCGTCGGCCTCAACTGCGCCCTGGGCGCACCCGAGATGCGGCCGTACATCGCCGAGATCTCGCGCATCGCAGATACTTTCGTGTCCTGCTACCCGAACGCGGGCCTGCCCAACGCCTTCGCCGAGTACGACGAGACCCCGGAACGTCAGGCCGGCTACCTCGCCGACTTCGCCGACGCCGGCTTCGTCAACCTGGTCGGTGGCTGCTGCGGGACGACGCCGGCGCACATCGCCGAGATCGCGAAGGTGGTCGAGGGCAAGGCGCCGCGTCAGGTGCCCGAGCTTCCAGTCGCGACCCGGCTGTCGGGCCTCGAGCCGCTCAACATCGACGACAACTCGCTGTTCGTGAACATCGGTGAACGGACCAACATCACCGGCTCGGCCCGGTTCCGGAACCTGATCAAGGCCGAGGACTACGACACCGCGCTGTCGGTGGCGCTGCAGCAGGTCGAGGTTGGTGCGCAGGTCATCGACATCAACATGGACGAAGGCATGATCGACGGCGTCGCCGCGATGGACCGCTTCACCCGGCTGATCGCCTCCGAACCGGACATCAGCCGCGTCCCGGTGATGATCGACTCCTCCAAGTGGGAGGTCATCGAGGCCGGCCTGAAGAACGTGCAGGGCAAGCCGATCGTCAACTCGATCTCCTTGAAGGAGGGCGAGGAAAAGTTCATCCACGACGCCCGGCTGTGCCGCAAGTACGGCGCCGCCGTCGTCGTCATGGCGTTCGACGAGACGGGGCAGGCCGACAACCTGGAGCGCCGCAAGGAGATCTGCGGGCGCGCGTACCGGGTGCTGACCGAACAGGTCGGCTTCCCGGCCGAGGACATCATCTTCGACCCGAACTGCTTCGCGCTGGCCACCGGGATCGAGGAGCACGCGACCTACGGCATCGACTTCATCGAGGCCTGCGCCTGGATCAAGGAGAACCTGCCCGGGGTGCATCTCTCCGGCGGCATCTCCAACGTCTCGTTCTCGTTCCGCGGCAACAACCCGGTCCGGGAGGCCATCCACGCGGTCTTCCTCTACCACGCCATCAAGGCCGGTCTGGACATGGGCATCGTCAACGCCGGTGCCCTGGTGCCCTACGACTCGATCGACGAGGAGTTGCGGGAGCGCATCGAGGACGTCGTGCTGAACCGGCGCGAGGATGCGGCCGAACGCCTCCTCGAGATCGCCGAGCGGTTCAACTCCAAGGACAAGGCCGAGGATCCGACCGCTGCCGAGTGGCGTTCCCAGCCGGTCCGCGAGCGCATCACCCACGCCCTGGTCAAGGGCATCGACGCCCACGTCGAGGAGGACACCGAGGAACTGCGCGCCGAGATCGACGCCGCGGGCGGTCGTCCGATCGAGGTGATCGAGGGCCCGCTGATGGACGGCATGAACGTCGTCGGCGACCTGTTCGGCTCCGGGAAGATGTTCCTGCCGCAGGTGGTGAAGTCGGCCCGCGTGATGAAGAAGGCCGTGGCCTACCTGCTGCCGTTCATCGAGGCCGAGAAGGAAGAGGCCGGCACGTCCGGAACGAAGGACACCAACGGCACCATCGTGATGGCGACGGTGAAGGGCGACGTCCACGACATCGGCAAGAACATCGTCGGGGTTGTGCTGCAGTGCAACAACTTCGAGGTGATCGACCTCGGGGTGATGGTCCCGGCGCAGAAGATCCTGGATGCGGCCAAGGAACACAGCGCCGACATCATCGGGCTCTCCGGCCTGATCACCCCGTCGCTGGACGAGATGAGCAACTTCGCCGTCGAGATGGAACGCGCCGGTCTGGAGATCCCGCTGCTCATCGGTGGCGCGACCACCTCGCGGGCCCACACGGCCGTGAAGATCTCGCCGCGGCGGTCCGGCCCGGTGGTCTGGGTCAAAGATGCCTCGCGTTCCGTTCCCGTGGCGGCCGCGCTGCTCGACGACAAGCAGCGTCCGGCGCTGCTGGAAGCCACCGAGAAGGACTACGCGTCGCTGCGGGAACGACACGCCCAGAAGAACGAGCGGCCGATGCTGACACTGGAGAAGGCCAGGGCCAACCGCACGCCGATCGAATGGGACGGCTACACCCCGCCGGTGCCCGCGCAAGGGACGGGGATACGTGAATTTCTTGACTACGACCTTGCCGAGTTGCGCGAATTCATCGACTGGCAGCCGTTCTTCAACGCCTGGGAGATGAAGGGCCGCTTCCCCGACATCCTCAACAACCCGGCGTCGGGGGAGACCGCCCGCAAGCTGTACGACGACGCCCAGCAGATGCTCGACACCCTGATCAAGGAGAAGTGGCTGACCGCCAACGGGGTGATCGGGTTCTTCCCGGCCAACGCCGTCGACGACGACATCGAGGTCTACACCGACGAGTCCCGGACCGAGGTGCTGACCACGTTGCACAACCTGCGTCAGCAGGGTGAGCACCGTCCGGGCATCCCGAACCGGAGCCTGGGCGACTTCGTGGCGCCCAAGCACACCGGCCTGGCCGATCACGTCGGTGCCTTCGCCGTCACCGCCGGGCTGGGCAGCCAGGACAAGATCATGGAGTTCAAGGCCGATCTCGACGACTACAGCGCGATCCTGCTGGAATCGCTGGCCGACCGGCTGGCCGAGGCGTTCGCCGAGCGGTTGCACCAGCGGGTCCGGATGGAGTTCTGGGGATACCAGCCCGACGAGCAGCTGGACAACGACGCGCTGATCGGCGAGAAGTACGTCGGAATCCGGCCCGCCCCCGGCTACCCGGCCTGCCCGGAACACACCGAGAAGACGACGATCTGGCAGTTGATGGACGTCGAGAGGCGCACCGGTATCGAGCTGACCGACTCGATGGCGATGTGGCCCGGTGCCGCGGTCAGCGGCTGGTATTTCTCGCACCCGCAGTCGCAGTACTTCGTCGTCGGCCGGATCGCCCAGGACCAGGTCGCCGACTACGCCAAGCGCAAGGGCTGGACGTTGGCCGAGGCCGAGCGCTGGCTCGCGCCCAACCTCGGATACAACCCGGAGGACTGACCGGCCCGCTTTTCGAGAAAGTGATGCGGGTCAGCCGAACACCGCGGCGTTGCGCGCCGCCCACTGGGCGACCGACTCGGCCGGAGTGCCGGTCAGCTCGGCCACCAGGGCGTTGGCCTGCTGCGGTCGGTCGATGCCCTTCGCGATCTCATCGAGATACCAGCGCGCGTACTCACCCATGGCGGGGCGCAACGCCGCCTCGCCGTCGGCACGGCTGCACTGCTCGCACGCGACGGCCACCCCGACGCCCACACCGACCTGCTCGGCGATCTGCGCGCGGGTCAGCGCCACCGGCCCGGTGATCGGATACATCTTCCCGTGATGCGCGTCGTCGGGGTCGACCAGCAGTGTCGCCGCCACGCGTGCGATGTCGTCCATCGAGATCGGCGCCTCGACCACCGAGGGATAGGGATCCCGGACCGTGCGGGTGGTCCTGATCTGGTCGGCCCAGATGGTGAAGTTGTCAGTGAACTCGCCCGGCCCGAGCTGGGTGTGCGTCAGCCCCGAGGCGGTGACCTTGTCGGCGTGTTCCTGCCAGTCGCCCGCGCCCGACAGGGCCACCACGTAGTCCACTTTCGCGCTCTTGACCATCTCCAGCGTGGTGTCCAGCGTCGCCGGCAGCGGCGCCAGATACATCCGTTCCACGCCGTCAAGTGCGGCCGGCAGCGATTCGGGCGCTCCGAGATACCCCGTGATCGCTGTCACCCCGTCGGGCAGATCTGCCTTGCGCGGGTTTCTGATCAGCGCGCGGATGTCTTTGGCGCCCAGCTCAATCAAATGGTCCACCACGCGTCGGCCGATGTTGCCGGTGGCGCCGGTCACAAGTATCGCCATGCCCTCCACGGTAATCGGGGAGACCGACACCGCAAGGATTTCGACTTCGCATCCGGCGATGACACAATCGGGGCCATGCGTGCGGTGCTCTGGGACATGGACGGCACACTCGTCGACTCCGAAAAACTCTGGGATTTGGCGCTGCAGGAGTTCTACCGGCAGCACGGCCGCGAACTCACCCCCGAGGTACGCACCTCGACGGTCGGTGGATCCAGCGATTCGGTCATCGCGATCCTCTACGCCGACCTCGGGTTGGCACCCGACCCCGCAAAGATGGCGCACACCGCCGACTGGATGCACGACTACGTCGGCGAACTGTTCGAGACCGGCCTGCCGTGGTGTGCCGGCGCCCAAGAGATATTGGATGCGCTCACCGCGGCCGAGGTGCCGATGGCGCTGGTGACCAACACCCGCCGCGACCTCACCGAGAAGGCGCTCAACAGCATTGGCCGCCATTATTTTTCGGTGTCCGTCTGCGGCGACGAGGTGCCCAGCGGAAAACCGGCCCCGGACCCGTACCTGCGCGCGGCGCAGCTGCTCGGCCTGGATCCGGCGCACTGCTTGGCCATCGAGGACTCGGTGACGGGCACTGAAGCGGCCGAGGACGCGGGGTGCACGGTTCTGGTCGTCCCCAACGAAGTGGTGGTGCCCGGCAGTCCACGACGCCGACACCTCGAGGCCCTGACCGATCTCACGGTCGCGGATCTGCGCGCGATGTACGCCGAGGTCGACGGCCGCGCGCGCAAGGCTGGTTAGAACGGCGTGTCCCGCGCGGCGGCAAGTGCTTAAATGTGAGGCAACTCACGCACTCGGCGTCGTCGGGAAGGGGATCGATGTCCCAGGGTCCGGAAGTTGACGTGGAATTCTCCAGCGGGCGCAGTGCGGTTCGGATCGCGTCCGTCGCTGCGTTGGGCGGTCTGCTGTTCGGTTACGACAGCGCGGTGATCAACGGCGCGGTCGACGCCATCCAGAAGCACTTCGAGATCGGTAACGCCTCACTGGGTTTCGCGGTCGCCTCGGCGCTGCTGGGCGCGGCGGCCGGCGCGATGACCGCGGGTCGGCTCGCCGACCGGATCGGCCGCCTGGCGGTGATGAAGATCGCCGCGGTGCTGTTCCTGCTCAGCGCCATCGGCACGGGCCTGGCGACCGGCATCTGGATGATCGTACTGTTCCGGATCGTCGGCGGCATCGGCGTCGGCGTGGCCTCGGTGATCGCGCCCGCCTACATCGCCGAGGTGTCGCCGCCGCACATCCGCGGCCGGCTCGGATCGCTGCAGCAGCTGGCCATCGTCTCCGGCATCTTCCTGTCGCTGGCGGTCGACTGGCTGCTCGCGCACCTGGCCGGGGGATCGGATCAGGAGCTGTGGCTGGGCATGGCGGCCTGGCGGCCTGGCGGTGGATGTTCCTGATGATGGCGGTGCCCGCGATCGTCTACGGCGCGCTGGCCTACACCATCCCCGAGTCTCCCCGCTATCTTGTTGCCACCCACCGGATCCCGGAGGCGCGCCGGGTGCTGACTCGACTGCTGGGCACCAA
This sequence comes from Actinomycetes bacterium, assembly GCA_023460175.1. Classification (GTDB taxonomy): domain Bacteria; phylum Actinomycetota; class Actinomycetes; order Mycobacteriales; family Mycobacteriaceae; genus Mycobacterium. The sequence continues at coordinate 13,419 of JAEWRC010000176.1, forward strand.
GAACCTGGAGATCACCATCAACCGCATCCAGGAGACCCTGGAGCGGGAGGACAAGCCGTCGTGGCGGGATCTGCGCAAGCCCACCGGCGGGCTCTACGGCATCGTCTGGGTGGGCCTGGGCCTGTCGATCTTCCAGCAGTTCGTCGGCATCAACGTGATCTTCTACTACTCCAACGTGCTGTGGCAGGCGGTCGGCTTCGACGAGAGTTCGTCGTTCACCATCACCGTCATCACCTCGGTGGTCAACATCCTGACGACGCTGATCGCCATCGCGCTGATCGACAAGGTCGGCCGTAAGCCGCTGCTGCTGATCGGCTCGTCGGGCATGGCGATCACGCTGGCCACCATGGCGGTCATCTTCGCCAGCGCCCCGGTGGTCGACGGCCAGCCGAACCTCGAGGGCGCCGCCGGACCGATCGCGCTGGTGGCCGCCAACCTGTTCGTCGTGGCGTTCGGCATGTCGTGGGGTCCGGTGGTCTGGGTGCTGCTCGGCGAGATGTTCCCGAACCGGATCCGCGCCGCGGCGCTCGGACTGGCCGCGGCCGGTCAGTGGACCGCGAACTGGCTGATCACCGTGACGTTCCCCGAGTTGCGCAACTTCCTGGGCGCGGCCTACGGCTTCTACGCGCTGTGCGCGGTGCTGTCGCTGCTGTTCGTGTGGCGTTTCGTGCGCGAAACCAAGGGCGTGTCGCTGGAGGACATGCACTCCGAGTTGTTGCGGGAGGGGCAGCCGGAGAACAAGGCCTGACCGGCCAGCCGCCGGGCCGCGCGCGGGCATGAAAGAATCACTGTCCGTGAAGACGTTCGAGGAGCTGTTTGCCGAGCTGGGCGAACGTGCGCGCACCCGACCGACCGGAAGTGCCACCGTGGCCGCGCTGGACGCGGGGGTGCACACCATCGGCAAGAAGGTCCTCGAGGAGGCCGGCGAGGTCTGGCTGGCCGCCGAACACGAGTCCGACGACGCGCTGGCCGAGGAGATCAGCCAGTTGTTCTACTGGGCCCAGGTGCTGATGCTGGCGCGCGGGCTGACCCTCGATGACGTGTACCGGAAGCTGTGACTGACATGCTGCGAGTAGCCGTACCCAACAAGGGTGCCCTGAGCGAATCGGCCGCCGAGATCCTGTCGGAGGCCGGCTACCGCCGTCGCACCGACCCCAAGGATCTGACGGTCATCGACCCGGCCAACCAGGTCGAGTTCTTCTTCCTGCGGCCCAAGGACATTGCCATCTACGTGGCCTCCGGCCAGTTGGATCTCGGCATCACCGGCCGCGACCTGGCCGCCGAATCCGGTGCCCCGGTGGTGGAGCGGTTGGCGCTGGGCTTCGGCTACTCGACGTTCCGCTACGCCGCGCCCGCGGGCCAGGACTGGTCGGTGGATCAGCTCGCGGGCAAGCGGATCGCCACGGCCTACCCGAACCTGGTCCGGAAGAACCTGGCGGACAAGGGGATCGAGGCCACCGTCATCCGCCTCGACGGCGCCGTGGAGATCTCGATCCAGCTCGGGGTGGCCGACGCCATCGCCGACGTCGTCGGCTCCGGGCGCACGCTGCGCCAGCACGACCTGGTGGCCTTCGGTGAGACCCTGTGCGATTCGGAGGCGGTGCTCATCGAGGCCGCCGACCGCCCCGCCGAGCGGGCCCGCGACCAGCTGACCAAGCGGGTCCAGGGCGTGGTGTTCGGCCAGCAGTACCTGATGCTCGACTACGACTGCCCGCGCGCGGTGTTGGACGACGCCATGGCGGTCACCCCGGGCCTGGAGTCGCCGACCATCGCCCCGCTGGCCGACCCGGACTGGGTGGCGGTGCGGGCGCTGGTGCCGCGCAAGTCCGTCAACTCGATCATGGACGAACTCGGCGCCATCGGAGCCAAGGCGATCTTGGCGTCCGACATCAGGTTCTGCCGCATCTGAACGTGTTAGCGTCCGTCTGTGACGACGCACGTTCTGGTTCTTCTGCTGGCTGTGCTGATCGGCGCGGTCGCCGGGTTGCGCGCGTTCACCGCGCCCGCGGTGCTGGCCTGGGCGACGGTGTTGCAGTGGATCAACCTCGACGGGACCTGGGCCTCCTGGATGGGCAACTGGGTCGTCGTGGCCCTGCTGACCGTGCTGGCCGTCGTCGAACTGATCTCCGATCAGCTGCCCAAGACCCCGAACCGGACCGCCGCGGCGCCGTTCGCGGCGCGACTGGTCACCGGCGCGCTGTCGGGCGCGGTGCTGGGGACGGCCTGGGGGTACACCTGGGGCGGCCTCGGCGCCGGCATGATCGGCGCGGTGCTCGGCACCCTCGGCGGCTATCACCTGCGCCGCAAGCTGTCCGACCGGCAGGGCATCGATCTGCCGGTGGCCCTGACCGAGGATGTCGTCGCGGTGTTGGCCGGTTTCAGCATCGCGGCCCTGACAGCGGCGCTGTGACCGAGCGCTTCGACGCGATCGTCGTCGGAGCGGGACAGGCCGGCCCGCCGTTGGCCGGGCGACTGACCGAGGCCGGGAAGACGGTCGCGGTAGTCGAACGCAAACTCGTCGGCGGCACCTGTGTGAACTACGGCTGTATCCCGACCAAGACCCTGGTCGCCAGCGCGTACGCCGCGCACACCGCGCGTCGCGGCGCCGAATACGGGGTGGGCACCGGGGACATCGCCATCGACATGGCAAAGGTGAAGGCGCGCAAGGACAAGATCATGCTCGACGACCGCCACGGTCTCGAGTCGTGGCTCGACGGCATGACCGGGTGCACCTTGATCCGCGGCCACGCCCGGTTCATCGGACCCAAGACCCTGCAGATCGACGGCGCCGACCTGGCCGTCATCGAGGCGGACCGGATCTTCCTCAACACCGGCGGGCGCGCCGTCGTCCCGGAGATTCCGGGCCTGGCGGACTGCGACTATCTGACCAACGTCGGGATACTCGAACTGGACACGGTGCCAGCGCATCTGGTGATCGTGGGCGGTAGTTACATCGCGCTGGAGTTTGCGCAGATGTACCGGCGCTTCGGTGCCGAGGTCACGGTCGTCGAACGGGGCGCGCGCCTGACCTCCCGCGAGGACGAGGACATCTCCGCGGCGATCAAGGACATCCTCGAAGCCGAGGGCATCAACGTCGTGCTCAACGCGGCCGATATGCGATTCGACCGGTGCGACAACGGGTTCGAGCTGACACTCGGCGCCGGCGCCGCACCGATTGCGGGCAGCCATCTGCTGATGGCGACCGGACGCCGACCCAACACCGACGACCTCGGACTGGAGGTGGCCGGGGTCGAGTGCGACGAGCGGGGCTACGTCAAGGTCGACGATCAGCTGCGCACCAGCGCGGATGGGATCTGGGCGATGGGGGACTGCAACGGCCGGGGTGCGTTCACCCACACCTCCTACAACGACTTCGAGATCGTGGCGGCCAATCTGCTCGACGACGACCCGCGCCGGGTGTCCGACCGCGTCATGACCTATGCGCTCTACATCGATCCGCCGTTGGGGCGGGCCGGGATGAGCGTGGATCAGGTACGACGGTCGGGCCGGCCGGCACTCGTGGCCACCCGACCGATGACCAGGGTGGGTCGCGCCGTGGAAAAGGGTGAGTCCCAAGGCTTCATGAAGGTGGTCGTCGATGCCGAGACCGAGCAGATCCTGGGCGCGGCGGTGCTGGGCGTGGGCGGTGACGAGGTCATCCACTCGATCCTCGACATCATGACCGCCAAGCTGCCCTACACCGCGATCTCGCGCACCATGCACATCCATCCGACGGTCAGCGAACTGGTGCCGACCCTGCTGCAGGATCTGCAACCGCTGAGCTGACTCAGGTGCAGCAGTTCGGATCCAGGACCACGCACAGCGCCTGCAGCGCCTCGGGGCGCACCCGGTGAAAGACGTTCATCCCGCGACGGTCCGAGATCACCAGTCCGGCTTTGCGCAGCTGACTCAGGTGATGGCTGACGGTCGATTCGGTCAGATCCAGCAGCGCGGCCAATTCACCGCTGATCTCCTCGCCGGTAGGGGAGTTGAACAGGTGCGCGAGGATCTTGACCCGGGCCGGATCGGCGATGGCCTTCAAGCGCATGGCGATCTGCAGGGCGTCGTCGTCGCTGATCGGCCCGGCCGCCACCGGTGCGCAACACACCGGTGCGCTCATGTCGATCACGGGTAAGGCCTTGGGCATGGATCCATCTTGCCAGGGATATTGACATATATCAAAAAGGGGAGCATTCTGGCGGTTGTCCGAAGTTCGATATATGTCACAATCCTCTCGAGGAGGTTCCCATGTCCCGGGTTCAACTCGCCCTCAACGTCGACGATCTCGACCAGGCGATTGCGTTCTACACCAAGCTGTTCAACACCGCGCCGGCGAAGGTCAAGCCGGGCTATGCGAACTTCGCGGTCGCCGAACCGCCGCTGAAGCTCGTGCTGTTGGAGAACCCCGGCCGCGGCGGCACCCTCAACCACCTCGGCGTGGAGGTCGGCAGCAGTGAGCAGGTGCACTCCGAGATTGCCCGACTGTCGGGCGAGGGGCTGTTCACCGCCGAGGAGATCGGCACGACGTGCTGCTTCGCCACCCAGGACAAGGTGTGGGTGACTGGACCTGCGGGCGAGAAGTGGGAGGTCTACACCGTGCTGGCCGATTCGGAAGAATTCGGCAGCAGTCCGCAGCACCTCGACCCGGAGGCCCAGGGGGCCACCTCCGCCACCGCCTGCTGCTGACGATCACCGGCTCGACTTGCGCCCTGCTTCGACATCCATCAATATAGATGAATGTCGAAGTCAGGGTCGCGGGTCGCCGATGCGCCAGGCTGTCCGCCCGGGGCGCTGCTGCCGGAACCGCTGTCGGCCACCGCGGCGACGGAGATGGCGGTGAAGCTCAAGGCGCTGGCCGATCCAGTGCGCCTGCAGTTGCTCTCCGCGATCGCGAGCCGCGCCGGGGGCGAGGCGTGCGTGTGCGATATCGCGGTCGGGGTGGAGGTTTCACAACCGACCGTCTCGCATCACCTCAAGGTGCTGCGCGATGCCGGTCTGCTGACTTCGCAGCGTCGTGCCTCGTGGGTGTACTACGCGGTGGTGCCCGACGCCCTGGCCAGCCTGGCTGTGCTGCTCGGGGTGGCTGACCCGGTCGGGGCGCGCGGATGACCGCCGCCGCGCCGGCGGTGGTCGGCAGAATGTCCACCCTCGATCGCTTCCTGTCGGTGTGGATCGGTGCCGCGATGATCGCCGGCCTGCTGCTGGGGCGGTGGGTTCCCGGTCTGAACACCGTCCTGGAAAGCGTTCAGATCGACGGCATTTCGCTGCCGATTGCACTCGGACTGCTGATCATGATGTATCCGGTGCTGGCGAAGGTGCGCTACGACCGCCTCGATACCGTCACCGGTGATCGCAAACTGCTGCTGTCGTCGCTGGTGCTCAACTGGGTGTTCGGCCCGGCGTTGATGTTCGCGCTGGCCTGGCTGCTGCTGCCCGATCTGCCCGAGTACCGGACCGGGCTGATCATCGTCGGGTTGGCGCGGTGCATCGCGATGGTCATCATCTGGAACGACCTGGCGTGCGGCGACCGCGAAGCCGCCGCCGTGCTGGTGGCGCTCAACTCGGTCTTCCAGGTCGTCATGTTCGCGGTCCTGGGCTGGTTCTACCTTTCGGTGCTGCCCGGCTGGCTCGGCCTCGATCAGACCACCATCGACACCTCGCCGTGGCAGATCGCCAAGTCCGTGCTGATCTTCCTCGGCATCCCGCTGATCGCCGGATACCTGTCCCGGCGGATCGGCGAGCGAGCCAAGGGCCGCGACTGGTACGAGTCGACCTTCTTGCCGCGCATCGGGCCGTGGGCGCTTTACGGCTTGCTGTTCACCGTCGTGATTCTCTTTGCGCTGCAAGGCGAGCAGATCACCAGTCGCCCCCTCGACGTCGCCCGCATCGCGCTGCCGCTGCTGGCTTACTTCGCGATCATGTGGGGTGGCGGCTACCTGCTGGGCGCCGCGCTGGGGCTGGGCTACGCCCGGACCACCACCCTGGCCTTCACCGCGGCGGGCAACAACTTCGAGCTGGCCATCGCGGTCGCCATCGCGACCTACGGCGCGACCTCCGGCCAGGCGCTGGCCACCGTCGTCGGCCCCCTCATCGAGGTGCCGGTGCTGGTCGCCTTGATTTACGTCTCGCTGGCGTTGCGAAAGCGGTTCCGCGACGCCATTTCATCGAGCCCGCACCCGTCTGCCCCCGAACCTGGAGTCCGCCCATGACCGATCTCGCCATCGACCTGCAACTCGCACTGCGCACCGCCGCGACCCGGTTGCACGCCGAGTTCGCCGACACTTTCGGTACTGAAACCATCGAACGATTCCTGCACTCCTCCTATGACCAATTCGCCAGCCGCGCCACCATTCCCAACTTCCTGCCGCTGCTGGCCGAGCGCTTCGCCCGCCAACGCCTGCAGGCTTTGGCCCGGGTGGAAGGCAAGGTCAGCGACGGCAGACCCACCGTGCTGTTCCTGTGCACCCATAACGCCGGCCGTTCACAAATGGCCCTGGGTTTCTTCACCCACCTCGCCGGCGACCGCGCTGTGGCCCGGTCGGGCGGGTCCGAACCCGGAAGTGAAATCAACCACGCCGCCATCGCCGCCATGCGGGAGGTCGGCATCGACATCACCGGCGAATACCCCAAACCCTGGACCGATGAGATCGTGCAAGCGGCTGACGCTGTGATCACCATGGGATGCGGCGACGCCTGCCCCATCTTCCCCGGGACCCGTTACGAGAACTGGGACTTGCCCGACCCGGCCGGACAAGACCTTGACACCGTGCGACCCATTCGCGGCATCATCGAGACCCGGGTGCGAAATCTGCTGGCCGACCTGAACGACGCTGTCGACTAACCGGTCGACTAACCGCAGCAGTGCTGACCGCGCCAGGCCTCCACGCCCTCGCGGGCGGCGACCGCGGCGATCACCAGTGCCGCAACGGAATCGCTCCACCACCAGCCGAACAGGCCGTTGAGCGCCAGGCCGACCAGCAGGACCGCCGACAGGTACGTGCACAACAACGTCTGTTTGGAATCGGCGACCGCCGACAACGATCCCAGCTCCCGGCCGGCGCGGCGCTGCAGCCACGACAGCACCGGCATGATCGCCAGACTCAGGGCGGCCAGCACGATGCCGATCGTCGAATGTCGTGGCGGCTCGCCGACGCCGACCAACGACTGCACCGCGTCGACGGTGACGTAGGCGGCCAGCGCGAAGAACGAGAATGCGATCACCCGCAGCGCCGTCTTCTCCCGCGACTCGTGATCGCGCCCGGCGAACTGCCACGCCACCGCGGCCGCCGAGGACACCTCGATCACCGAGTCCAACCCGAACCCGATCAACGCGGTCGAGCCGACCCGCGCACCCTCCGGGATCGCCACCGCGGCCTCGATGATGTTGTAGGTGATGGTCGCGGCCACGAACCAGCGGATGCGCCGGGTCAGTAGCTGTCGCCTCGCCAGGTCCAACTCGGCCGCCATCAGCAGCACCCATCCCCGGTGCCGATCGAACAGCAGCACTCCGGATCCACCGTCAGGACCAACCCAACGAGGTCGTCGAGGGCTTTGGCGATCCGGGCATCGGCCAACTCGTAACGAGACCGGCGCCCCTCCGGCATCGCGACCACCAATCCACAACCGCGAAGGCAGGCAAGGTGATTCGACACAATCTGACGAGACACGCCGATTTCGTCCGCCAGATCGGACGGGTAACGCGAGGCCGTCCGCAGCGACATCAAGATCTGGGCCCGGGTGGTATCGGATAGGGCATAGCCGAACCGGGCCAACGCGTCACGATGCATCACCGGCACTGTTTGCATGCCGGTCATAGTACATAGCTTTCTGAATTCAGAACATTATGGATCTAGCGCGGCTGCACCAACAGCGTCTGCGCCGAGGTGCCGATGAAACCGGAGTGGTCAAAGATCTCGGCCGTGGTCACGCCGAGGCCGTCGGGGCCGATGGAGCCGCGGGCCCGCACCGCGAACTCGTCGCCGGTCGGCAGCCGATGCAGATGCACCGCGGTGTCGGTGTTCATGAAGATGAACTCCTCGGGGTTCAGCGCCGAGCCGATGCCGTTGGCCGAGTCGACCACCATGGCCAGTCGCTGCAGGGCCGTGGTGGGCTCGTCGTCCACCAAGGCGACTGTCGGTCGCAGCCAGAAGATCCGGGCGCCGGCCTCGTCCTGCTGACGCTGCCAGGCCACCGACTCCAAGTAGCCCGGGGCGTCCCACCAGAACTCCGGCAGCGGTATCGCCTCGCCGCGGACCAGCGGGGGATACCGGTCCGACGCCCCCGCGGAGGTATCGCTGGTGGCCAACGCCCACGCCGACACCCGGGCCACCGGTCGATCCGGATCGGCCACCGGTGCCATCTCCGCACAGACCAGGCTGATGCGCTTACCGGGACGCGGAACGAAGGTCCGGACCGTCAGCGGTACCACCGGGATCGCGCCGAGGATGTCGAGAACCAACCGCCCGATTCGCAGGCCCGAACCCTCGAGGTGGTGTTCGATTTCCCGGGTCAACAGTGCCAGCGGGGGAGAGCCGTGTTGGATTTCGGGGGTCCAGTTGCTGCGTGTCAGGTCGGTCGACTCGTAGGAGTCCGGCGACACCCGCCGGTAGTAGCAGGTCACGCGGCCACCACCGGCCAGCCGGGGTACGGCGGCGGCGTGCCGCCGAAGGCCGGACAGTGCGCCTGATGGCTGCACCAGTTGCAGAGCCGCGACGGCTTCGGCGGGAAATCGCCCGTCGCACCGGCTGATTGAATGGCACGCCACATCGCGATCAGCGTCTTCTCGAAGCGCAGCAGTTCCTCGCGGTCGGGCGTGTAGTCCAGCACTTGGCCATCAGCCAGATATACCAGTCGCAGCCGCGCGGCCAGCACCCCCCGCGATCGCAGCAGCGCGATCGCGTAGAACTTCATCTGGAACATCGCCTTGGCCTCGGCGAAACCGCGCGCCTCCGGCGGCGCCTTGCCGGTCTTGTAATCCACCACGCGCACTTCGCCCGTCGGCGCCACGTCGATGCGGTCGATGTAGCCGCGCAGCAGCGTGCCGTCCTCGAGTTCCACCTCGACCCGCTGTTCGCAGGAGTCCGGATCGAACCGGGTGGGGTCCTCGAGGCGGTAGTACCCGGACAGCAGGGCTTGGGCCTCGGCGAGCAACCGGTCGCGCTGCTCGGCACTGAAGGTCTCGGCGAACTCCGGCTCCTCGGCGGCCAGCAGCTGCCAGGCGGGCTCCACCAGCGACAGCGCGGTCTGCGGGTCGCGTTGCGGGGCCGGCAGCGCGTAGAGGTGTTCGAGCGCGGTGTGCACGACCGAACCGCGCGCCTGGGCGGCCGACGGCGGCTCCGGCAGCCGGTCGATGGCCCGGAATCGGTACAGCAGCGGGCACTGCTTGAAGTCGGCTGCCCGCGACGGTGACAGAGCGGGACGATGCATACTCAGCAGCCTATGCAGCCGCACCGACAAGGCATGGCAGGCTGATGCCCTGTGTCTGACGCAACCGGTCCCTTCCGCGTGGGTGACCGCGTACAACTCACCGACGCCAAGGGGCGGCACTACACGATGGTGCTGACCCCCGGCGGGGAGTTCCATACCCACCGCGGCGCCATCCCGTACGACTCGGTGATCGGTCAGCCCGAGGGTTCGGTGGTGAAGTCCACCAACGGCGACCCGTTCCTGGTGCTGCGCCCGCTGCTGATCGACTACGTCCTGTCGATGCCGCGCGGCGCCCAGGTGATCTACCCCAAGGACGCCGCCCAGATCGTGCACGAGGGCGACATCTTCCCCGGCGCGACGGTGCTCGAGGCCGGGGCCGGGTCGGGCGCGCTGACCTGTTCGCTGGTGCGCGCCGTGGGGCCGACGGGACGGGTGATCTCCTATGAGGTGCGCGCCGATCACGCCGAACATGCGGTGCGCAACGTCGAGACCTTCTTCGGGGAGCGCCCGGCCAACTGGGACCTGAGCATCGCCGACCTCGCCGACTACCCGGACGACGGCCCGCAGGTCGACCGCGTCGTCCTCGACATGCTCGCCCCGTGGGACGTGCTGGACACGGTGGCCCGCGCGCTGGTGCCGGGCGGGGTGCTCATGGTCTACGTCGCGACCGTCACACAGCTCTCGAAGGTCGTCGAAGCGCTGCGCGCGCAGCAGTGCTGGACCGAGCCGCGGTCCTGGGAGACGCTGCAGCGCGGCTGGGACGTCGTCGGGCTCGCGGTGCGCCCGCAGCACAACATGCGCGGGCACACGGCGTTCCTGGTGTCGGCGCGGCGGCTGGCGCCCGGGACGGTCACCCCGACCCCGCTGCGCCGCAAGCGCCAGGTCTGACTCAGTCGTCGCTGTGGACCAGGCCGCGGCGCGCCGAGAGCAATTCGATCTCGGGGCGCGCGGCCACCAACCGCTCCGCGGCGTCGAGCACCTCGACCACGTGGGCGCGGTCCCCGGCCACCATCGACACCCCGATCCCGGCGCGGCGATGCAACTCCGCTGCTCCCGTCTCGGCGGCGGCGACCGCGAACCGGCGGCGCAATTCGGCGACGATGGGCCGCACCACCGACCGTTTCTCTTTCAGCGAACGCACGTCGCCGAGCAGCACATCGAACTCGAGCCAGCCGATCCACACGGGCGCTCAGCCGCCGAAGGCCAACAGCAGGTCGGCGGTCTCGCGGGTCAGTTGCCAGCCGTCCCCGGCCGGCTGGAATTCCATCGGGAAGGTCAGCGGCCCGCTCTCGGGTTTGGCGGGGGTGGCCGTCACGGTTGCCCACACGTTGCCCGGATCGGCTTCCGACCAGGACAGCTCGGTGGCGGTGAAGCTCAGGGGCAGCAGCTGGTTGTCGGCCAGCGCCTTGGCGAAGCCGTCGAGCGCGCCGGCCTGATCGGGGGTCGCGCCCTCGACGAGCGGCAGCTTGGCGTCGCCGGGAATCGCGGGGTCGGAGAGCCGGGCCAACACGTCGGTCAGCGCCGCGGGGTCGGGCAGCGGCGCGACGGCGGGGGCGGGCGCCGAGGTGGTCGTCGGGGTCACCGGCGCGCGGGGTTCGGCGCCCGGGTCGTCGGAGCACCCCGACAGCCCGAACGCCGCCACGAAGATCGTGGCGGCGCTCAGGACTGACGAAAGGGGCTGACTCAACTCATCCGGCGAACATGGACAGCACCTGCGAGGCCGAACCCCGCGAGAGCTTCCAGCCGCCCTGGTCGACGAACGTGATGTTCTGCGTGGTCGGCGTCAGCCCGGGCCCGGAGGCCGTGACGTTGGCCGTGGCGGTGCCCGGTCCGGCCGGGGCAATGTCGGCGATCGAGAACGACAGTGGCAGCAGGCCCTTGGCGACGGCGTTCTTCATCAGGCGATCGGCGGTCTTGCCCTCGATGATGCCGATGCCACCCTCGACCAGATAGCCCTTGCTGCCGAACGGCACGCCCGGATTGGCGAGGCCGTTGAGCACCCCGTACAGCGCGTCGGCGGTCGGCACACCGGCCACCGGATTCTGCGGCATCGGCGCATCGAACACGGCGAGCTGAGCCTGGGGCGCCGGCGCACCGGCTGCAATTGAAGTCACACCCGCGGCAGCGGCGCCGGCGATCACGGCGGCGCCGGCGATGGCTGCCACGCCTGTGGCTAGGTATTTCATGGTCAAGGCTTCCTTTCGTTCAGCCGACTCAATCAGCAGAGGCTAACAGTGGTACTGGTGTGTCGAATTGCTACACCGCACACAAAGGCTGAATCGCCGGTAGCGTTGAAGTTGTTACTGCACCAACTTTCGGTGCGGGAGAGGAGCGCAACATGAGTGAGTCGGAGCGTTCAGAAGAATACTCGGACGGCGTCGGCATGGGCATGTCCAGCGAGGATGCCGCCGAGCTCGAGCAGCTGCGGCGGGAAGCCGCGGTGCTGCGCGAGCAGTTGGCCGAGGCCGCGGGCAACCTCGGAAGCGCCCGCAGCGCACGCGATGTGCATCAACTCAAGGCCCGGATCGACTCGCTCGCCACGCGCAACGCGAAATTGATGGAAACTCTTAAAGAAGCCCGTCAGCAACTCCTCGCCCTGCGCGAAGAGGTGGACCGGCTGGGGCAGCCGCCCAGCGGTTACGGCGTGGTGCTCGACGTGGCCGAGGACGACACCGTCGACGTGTTCACCTCGGGGCGCAAGATGCGGCTGACGGTCTCGCCCAACATCGACGTCAACACCCTCAAGAAGGGCCAGACCGTTCGGCTCAACGAGGCGTTGACGGTGGTCGAGGCGGGCAGCTTCGAGTCGGTCGGCGAGATCAGCTCGCTGCGCGAGATCCTGGCCGACGGCAAGCGCGCGCTGGTGGTCGGCCACGCCGACGAGGAGCGCATCGTCTGGTTGGCCGAGCCGTTGATCGCCGCCAACGATCTGCCGGCCGAGGTCGCCGGGTCGCTCACCGAGGCCGAGCTGGAACTGCGGCCCCGCAAGCTCCGTCCCGGTGATTCGCTGTTGGTGGACACCAAGGCCGGCTACGCCTTCGAGCGCATCCCCAAGGCCGAGGTCGAGGACCTCGTGCTCGAGGAGGTGCCCGACGTCAGCTACCACGACATCGGCGGCCTGACCCGGCAGATCGAGCAGATCCGCGACGCCGTGGAGCTGCCCTTCCTGCACAAGGATCTCTACCGCGAGTACGCGCTGCGGCCGCCCAAGGGTGTGTTGCTCTACGGCCCGCCCGGCTGCGGTAAGACGCTGATCGCCAAGGCGGTGGCAAACTCGCTGGCCAAGAAGATGGCCGAGCTGCGCGGCGAGGAATCCCGGGAAGCCAAGTCGTACTTCCTGAACATTAAGGGCCCCGAGCTGCTCAACAAGTTCGTCGGCGAGACCGAGCGGCACATCCGGCTGATCTTCCAGCGGGCCCGGGAGAAGGCCTCCGAGGGCACTCCGGTGATCGTGTTCTTCGACGAGATGGACTCGATCTTCCGCACCCGCGGCACGGGCGTGAGCTCGGATGTGGAGACCACGGTGGTCCCGCAGTTGCTCAGCGAGATCGACGGCGTCGAGGGCCTGGAGAACGTCATCGTCATCGGCGCCTCCAACCGTGAGGACATGATCGACCCGGCGATCCTGCGGCCCGGCCGTCTGGACGTCAAGATCAAGATCGAGCGCCCGGACGCCGAGTCCGCCCAGGACATCTTCAGCAAGTACCTCACCGAGGAACTGCCGATCAACGACGACGACCTCGCGGAGTTCAGCGGCGACCGCAGCCTGACCATCAAGGCCATGATCGAGAAGGTCGTCGACCGGATGTACGCCGAGATCGACGACAACCGGTTCCTGGAGGTCACCTACGCCAACGGTGACAAGGAAGTCATGTACTTCAAGGACTTCAACTCCGGGGCCATGATCCAGAACGTCGTGGACCGGGCGAAGAAGAACGCCATCAAATCGGTGCTGGAGACCGGCCAGAAGGGGCTGCGCATCCAGCATCTGCTGGACTCCATCGTCGACGAGTTCGCCGAGAACGAGGACCTGCCCAACACCACCAATCCCGATGACTGGGCACGGATCTCGGGCAAGAAGGGCGAGCGGATCGTCTACATCCGCACGCTGGTCACGGGCAAGAGTTCCAGTGCCAGCCGCGCGATCGACACCGAGAGCAACCTCGGCCAGTACCTCTAGGCTCGCGGGTTGCCGGCCGTGTAGGTCCGGTAGCGGTCCCGCGCGACCAGGGTGCGGCGCAGGTCGTCGAGCAGCGGATCCAGGAACTGGGCGCGGTACTCGGTGTCGCTGACCGCGCGCGCCGCGAGGTACATGAAGGTGAGCGCGGTCAGGAACAGCGTCATCTGGATCAGCGCGTCCGGGACGGGCAGCGTCATCCCCAGCACCTGGCCGTCGGAGGGGCCGCCGTTGGTCCACGCGTCCAACAGTTCCGGGCTGATCAGGATCAGGCCGAAGACCATGAAGATCATGCCCGTGGCGACCGCCACCGTGAGCACCTGCACCAGCTGGGACAGCGCCACCACGTAGACCACGTTGAGGCGTTCGGCCGCCGACAGCGGCACCCGGCGCGGGCGGTCCGGCAGATCCTCGAACGGGGTGTCGGCCAACGTATTTGCGTCCTCGTCGCGCTTGGCGTCGGGGTCCAGGATCGGACGGACCCGGCTCAGGGTGTTCGACACCAGGAACGCCGCGGCGATGACGAACAGGAACAGCAGCGCCAGCCAGAGCCGGCCGCGGCTGATCGTCGAGGCCATGGTCCACACCGGCGAGTTGAAGAACACCAGCACGGTCAGCAGCATCACCGGCAACGCCCGCAGCATCAGCGCCCCGATGGAAGCGAGGTTGGTCAGCGTCATTCGCGCCGCCCAGCCCAGGATGGCCCCGACTCCCGTTGCCGTGCACAGCAATATCAGCCCGATGATGACGACGTCGAGCACGATGTCGACGAACACCAGGACGCTCGGCCCGCCGAAGACGGCGCCGAGCAGGGCGACGCCGACCGAGACCAGGGCGATCAGCCGACGCCGGGGGGCCGACTCGACGCGGTTGGTCAGCCAGCCCGTCAGCGTGGCCACGGGCAGCACCAGCACGACGATGAACAGCACGAACCATTCGGTGCGCGTCGGGGTTCCGTCGATGTCGATGGTGTGCTCGCCGGTGACCGCGACCACCAGGATCGACGACAACATCACGAGCGCGAACGCGGCCTGCGCGGGCGCGGACCGGGACACCACCCGTCGCACCAGCGTGCCCGGCCGCAGCACGTAGGGCAGGCCGTTGCGCAGGAACCAGCGTTCGGCCTCGGCGCGCCTGAAATCGGTGGTCATCTCGTCGCCAACTCCACACCGTCGGGCGGGGCCGCGCAAGCAGCGACACGACCCACAGCCTCTGCCGCTCGGGCTCCTCCGCGGCCTCGTGCCTCGGCCGCTGCGTCGCCCGCTGTGTTGGATGGTCGGGCTCCTCCGCGGCCTCGTGCCTCGGCCGCTGCGTCGCCCTCTAGGCTGGTGTGCATGCAAAGGATCATCGGCACCGAGGTGGAGTACGGCATCTCGTCGCCGTCCGACCCGACCGCGAACCCGATCCTGACCTCCACGCAGGCCGTGCTCGCCTATGCCGCGGCAGCCGGAATTCAGCGGGCCAAGCGGACGCGCTGGGACTACGAGGTGGAATCGCCGCTGCGCGATGTGCGCGGATTCGACCTGAGCCGCTCGACGGGACCGCCGCCGATCATCGACGCCGACGAGGTGGGTGCGGCGAACATGATCCTGACCAACGGCGCGCGGCTCTATGTCGACCACGCGCATCCGGAGTACTCGGCACCCGAGGTCACGGACCCGTTGGACGCGGTGATCTGGGACAAGGCCGGCGAACGGGTGATGGAGGCCGCGGCACGGCACGTGGCGTCCGTGCCCGGGGCGGTCAAGCTGCAGCTGTACAAGAACAACGTGGACGGCAAGGGCGCGTCCTACGGTTCGCACGAGAACTACCTGATGAGCCGGCACACCCCGTTCTCGGCGGTCATCGCCGGGCTGACGCCGTTCCTGGTGTCGCGGCAGATCATCAGCGGGTCGGGGCGCGTCGGCTTGGGGCCCTCCGGCGACGAGCCGGGCTTCCAGCTGTCCCAGCGCGCGGACTACATCGAGGTCGAGGTCGGCCTGGAGACCACGCTCAAGCGCGGCATCATCAACACCCGCGACGAGCCGCACGCCGACGCCGACAAGTACCGCCGGTTGCACGTCATCATCGGCGACGCGAACCTGGCCGAGACCTCGACCTATCTCAAGGTGGGCACCATGTCGCTGGTGCTCGATCTGATCGAGGAGAACGTCGACCTCTCGGACCTGGCGCTGGCCCGGCCGGTGCATGCGGTCCACGTCATCAGCCGCGACCCGACGCTGCGCGCCACCGTCGCGTTGGCCGACGGCCGCGAGCTGACCGCCCTTGCGCTGCAACGCATCTACTTGGACCGGGTGGCCAAGCTGGTAGACAGCCGCGATCCCGATCCGCGGGCCACCCACGTCATCGAGACGTGGGCCGAGGTCCTGGATCTGCTGGAACGCGATCCGATGGAGTGCGCCGAGATCCTGGACTGGCCGGCGAAGCTGCGTCTGCTCGAGGGCTTCCGTCAGCGGGAGAACTTGAGCTGGTCGGCGCCGCGGCTGCACCTGGTGGACCTGCAGTACTCGGATGTGCGGCTCGACAAGGGCCTGTACAACCGGCTGGTGGCGCGCGGGTCGATGAAGCGGTTGGTCACCGAGCAGCAGGTGCTCGACGCGGTCGATAATCCGCCGACCGACACCCGCGCCTATTTCCGCGGTGAATGCCTGCGGCGGTTCGGTGCCGATATTGCGGCGGCAAGCTGGGATTCGGTGATTTTCGATCTCGGCGGCGACTCGCTGGTCCGCATCCCCACCCTGGAGCCGCTGCGCGGCAGTAAAGCGCACGTCGGGGCGCTGTTGGATTCGGTGGACAGCGCAGCCGAATTGGTCGAACAGCTAACGAACTAGCCGCTATCCCGGGCAATCCGAATATTGCCCGGTAGTGTGGAAATACATCTGGCGTTGCACAGGAGGATTAGCGATGGCTCAGGAGCAGACCAAGCGTGGTGGCGGCGGCGGCGATGACGACGACCTCGACTCTGGAAGTGGTGGCCAGGAACGTCGCGAGAAGCTCGCCGGGGACACCGACGATCTGCTCGACGAGATCGACGATGTCCTCGAGGAGAATGCCGAAGACTTCGTGCGCGCGTACGTGC
This sequence comes from Actinomycetes bacterium, assembly GCA_023460175.1. GTDB lineage: Bacteria > Actinomycetota > Actinomycetes > Mycobacteriales > Mycobacteriaceae > Mycobacterium. Next base: position 30,101 of record JAEWRC010000176.1, read on the forward strand.
AAAAGGGTGGCCAGTGAGCTGGTCGTTCAACGCTTCCAGTGACCGCCTGACCCCTCAACCACTCATCACCGAGTTGTCCTCGTTCGCCGATCTGTTGCGCCGGCAGGCGCCGGATCTGCTTCCGAATGTCCGCGATTCGATCGGCTCGGGGGCGGATCTTCCGCACGGCACCACCATCGTGGCGCTGAAGTACCCCGGCGGCGTGCTGATCGCCGGTGACCGCCGCTCGACGCAGGGCCACATGATCGCCGGGCGCGATGTGCAGAAGGTTTACATCACCGACGATTACACCGCCACCGGTATCGCCGGCACCGCGGCCATCGCCGTGGAGTTCGCCCGGCTGTATGCCGTGGAACTCGAGCACTACGAGAAGCTCGAGGGTGTGGCCCTGACCTTCCAGGGCAAGGTGAACCGACTGGCCACCATGGTGCGCGGCAACCTCGGCGCGGCGCTGCAGGGCTTCGTCGCGCTGCCGCTGCTGGTCGGTTACGACGTCGACGATCCCAACTCGCGCGGCGCGGGGCGGATCGTGTCGTTCGATGCGGCCGGCGGCTGGAACGTCGAGGTCGAGGGCTACCAGTCGGTGGGCTCGGGTTCGCTGTTCGCGAAGTCGGCGATGAAGAAGATGTACTCCCGGGTCTCGGATGCCGACTCGGCGCTCGCGGTGGCCGTCGAGGCGCTGTACGACGCGGCCGACGACGACTCGGCCACCGGTGGGCCAGACCTGGTGCGCGGTATCTATCCCACCGCGGTCACCATCGACGCCGACGGCGCCGGGGACGTGCCCGAGGATCGCATCGCCGAGCTGGCCCGCGCGGTGGTCGCCAGCCGCTCGCGCTCCGATACCTTTGGTCCCGACGACAATTCCGGCATCAACGCCGCACCCCGGGGTGACGCATGAGCTTTCCGTATTTCATCTCGCCCGAACAGGCGATGCGTGAGCGCAGCGAACTCGCGCGCAAGGGCATTGCCCGCGGCCGCAGCGTCATCGTGTTGGCCTACGCGGACGGTGTGCTGTTCGTCGCCGAGAACCCTTCGCGGTCGCTGCAGAAGGTGAGCGAACTCTACGACCGGATCGGCTTCGCCGCCGTCGGCCGCTTCAACGAGTTCGACAACCTGCGGCGCGGTGGGATCCAGTTCGCCGATACCCGCGGCTACGCCTACGACCGTCGCGATGTCACCGGTCGCCAGTTGGCCAACGTGTATGCCAACACGCTCGGTTCGATCTTCACCGAGCAGGCCAAACCGTACGAGGTGGAACTCTGCGTCGCCGAGGTCGCGCACTTCGGTGAGTCGAAAGCGCCTGAGCTGTACCGGATCACCTACGACGGGTCCATTGCCGACGAACCGCATTTCGTCGTGATGGGCGGCACCACTGATCCCATCATCGCGGCGCTGAAGGACTCCTACACCGAGAACGCCGAGTTGGGCGACGCGGTGCTGACCGCGGTCCACGCGATGCAGGCCACCGAGGGCGACAGCGAACCCCGCGTTCTCGGTCCCGCCACCCTCGAGGTTGCGGTCCTGGAGGCCACCAAGCCGCGGCGGGCCTTCCGGCGCATCACCGGTTCCGCGCTCGAGGCGCTGCTGCCGCAACCGGAAGCCTGATCTAAGCCAGCTGCGGAAGTATCCGATCCCGCACCTCCAGCCGTTGCCGGCTCCGGAACCCTCAGAACGGGGGCGGATCGGCCGCATCGTCGGGCCCCTCTCGGGTGTAGGGATCTTGTTTCGAATGTTCCGCTCGGGGTGAATACCTTTGGCGTGCTTGGGCATTGTTGCCCCGTTCGGTTTTGATGCGTTGGGCTTGGTCGGCTTTGCGGGTGCGTTGGCGACGGGGCATTTGTAGGCCGCGGTCGGGGTTGGTGGGCTTGGTGGGTCGGGTTGGTCGGATGGGTGTCGGCAGGGTGGCGGTGGTGGTGTTCCAGTTCGGGAACGCGATCTTGCTGCCGGGGTGGGTGGTGTAGTTCTTGCCCGCCGGTGTGGTCCAGACGATGGTGCCGTCGGGGTGTTGGGTTTCGGACCATT
>JAEWRC010000177.1 GCA_023460175.1 Actinomycetes bacterium
CCGCCGGTGCAGCGCGGCGGGCCGCGACTGCTGGTCGGGACCATCGGGGAGAAGACCCTGCGCAGCGCCGCCGCCTGGGCCGACGGGTTGGCCGGTACCACGCTGGATCTCGATGTCGGCAAGCAGAACGAGCTGTTCGACGTCGCGCGTCAGGCCTGGGCGCAGCAGGGTAAATCGGCGCCGCACCTCGCGACGTCATTCTGGTTCGCCCTGGGCCCCGCCGAGTCGGCGCGCGAACAGGTTCGAACGCATTTGCTGCGCTACATGAACTGGATCCCCGCCGAATATGTCGAGGCGATGGCCCCGACGACGGGATGGTCCGGTGACGAGGACCAATTGGCCGCGGTCCTGCGGGAGTTCGCCGCGGTGGGCACCGACGAGGTGCACCTGATCCCGACGAGTTCCGATGTGGACCAGCTGCGGCGGGTGGCCGAGGTGGCCCGCGACTTCACCTGAGCCCGTGCTCGCCGAATGGATTGTCGGGCAAGCGGTCTTGGTCGGTCAGGAGGCCGGCGCGGACGCGCCCTTGTCCTCGGACTTGTCGCGCCGCGGTCGGTCCGAGAACACCAGGGCGGCAACATCGTTGTGCTGACTGGTGTTTCGCGGTGCGACTGTCGGCTTGTTGGGATGTGAAAATAGGTTCGTCGAGTCCATCGTGGTTCCTAGCGTCAGGGGTCACGCATGCGGGGTACCGAGAGTATGCACCGCGCCACAACTGCGTGAAGGTCGCCGAATCGGCGTGCCGTGCCGAAATTGTCTGGCACTGCCCGCCACTGTACACGCCGCGGGCCAAACGATCTGGGATTCGGGTCATATCGGCGCCCGGTCATCCCCGGGCAGCCGGGCTCGGCGGTTATGGTGAGACATGGGTAACCGCGGCTCGCTCTCGTGGTATTTCGAGCGTGCCTGTGCTGATCAGACCCGTTTTATGGGCTCGGCCGCACGGCAACCTGCCGGACGGGATCGCGGTCGATATCGTGGGGCACACTGTGCCCGCGACCGTACGGCCAACCTCAAGGACGACCGGTTGCGCCTGGACGCGATGTGGCGGGACATGAGAGGAAGGTGCGCAGCGTGAATGCGTGGGGCAACTACCAGTACGAGATCTACTTCCAGGGCCTCACCGGCGTGTTGCCCACCATGCCCATGTCGTATGCCGAACTGGAGGAACGCGCCCGGCAGGCGTTGCCGCCGTCGGTGTGGTCCTATGTTGCCGGGGGAGCCGGCGACGAACACACCCAGGACGGCAACGTCACGGCGTTCCAGAACTGGGGCCTGATGCCCCGGATGCTCGTCGGCGCCACCGAGCGCGATCTGTCGGTCGAGTTGTGGGGGAAGCGCTGGCCCGCACCGGTTTTCCTGGCCCCCATCGGCGTCATCGCGTTGTGTGCCCAGGACGGTCACGGGGACCTGGCTACCGCCCGGGCCGCCGCGGCCACCGGCGTGCCGATGGTCGCCTCCACGCTGGTGGAGGACCCGATGGAGGACATCGTCCCCGAATTCGGCGACACACCAGGGTTTTTCCAGCTGTATTGCCCGAACGACAAGGACATCGCCGAGAGCCTCGTGCGTCGCGCCGAGGCGGCCGGGTACGACGGCATCGTCATCACCCTGGACACCTGGATCCCCGGCTGGCGCCCCCGCGACCTGACCACCGCGAACTTCCCCCAGTTGCGGGGCAAGTGCCTGGCGAACTACACCAGCGACCCGGTGTTCCGGGAGAAGGCCGGCCTGGCCGAGGGGGCCGACCCGCGCGACGCCGTGATGTACTTCGCCAGCGTTTTTGGCAAGTCGCTGACCTGGGATGACCTGACCTGGCTGCGTTCGCTGACCAAACTGCCGCTCATCCTCAAGGGCATCTGTCATCCCGACGATGCCAGGCGCGCAGCGGATTTCGGGGTCGACGGGATCTACTGTTCCAACCACGGCGGGCGGCAGGCCAACGGTGGGATACCCGCCATCGACTGCCTGCCGGAGGTGGTGGCCGCCGCCGGGGATCTGCCCGTGCTGTTCGACTCCGGAGTGCGCTCGGGCGCCGACATCATCAAGGCGTTGGCGCTGGGCGCCCGCGCCGTCGGCATCGGCCGGCCCTACGCCTACGGCCTGGCACTCGGCGGCGCCGACGGAATCGTGCACGTGCTGCGCTCGCTGCTGGCCGAGGCCGACCTGATCATGGCGGTCGACGGATATCCGACGCTGGCCGACCTGACACCGGATGCGCTGCGCCGCGTAGGTCGGTGATTCGGTGCAGTGGTGGGAGACCGCGGTCGTCTACCAGGTCTACATCCGCAGCTTCGCCGACGGCGACGGGGACGGCATCGGCGACATCAACGGTCTGCGGACCCGGTTGCCCTACCTGCGTCGGCTCGGCGTCGACGCGGTGTGGATCAACCCGTGGTACCCGTCGCCGATGGCCGATGCCGGCTACGACGTGGCCGACTATCGCGACATCGACTGCGCCTACGGCACTTTGGCGCAAGCCGGTCAGTTCATCGAGGAGGCGCACGCCGCGGGGCTCAAGGTGCTGCTGGACATCGTGCCCAACCACACCTCCGATCAGCACCCGTGGTTCCAGGCCGCCCTGCGCGGCGAGCCCGGCGCCCGCGAGCGTTACTGGTTCCGGTCTGGCCACGCGGCGTCGCCGCCCAATGACTGGCAGAGCATCTTCGGTGGCCCGGCGTGGACGCGCACAGCCGACGGCTCCTGGTACCTGCACCTGTTCGCGCCGGGGCAGCCCGATCTGAACTGGGAGCACCCCGAGGTGCGCGCCGAGTTCGAGGACGTGCTGGCGTTCTGGTTCGATCTGGGCGTCGACGGTTTCCGCATCGACGTGGCGCACGGCCTGGTGAAGGCGCCGGGACTGCCGGACCGCGGCGGGACGGACAATCCGCATCCGGCCTTCGACCAGGACGGGGTGCACGACATCTACCGCGGCTGGCGTGCGGTGGCCGATCGCTATGAGCCGCAACGGATCTTCATCGCCGAGGCGTGGGTGCCCAGCAACGATCGGCTGGCGCGCTACCTGCGGCCCGACGAGCTGCACACCGCGTTTCAGTTCGACTTCCTGCGCGCGCCGTGGCGGGCGGCGAAGCTGCGCGAGGTCATCGACGACGCCATCGCCGGCGCGGTGTCCGTGGGTGCGCCCCCGACCTGGGTGCTGTCCAATCACGACGTGCCGCGCACCGTGACCCGCTACGCGCGGGCGCAACCCGACGGCATGGTCGAGTCCGAGTGGGAGCGGGCGCGCTGGTCCGAGGAGGCTGCCGATCACGAGCTGGGCCGCCGGCGCGCACGGGCGTGCGCGCTGCTGCAGTTGTCGCTGCCCGGCACCGCCTACGTCTATCAGGGCGAGGAGCTGGGGCTCGAAGAGGTCGAGGACCTGCCCGGCGACGTGCGCCAAGACCCGACGTGGCTGCAGTCGGGGTGCACCGACGTCGGCCGAGACGGTTGCCGCATTCCGCTGCCCTGGTCGGGATCGCAAGCACCCTACGGGTTCTCACCCTCGGGGTCTGCCGACACCTGGCTGCCGCAACCCGAACACTGGGGCGTGCACACGGTGGCCGCCCAGGAGCGCGACCGCGAGTCGATTCTGAACCTCTACCGCGCTGCGCTGGGGTTGCGGCCCCGGCTCTGGGTGGACGCCGGTGAACTGCGGTGGCTGGCGAGTGCGGAGGGTGTGCTCGGCTTCGCCCGCGGCGACGCGCAATGCTGGGTCAACACTGGTGCGTCCGAGGTGGAGTTGCCCGAGGGCGTCGCGGTGGCGTTGGCCTCGGAGCCCGGGGTGGAGCGGATGTTGCCGCCCGATGCCGCGGTGTGGTTGGTGGCGCGCGGCTTGGGCTGACCCGCGTCGAGATTGCAGCCAGGGCGGCGTCCCGAATGAGGTTGCAACCGCTAGGGCAATTTCGCCGCGAGCGTGTTCTGACCCGAGGTGGCTAACGCCGCTCGCCGGTGGGACGATATCCGTAGTGGATAAACGCTGAGGCGTCGCCGGCTGGTAATTCGCGAGCTGCGGCGATTCAGCGGTGAGGAGTTCACCATGCAGTTGAAGAGCATTGCCGCCGGAGCGGCCCTGACCGGGGCGCTGGGCTTCGCCGCGATCGGGCTGGCCGGTCAGGCCGGCGCCGACCCGGACTGGCCGTGGCACGATCCGATTCCGCCGCCGGGACATGTGGGCAAGATCGTCGGGATTCCGCCCGGCCACATCGGCCAGGCGGTCGGTGTCCCGCCCGGGCACTGGGACAAACCGTGGAAGTGGTTCCACTAACGGAGGTAGGTCTTTCCTACGATGGCCGTCCTGCGACCCCGCAGGGCGGCCATCGTCGCGCTTGGGGCGGTCGTTTCGAATTGCGTACTTAGCCGCCTGCGAAGCCTGCTCCGCAACCGTCAGCACATTTCGCCGCCTCCGGTCCGATCTAGAATCTCGCAGATTTCAATGCTTCCGGCCGGTGCTCGTTGCTGTCACGATCACCCACGTGATCTGTTGAACTGAAGTGACACCGTTGCTGTGCGGCTGACGCACCCAGCGACACTTCAGCGACCACTTTCTCCGGCCCTCTACGGCCATTCTTCGATTTCTCACCTTCGCCGCATTGGCCCCGTTCTGTCGTCGACAGATCCACCGAAAGGGCATATCCGTGACTGCCACCGTCGAGAGCCCGCCCCGGCTCACCCCGCTCGAACCCGTCGAACTCGATCCGCAGGCTCTGGGTTACGCCCCCACCAACCTGGCGTCGATCCCGCCGCTGGCGGCGCACTGGCAGCAGCTCGACTTCCGCGAAATACTGTCCCGCCCAGCGGCATTCCTGTCGGTCAGCCAGTCCAACTCGCTGTACAAGCCGGGCGGTGTGCAGTACGCCGAGGGCCATGCCCACCGCGGCAGCCTGGCGGCCACCGTCAAGGCCGTGCGGGTGGCCCGCAACGCGTCGAACTTCAAGTCCTTCAACTGGATCGGGTTCTCGGTGTTCCGCGACGACTATCCCCAGACGGACTTCGACCGCGTGCAGTACCAGAGCTGGACCGGCCACATCGACGCCACGCCCGAGCAGATCGCCTGGGACAACGAACTTGTCGGTGAGCTGCGCGAGCTGGTGCGCCCCGGCGACAACGAGCTCTACGAGAAGGCGTTGCAGACCGCGTTCGTCGGCACCGATCTGCCCGGCACGCTGATCCGGCAGAAGGTCGAGGTGGTGGTGATCACCGGCATCCACCTGGACTGGTGCATCGAGGGCAACGCGCGGGTCGCGCGCGACCACGGCCTGCTGCCGATCATCATCGGCGACGCGACCGGGGCGGCGCATCCGGATCAGGAGCCGGCGACGTTCGAGGATCAACAACTTTTTCGCCCCGGTCATCACCTCCGCTCAGTTCGCCGAATGGGTGAGCCGCTGATGGGCAACATCGGATTGCTGCTCGTCGGGGTGGTGCTGTTCGTCAACGGGCTGGTCTCGGTGGGCGCCATCAGCGCTCGGAGCGCCGCGCCGCTGAACCTGTTCGTCGGCACCGCTCAGGTGGTGCTGCCGACGCTGGTGCTGGTGCAGGCCGGCGCGGACACGGCCCTCATCAATGCCACCTGGCCGAGCTACCTGTTCGGCTTCACCTACCTGTGGTTCGCCCTCATCCAGCTCACCGACCTCGATCCGCGGGGATTCGGCTGGTACAGCGCGTTCGTCGCCGCGATCGTGGCCTACTACGCGATCAAGAGCGTCGGCACCGACCCGGTGTTCGCGGTGTTGTGGGGCAGTTGGGCGTTCATGTGGTCGCTGTTCTTCGTGCTCCTGGGCCTGGGCGTGACCAAGGCCGGCCGACTGGACCTCGGGTCCTTCACCGGCTGGGTGTTGGTGCTGCTCGGCATTCCGACGTGCACGCTGCCGGCGCTGCTACTGCTCAACGGCCTCTGGTCGACCTCGGCAGTCGCGGGACTGGGTGCGCTGGCCGCGCTGCTGGTCGGCATCGTGGCGTCCGCCGTGCTGGCCGGTCGTGTCGCGCCGGTGCCGGAGACCGTGGACGCGCCCGCCGAGGAGAGCGTGGGGGAGCCGCAACTGGTGTGAGCCGACGTACGGATCCGCGGTTGCGTGCTCAGCCGCCGGATCCGTACGGGCGGGTGATGATCTCCAGATGGTGCCCCGACGGATCCGGGAAGTACACGCCGCGGCCGCCGTCGTGGTGGTTGATCTCGCCGGGATGTTTGCCGTGCGGATCAGCCCAATGTTGCAGTCCCCGTTGCTGAATGCGTCCGTAGATCTCGTCGAACTCGGCCTCGGACACCAGGAACGCGTAGTGCTGCGGATGGATGTCCGCCCCCTCGGGGGCCTGGGCGTAGTCGAGGCTGGCGCCGTGGTCGATGGTCACGGCCAGGAACGGCCCGAACTCCTTGGCGGCGGGCAGGCCGAATATTTCGGTGAAGAACGTCGCGGACTCGGTGCGGTCGCGCGCCGCGACGATGGTGTGGTTGAACTCGATGGCCATACCAATCCAGTGAACCACCGCCCGCGGGGAGGCACAACGTGCCTGAGTCAGACGTCCCTCCGCCGAAAATCCAGCAGCGGATCGATGACCGCCTGCGCCGAGTGCTGGGCTGTGTGCCGGGTCGGCTCATAGGTTCGGGCAGGCAGCGTTGATGCTCTCGACCGATTCGCGCAATTGCTGTTGAGCGGCGAAATATTCTTTCAATCCGGGCGGGTTGAGCTCCTCGCCATCCACTTCGGGCATGCCGTCGGCGACCACTACGGAGGCGGCCGCGAACCTTTCGAGGTGCCGGCGCAAGCTCGGGTCCTGCAGCTTGCCGGCGTTGGCGATGATCTCGTCGGTGGTCAGGCCCGTCGGCTCGTAGTCGGCGAGTTCCTCGGGTGACGCGGTGGTCGGGTCAAGAGGGGCATTCGCACTGCCCGGCGGGGACAGAGTGTCCGCTACCAGTCGGCAGTCGGCGCTGATCTCACTGCTTTGCCGATCTTCGAGGAAAAACCCGATTGCGAAGTACCCGAGCAGCGGCAGGCCGACCAGCACGGCCACACTGATGACGATCGCAATGACGATGCCGCGCACGAAGCCAATGATATGACGGTCCCGCTGAGGGCATTGCCGCATGGATACGCATATGCGCTGGTCAAAGGGTGCCCCCGGCAGGATTCGAACCTGCGGCCTTCTGCTCCGGAGGCAGACGCTCTATCCCCTGAGCTACGGGGGCGCAGTTGCTGGAACCGAGCCAGAACCAACTGAGCCATTGGGCCTGCACAGACTAACGCATCACGGCGCGAGCACCATCATCGCCAATGGATTCGGGCGCTCACCACCCGAGACCATAGGATGGACCCCCGTGACCCCCGCCGATCTGGCCGAGCTATTGAAGAGCACCGCTGCCGCGGTGTTGGCCGCCCACGACCTCGATTCCGCCGCGCTGCCCGAGACCGTCACCGTCGAGCGACCGCGCAACCCGGAGCACGGCGATTACGCCACCAACCTGGCGCTGCAACTCGCCAAGAAGGTCGGCGTCAATCCGCGCGAGCTCGCCGGTTGGCTGGCCGAGGCGTTGGGCAACGCCGCGGGCATCTCCTCGGCGGAGATCGCCGGGCCGGGCTTCGTCAACCTGCGCATCGAGGCCTCGGCCCAGGGCCTGATCGTCAACAACGTCCTCGACGCCGGGCCCGCCTACGGCCACGCCGATCAGCTGGCCGGCCAGAACATCAACCTCGAATTCGTCTCGGCCAACCCCACCGGGCCCATCCACATCGGCGGCACCCGCTGGGCCGCCGTCGGCGACGCGCTGGGCCGGCTGCTCAGCACCCAGGGCGCCAAGGTGGTGCGCGAGTACTACTTCAACGACCACGGCGCCCAGATCGACCGGTTCGCCCGGTCCCTGATGGCCGCCGCCAAGGGCGAGCCCACGCCCGAGGACGGCTACGCGGGTAGCTACATCAACGACATCGCCGCGCAGGTGCTCACCAAGGCCCCCGACGTGCTCGACAAGCCGGTCGACGAGCAGCAGGAGACCTTCCGCGCCATCGGCGTGGACTTGATGTTCGACCACATCAAGTCCTCGCTGCACGAATTCGGCACCGACTTCGACGTGTACACCCACGAGGACTCGATGCACACCTCCGGCCGGGTGGACGAGGCCATCGCCCAGCTGCGCAAGACGGGCAACATCTACGACGACGACGGCGCGACCTGGCTGCGCACCACCGACTTCGGCGACGACAAGGACCGCGTCGTCATCAAGAGCGACGGGCAGCCCGCCTACATCGCCGGTGACCTGGCCTACTACCTGGACAAGCGCCAACGCGGCTTCGGCCTGTGCATCTACATGCTCGGCGCCGACCACCACGGCTACATCGCGCGGCTCAAGGCCGCCGCCGCGGCGCTGGGGGACAACCCCGACACCGTCGAGGTGCTCATCGGGCAGATGGTGAACCTGGTCCGCGACGGGCAGCCGGTCCGGATGAGCAAGCGGGCCGGCACCGTCATCACCCTCGATGACCTGGTGGAGGCCATCGGCGTCGACGCCGCGCGGTACGCGCTGATCCGCTCCTCGGTCGACAGCCCCATCGACATCGATCTGGAGCTGTGGTCCTCGGCGTCCAGCGAGAACCCGGTCTACTACGTGCAGTACGCGCACGCCCGGCTGTCGGCGCTGGCCCGCAACGCCGCGGAGCTGGGTCTGGAACCCGACACGGCCCACCTCGACCTGCTCACCCACGACAAGGAGGGCGAGCTCATCCGCAATATCGGGGAGTTCCCGCGCGTGTTGAAAACCGCTGCGTCCCTGCGGGAACCGCACCGCGTCTGTCGCTATCTGGAGGACCTGGCCGGCGACTACCACCGGTTCTACGACTCCTGCCGGGTGCTGCCGCAGGGCGACGAGGAGCCGACGGATCTGCACCGGGCCCGGCTGGCGCTGTGCCGGGCGACCCGTCAGGTGATCGCCAACGGCCTGCAGATCCTCGGCGTGACCGCACCGGAGCGGATGTGAACGCGCACCCGGCCGGGCCCCGGCACGCCGAAGAGATCCACCACGGCGGCGCCCCCGCCAAGCCGCAGAGCCCCGAGGAGATCCTGCTGCTGGCCCCGAACGTGTGGCCGCGCAACCTGGTCCGCGGCGACGACGGCGAGGTCTCCATCGCCGGAATCAGCGTCTCGGAGCTGGCCCGTGAGTTCGGCACCCCTCTGTTCGTCATCGACGAGGACGACTTCCGGTCGCGCTGCCGTGAGATCGCGGCGGCGTTCGGCGGCGGCGACAAGGTGCACTACGCCTCGAAGGCGTTCCTGTGCACCGAGATCGCCCGCTGGGTGGCCGAGGAGGGCTTGTCCCTGGACGTGTCCACCGGCGGTGAGTTGGCCGTGGCGCTGCACGCGGACTTCCCGCCGGCGCGGATCGCCCTGCACGGCAACAACAAGTCGGTCGACGAGCTGACCACCGCGGTCAAGGCCGGCGTCGGGCACGTGGTGCTGGACTCGATGATCGAGATCGACCGGCTCGAGGCCATCGCCGGTGCGGCCGGGGTGGTGCAGGACGTGTTCCTGCGCGTCACCGTGGGTGTGGAGGCCCACACCCACGAGTTCATCTCGACCGCCCACGAGGATCAGAAGTTCGGCCTGTCGCTGGCCAGCGGGGCCGCGATGGCCGGGGTGCGACGGGTCTTCGAGACCGAGCACCTGCGCCTGGTCGGCCTGCACAGCCACATCGGCTCGCAGATCTTCGACGTGGCCGGCTTCGAGGTCGCCGCGCGCCGGGTGCTGGGCCTGCTGCGCGACGTGGTCGCCGACTTCGGCGTGGACAAGACCGCGCAGATCTCCACGGTGGATCTTGGTGGGGGACTGGGTATTTCCTACCTGCCGGATGATGATCCGCCGCCCATGGAGGAGCTGGCCGGCAAGCTGTTGGCCATCGTTGCCGACGAATCCGCCGCGGTCGGGCTGCCCGCCCCCAAGCTGGTCGTCGAACCGGGCCGCGCCATCGCCGGGCCTGGCACCATCACGCTCTACGAGGTGGGCACCGTCAAGGACGTCGCGATCAGCGCCACCGCGCAGCGCCGCTATGTCAGCGTCGACGGCGGCATGAGCGACAACATCCGCACCTCGCTGTACGGCGCGGAGTACGACGCACGCCTGGTGTCGCGGTTCAGCGAGGCGCCGCCCGCGTTGGCCCGGATCGTCGGAAAGCATTGCGAGAGCGGCGATATCGTCGTACGCGACACTTGGGTTTCCGATGACATCGAGCCGGGTGACCTGCTGGCCGTCGCGGCCACCGGGGCGTACTGCTATTCGATGTCGAGTCGATACAACCTGTTGTGCCGGCCGGCCGTGGTGGCCGTGCGCGACGGCGTCGCCCGCCTGGTGCTGCGCCGGGAGACGGTCGACGACCTGTTGAGTCTGGAAGTGAGGTGAGCGCCGTGGCCGAGGACAAGAACGCCGTCGGAGTAGCGGTACTGGGGCTGGGCAACGTCGGCAGCGAGGTGGTCCGGATCATCGAGGAGGACGCTGAGGACCTCGCCGCGCGCATCGGCGCTCCCCTGGAGCTGCGCGGGATCGGCGTGCGCCGTGTCGCCGCGGATCGCGGTGTTCCGGTGGAACTGCTCACCGACGACGTCGACGCCCTGGTCGCCCGCGACGACGTCGACATCGTCGTCGAACTCATGGGCCCGGTCGAGCCGGCCCGCAAGGCCATCCTGGCGGCCCTGGAGAACGGCAAGTCCGTCGTCACCGCCAACAAGGCGCTGCTCGCGCAGTCCACCGGCAAGCTGGCCGAGGCCGCCGAAAAGGCCCGCGTGGACCTGTATTTCGAGGCCGCCGTCGCCGGCGCGATCCCGGTGATCCGCCCGCTGACCCAGTCGCTGGCCGGTGACACCGTGCTGCGGGTCGCCGGAATCGTCAACGGCACCACCAACTACATCCTCTCGGCGATGAACGACACCGGCGCCGACTACGACAGCGCGCTCGCCGACGCCAGTGCGCTCGGGTACGCCGAGGCCGACCCGACCGCCGACGTCGAGGGCCACGACGCCGCCGCCAAGGCCGCGATCCTGGCCTCGATCGCCTTCCACACCCGGGTGACCGCCGACGACGTGTACTGCGAGGGCATCACCAAGGTCACCGCCGAGGACTTCGAGTCGGCCAAGGCGCTGGGCTGCACCATCAAGCTGCTGGCCATCTGCGAGCGGCTGACCACCGACAAGGGCAAGCAACGGGTTTCGGCGCGGGTCTATCCTGCGCTGGTGCCGCTGGATCACCCGCTGGCCTCGGTCGGCGGGGCCTTCAACGCCGTGGTGGTCGAGGCCGAGGCCGCGGGCCGGCTGATGTTCTACGGCCAGGGTGCCGGTGGTGCGCCGACGGCCTCGGCGGTGCTCGGGGACCTGGTCATGGCGGCGCGCAACCGGGTGCAGGGCGGGCGCGGCCCGCGCGAATCCAAGTACGCCAAGCTGCCCATCGCGCCCATCGGGATGATCCCCACCCGCTACTACGTGAGCCTCTATGTCAGCGACAAGCCCGGCGTGTTGTCCTCGGTGGCAGCCGAATTCGCCAAGCGCGAAGTCAGCATCGCCGAGGTCCGCCAGGAGGGCGTCGTCAACGAGGGTGGCGAACGGGTGGGCGCGCGCATCGCGGTGCTGACCCATCGCGCCACCGACGAGGCGCTCAGCGAGACCATCACCGCGCTGGAAGGACATGACGCGGTATCGAGCGTGGCCAGCGTGCTGCGAATGGAAGGAGCCGGCGAATGAGTCCCGACCCCAACACCCCCGTGCACCGGGCGTGGCCCGGCCTGATCGAGGCCTACCGGCACCGCCTGCCGGTCGCCAAGGACTGGACCGCCGTCACGCTGCTCGAGGGCGGCACACCGCTGATCCACGCCAAGCGGCTCAGTGAATACACCGGCTGCACAGTGCATTTGAAGGTCGAGGGCCTCAACCCCACGGGTTCGTTCAAGGACCGCGGCATGACCATGGCGGTCACCGACGCGGTGGCCCGCGGTCAGCAGGCGGTGCTGTGCGCCTCGACGGGCAACACCTCGGCCTCGGCCGCGGCGTATGCCGCCCGCGGCGAGATCACCTGCGCGGTGCTGATCCCGCAGGGCAAGATCGCGATGGGCAAGCTGGCCCAGGCGGTCATGCACGGCGCCAAGGTGATTCAGATCGACGGCAACTTCGACGACTGCCTGGAACTGGCCCGCAAGCTCACCGCCGACTACCCGACCATCTCACTGGTCAACAGCGTCAACCCGGTCCGGATCGAGGGGCAGAAGACCGCCGCCTTCGAGATCGTCGACGTGCTGGGCCGCGCCCCCGACGTGCATTCGCTGCCGGTCGGCAACGCCGGCAACATCACCGCCTACTGGCGGGGGTACACCGAGTACCACCGCGACGGACTGGTGGACAAGCTGCCGCGGATGCTCGGGACCCAGGCCGCCGGCGCGGCACCGCTGGTGCACGGCGAGCCGGTCAAGAACCCCGAAACCATTGCCACCGCGATCCGGATCGGTTCGCCGGCGTCGTGGTCGTCGGCCATCGAGGCGCAGCAGCAGTCCGACGGACGCTTCCTCGCCGCCACCGACGAGGAGATCCTGGCCGCCTATCACCTGGTGGCCCGCACCGAGGGCGTGTTCGTCGAGCCGGCCTCCGCGGCCAGCATCGCCGGGCTGCTCAAGTCCGTCGAGGACGGCTGGGTGGCCCGCGGTTCCACCGTGGTGTGCACGGTGACCGGCAACGGCCTCAAGGACCCGGACACCGCGCTCAAGGGCATGCCGCCGGTGGAGGCCGTCCCCGTCGACCCGTCCGCGGTGGTCGCGAAACTCGGTCTGGTCTAGCCCGATGATTCAGACTCTGCCGGCCGGGCTCGTCGCAAAGGCCACCGTGGCGGCCTCCAGTGCCAATCTGGGACCGGGCTTCGACAGCCTGGGCCTGGCATTGAGCCTGTACGACGAAATCGCCGTGGAATCAACGGAATCCGGCCTGCGTGTCGAGGTCGACGGCGAGGGTGCCGGCCAGGTGCCCACCGGCCCCGAGCATCTGGTGGTGCGGGCCATCGAGCGCGGTCTGGCTGCCGCCGGGCTGCGCGCCGATGGCCTGATTGTCCGCTGCCGCAACGCAATTCCGCATTCGCGTGGCCTGGGATCCTCGGCCGCGGCCGTCGTCGGTGGCCTGGCCGCCGCCAACGGGCTGGTCGCCCAGACGGACTGCACGCCGAACGACGAGCGAACCCTGGTGCAGCTGTCCTCGGAGTTCGAGGGGCACCCGGACAACGCCGCGGCCGCCGTGCTCGGCGGTGCCATCGTGTCCTGGACGGAGGCCGGTGCGGAGCCGGTGTATTCCGCGGCCCGAGTTCAACTGCACCCCGACCTCCGCCTGCATGTCGCCATCCCGGAGGTTCGCTCGTCGACCGCCGAGACCCGCGTGCTGCTCCCCGAACAGGTCAGCCACGAGGATGCGCGGTTCAACCTGAGTCGGGCCGCGCTGCTGGTGGTGGCGTTGACCGAACGTCCGGATCTGCTGATGGCCGCGACCGAGGACGCGTTGCACCAGAGTCAGCGCGCCCCGGCGATGCCGGCGACGGCGGAGTTCCTGCAATTGCTGCGTCGCCACGGTCGGGCAGCGGTGCTTTCCGGCGCCGGACCTGCGGTTTTGGCACTCGGGACCGAGCCGGAGTTGCCCGCCGAGGCCCGCGAGTACGCCGCCGCGAAGGGGTTCGACCTTCGCCAGGTGGAGGTCGGCGAGGCCGTCCGCTGGACGTCCGGCGTCACGGCCAGCGCCTGAACCGCCGCGGCGCCATCGACGCGCCCTGAGGGTGGGTTTGCTTGCTTCGCGTATAAATGCGGGCTATCCTCGTTGCCGTCCCGGCAATTCGCAGCGTCTTCTGCGCCGACACTAGGACGACCACTCACTTTCGTAGTCTTACTCGTGCACCGACGGTTCGCCGTTTCGCCGCGAATCCCGGAGATCGCCGTTGCCAAGTTCGACGGTGGCACTTCGTGTCCGGGGGTAACCCGGCACACCGAACCCTCGCAGAACACCCTGCCGAGGGAAGAAAGGAACTCCGTGACCGATACGGACCTCATCACGGCCGGGGACGCCAATTCCAAGGCGGATCTGCCCCAGACCGTGACTTCCAAGACCTCCGCGGCTGCCGATGCCTCGGCCAAAGGAGGCTCGCTGGCCAGCATGGTGCTCCCTGAGCTCCGTGCGCTGGCCGTCAAAGTAGGCGTCAAGGGCACCTCCGGCATGCGCAAGGGCGACCTGATCGCCGCCATCCGGGAGCGCCAAGCCGGGGGAGACGGTGCGCAGGCCCAGGAGGCCGCGCCCAAACAAGCCAATGGCCAGGACAGCAAGTCCGGCGGCAAGGACAGCAAGGACGTCGAGCCCAAGGCCGACACCGCGGCGCCGGCCGAGGAGGCCCCGCAGCGCAGCGAGGCGCCCCGGCGCGAGCGTCGGACGGCCACGCGCCAGTCCGGCGCCCCGGACGCCGAGAAACCCGAGAGTGGCGACACCGCCGAGGCCGCCCAGGCCGACACTCCCAAGGCCGACAACCCCAAGAACGCACCCAAGAACGAGTCGACCGATGCCGGGTCGGGCTCCGAGGGCGGCGGGAACTCCGGTCGCGACGACAACAAGCAGGACCGCGCCAGCGATCAGCAGAACCGTCGTGGGGACCAGCAGAACCGTGGGGACCAGCAGAACCGCGGTGACCAGCAGAACCGCGATCAGAACCGCGGGGATCAGCAGAACCGCGACCAGAACCGCGGGGATCAGCAGAACCGCGGCGGCGGCAACAACAGCAACGACAACGACGATGACGGCGACGGCCGCCAGGGGCGGCGCGGCCGCCGGTTCCGGGATCGCCGGCGCCGTGGCGAGCGCTCGGGCGACGGCGGTGGCGACACCGAACTGCGCGAGGACGACGTCGTCCAGCCGGTCGCGGGCATCCTCGACGTGCTGGACAACTACGCGTTCGTCCGCACCTCGGGCTACCTGGCCGGCCCCAACGACGTGTACGTCTCGATGAACATGGTGCGCAAGAACGGCCTGCGCCGCGGTGACGCGGTCACCGGCGCCGTCCGGGTTCCGCGCGATGGCGACAGCGGGGACAAGAACCCCCGGCAGAAGTTCAACCCGCTGGTGCGGCTGGACACCGTCAACGGTGGACCGGTCGAGGCGGCCAAGAACCGTCCCGAGTTCGGCAAGCTGACGCCGCTGTACCCGAACCAGCGGCTGCGGCTGGAGACCACGACGGAGAAGCTGACCACCCGCGTGATCGACCTGATCATGCCGATCGGTAAGGGTCAGCGCGCGCTGATCGTGTCGCCGCCCAAGGCCGGTAAGACCACGATCATGCAGGACATCGCCAACGCGATCACCAAGAACAACCCGGAATGCCACCTGATGGTGGTGCTCGTCGACGAGCGCCCGGAAGAGGTGACCGACATGCAGCGCTCGGTCAAGGGTGAGGTCATCGCCTCGACCTTCGACCGTCCGCCGTCCGATCACACCCAGGCCGCCGAGCTGGCCATCGAGCGCGCCAAGCGTCTGGTGGAACAGGGCAAGGACGTCGTCGTGCTCCTCGACTCCATCACCCGTCTGGGACGTGCGTACAACAACGCCTCGCCGGCGTCGGGCCGCATCCTTTCCGGTGGTGTGGACTCGACCGCCCTGTACCCGCCGAAGCGGTTCCTGGGCGCGGCCCGCAACATCGAAGAGGGTGGTTCGCTGACCATCGTCGCCACCGCCATGGTGGAGACGGGGTCCACCGGCGACACGGTGATCTTCGAGGAGTTCAAGGGCACCGGCAACGCCGAGCTCAAGCTGGACCGCAAGATCGCCGAGCGTCGGGTGTTCCCGGCGGTCGACGTCAACCCGTCCGGCACCCGTAAGGACGAACTGCTGCTGGGCGCGGACGAGTTCGCGATCGTGCACAAGCTGCGTCGCGTGCTGTCGGGCCTGGACTCGCATCAGGCCATCGACCTGCTGATGAGCCAGCTGCGCAAGACGAAGAACAACTACGAGTTCCTGGTGCAGGTCTCCAAGACCGCGCCCGGATCTCCGGACGACGCCGACTGAGTCGGCGCACAACGCAGAATCCCCCGCACTCGCGTGTCGGGGGATTTTGCTTCGGCGGGCGGACTCAGGCGCGCAGCGCCGGCATCACGTAGCGCTCCAGGAACCTCAGCAGCGCCGCGCGGTCGTCGACGTCGACCTGCTCGCCGGGCACCGTGGCCAGGCTCAACAGGGTACGGGCCACCCACTCGGTGGCCTGGGGGAGATCCTCGACGGCGATCTCGCCGCGGTCCCGGGCGGCGGTCAGGTAGCGCTCCCAGAATGCGGTGAGGTCCGGGATCAGGCCCTGCACGCCGGCCCCGGCGCAGGCGGCGAACTCCGCGGGCTCGTCGAGCCGCAGCTTCATCACCAGCGCGCCCGGTGAGTCATACGCGCTGCGACCGAGGCGGATGCCCTCGGCGATCTGGGCCGGCAGGTTGTCGATTTCAGCCAGCACGGCGTGGGCCTCACCCCAGTACGCGTCGTTGAGCCGCACGATCGCGGCGCCGAGCAGCGCGGCCTTGTCGGGGAAGTGCCGGTAGAGCCAGCCGCGGGACACCCCGGCGAGCTCGGCGACCTCGGAGACCGTGGTGGCGCGAATCCCCTTGGTGCGCAGACACTCCTCGGCGGCATCCATCAGGCGGTCCCGGACCGGCCGGGGGGCGGTCTGCGCCGTGTTGTCGGAGCCGTCGATCACGTTGTCCATTCCTCGTCTGCCGCGAACTGTCTGGCATATCTTCGCAGAGCGGCGCCGATACCGGGGTGGCGCGCCGCCGATGTAGTAGACAGATCTACAGTTCTGTTCACTGACATTCACGGATTGGGCGGTGCGACCAGTGGCGGAGTCTTCTCCGGCGTTCCAGACCATTCAGCAGCTGCTGCGCGCCCGCCGCGCCGACACCGGCACCGCGGTGCGCCACGGCGACCGGCAATGGAGCTGGCGGGAACACCTCGACGCGGCCGAGACGCAGGCCGCGGCGCTGTTGGCCGGCATGGACACCTCTCGGCCCGTCCACGTCGGCGCGCTGTTGGGCAACACCCCGGAGATGCTCACCGCGATGGCCGCGGCCGGCCTGGGCGGCTACGTGCTCTGCGGCATCAACAACACCCGTCGCGGTCCGGCTCTGCGGCGCGACATCCTGCACGCCGACTGCCAGATCCTGCTGGTCGACGCCGCGCATCGCCCGCTGCTCGACGGTCTGGACCTACCCGGGGTGCGGGTGCTGGACGTCGGCTCCCGCCTGTGGGGCGACCTCCTCGCCGCGGCGCCCCCGCTGAGGCCGCACCGCGAGGTCGAGCCGCTGGACACCTTCATGATGATCTTCACGTCCGGCACCAGCGGCGACCCGAAGGCCGTGCAGGTGGCGCACATGACCGTGCTGTTCGCGGGCATGGCCCTGGTGCAGCGGTTCGCCCTCACGGCGCAGGACGTCTGCTACCTGTCCATGCCGCTGTTTCATTCCAACGCGCTGCTGGCGGGCTGGAGCGTGGCCGTCGGCTCCGGCGCGGCCATGGCCCCGGCGACGTTCTCGGCCTCCGGGCTACTCGACGATGTACGGCGCTACGGCGCCACCTACCTGAACTACGTGGGCAAACCGCTGGCCTACGTGCTCGGCACACCCGAACGGCCGGACGACGCCGACAACCCCCTGCGGGTCGCGTTCGGCAACGAGGCCGGCGATCGCGACATCGCCGAGTTCGGCCGGCGGTTCGGCTGCACGGTGTGGGACGGGTTCGGCTCCACCGAGGGGGCAGTGATCGTCACCCGCGAGGACCACTGCCCGCCGGGTTCGGTCGGTCGCGGATTCCCGGGGGTGGCCATCTACGACCCCGAGACCGTCACCGAGTGCGCGGTCGCCGAGTTCGACGCCCACGGCGCGCTGCTCAACGCCGACAAGGCCATCGGCGAGCTGGTCAACACCACCGGCGCCGGGCTGTTCCAGGGCTACTACAACGACGCCGATGCCACCGACGACCGGCTGCGGCACGGCATGTACTGGTCGGGGGACCTCGCCTACCGGGACGCCGACGGCTGGATCTACCTGGCCGGCCGCACCGCGGACTGGATGCGCGTCGACGGCGAGAACATGACATCGGCGCCCATCGAACGGATCCTGTTGCGCCACAACGCCATCAACCAGGTTGCGGTGTATCCGGTGCCCGACGAGCAGGTCGGTGATCAGGTGATGGCGGCCGTCGTGCCCTACCCGGAGGCCGAACTGGCACCCGAGGAGTTCGGCGAGTTCCTGGCCGCGCAGGCGGATCTGTCACCCAAGGCGTGGCCGCGGCGGGTGTGGATCACCGACGCGTTGCCGTCGACGGCCACCAACAAGGTGCTCAAGCGCGAACTGATCGGCATGGGGCCCGCGCCGGCCGGGGGCCGCCTTTGGGCCCGGGCCGCCCGCGGCGCCGCCTACGCCGAACTCGACCCCACCTCGACGAACCAGGGATGACGAGCCAGGAATGATGCGGGTGCCCTCGGCGTTTAGGACTACGGCGGCCCAACTGGCATAATGGACCGTCGACCACCTCAGGTTCCGGTTCACGCCCCAATGCAGCAGGTCAGACGGGCGACCCGGCGGCCGACGATCGAAGAGGACACCATGAAGACGGGTATTCACCCAGACTACAAAGAGACCACCGTGGTCTGCGGCTGCGGCAACTCCTTCACCACCCGCAGCACCAAGGACAGCGGCCACATCGTGGTCGAGGTCTGCTCGCAGTGCCACCCGTTCTACACCGGCAAGCAGAAGATCCTGGACAGCGGCGGTCGCGTCGCCCGGTTCGAGAAGCGCTACGGCAAGCGCAAGGCAGCCGACGACAAGTAGCTGAGAGTCCGGCGCCCGAAATGCCCGCACGCACGTGCGGGCCTCGGGCGCCGGTTCTTGTTTGCGGACCACTTTCTGCACGACGACTTTTTGCACGACGAAGCAGGCGGCGTTAGGAGACCCTCGTGACCAACAGTGCGATCGATGCGCTGCTGGCCGAGCACGCCGACCTCGAACGGCAGCTCAGCGACCCCGAGTTGCATGCCGATGCGGCCACCGCGCGCCGCGTGGCCCGGCGCTTCTCGCAGGTGTCCCCGACGGTGGCGACCTACCGCAAGCTCGAGGCGGCCCGCGGTGACCTCGAGGCCGCGCGCGAACTCGCCGACGAGGACGCGTCCTTCGCCGCCGAGGTCCCCGAGCTCGAGGCCCGCATCGCCGAGCTGGACGCCCAGTTGATGGACATGCTCGCCCCCCGCGATCCGCACGACGCCGACGACATCGTGCTCGAGGTGAAATCCGGTGAGGGCGGCGAGGAGTCCGCCCTGTTCGCCGCGGACCTCGCGCGCATGTACATCCGCTACGCCGAGCGGCACGGCTGGAACGTCACCGTGCTCGACGAGACCACCTCCGACCTCGGCGGCTACAAGGACGCCACGCTGTCGATCGCCAGCAAGGGCGATTCGGCCGACGGCGTGTGGTCGCGGCTGAAGTTCGAAGGGGGCGTGCACCGGGTCCAGCGGGTCCCGGTGACCGAATCGCAGGGCCGCGTGCACACCTCGGCCGCCGGCATCCTCGTCTACCCAGAGCCCGAGGAAATCGGGCAGATCCAGATCGATGAATCCGACCTGCGCGTCGACGTCTACCGCAGCTCCGGCAAGGGCGGCCAGGGCGTCAACACCACCGACTCCGCGGTGCGCCTCACGCACCTGCCGACCGGCATCGTGGTGACGTGCCAGAACGAGCGCTCCCAGCTGCAGAACAAGGCCCGCGCGCTGCAGGTGCTCGCGGCGCGGCTGCAGGCCATCGCCGAGGAGGAGGCGCAGGCCAGCGCCTCGGCCGACCGGGCCAGCCAGATCCGCACGGTGGACCGCAGCGAGCGGATCCGCACCTACAACTTCCCGGAGAACCGGCTCACCGATCACCGCATCGGCTTCAAGGCCCACAACCTGGATCAGGTTCTCGACGGCGAACTCGACGCGTTGTTCGACGCCCTGGCCGAGGCCGACAAACAGACCCGGCTCCAGCAGAGCTGATGGCTCCGGTGGACGCGCGTGCCGGCGTCGCCGAGGTGGCCGCCGAACTGACGGCCGCCACCCGCACGCTCGCCGCGGCGGGCATCGTCTCGGCGCGCGTCGATGCCGAACTCCTGGCCGCCCACGTCCTTGGCGTCGATCGCGGGCGGCTGCGGTTCGCCGAACCGGCCGCCGACTTCGCCGATGCGTACCGGCGGCTCGTCGCCGCCCGAGCGCAGCGGACCCCGCTGCAGCACCTGACCGGCACCGCCCCCTTCGGCCCCCTGACCTTGTCGGTGGGGCCGGGCGTATTCGTGCCGCGGCCGGAGACCGAGGCGCTGCTCGAATGGGCGATGGCCGCGCTGGATCGGTTGGCCGCCCAACCGAACCCGATCGTCGTCGATGCCTGCACCGGCAGCGGGGCGCTGGCCGTGGCCCTGGCCCGGCACCGGCCGGATGCCACGGTCATCGCCATCGACGACTCGCCCGCCGCGCTCGACTACGCCCGGCGCAACGCCGCCGGCACCGGCGTCGAACTCGTCGAGGCCGACGTCACCGCGGCCGACCTGCGCATCGACCTCAACGGCCGGGTGGACCTGCTGGTGTGCAACCCGCCCTACATTCCCGAGGGTGCGCAGCTGGATCCCGAAGTGGCCGAGCACGATCCACACCACGCCCTGTTCGGGGGCGCCGACGGCATGTCGGTCATCGGTCCGCTCACCGCGCTGGCCGGGCGCTGGCTCAGGCCCGGCTGCCGGTTCGCCGTCGAGCATGACGACACCACCTCGGCGGCTACTGTCGACCTGATCCGCGCCACCGGCTTGTTCGACGAGGTCCGGCCCCGGGCCGACCTCGCGGGACGGCCGCGGTTCGTGACCGCCGTACGCCGAGACAGCCCCGCCGCCGAAAGGAACGAACAGGCATGAGCAAGTTGTTCGATTGCGGCGACCCGGCGCAGCGGCAGAGCGGTATCGACGCGGCGGTGCGCGCCGCCAAGGACGGGCGGCTCCTGGTGCTGCCCACCGACACGGTCTACGGGATCGGCGCGGACGCCTTCGACAGCGACGCGGTCGCGGCGCTGCTGGCCGCCAAGGGCCGCGGCCGGGACATGCCGGTGCCGGTCCTGGTCGGTTCCTGGCACACCATCGAGGGTCTCGTCTACACGGTGCCCCAAGCCGCGCGGGAACTGATCCGCGCGTTCTGGCCCGGCGCGCTGAGTCTGGTTGTGCGGCAGGCGCCGTCGCTGCAGTGGGATCTCGGCGACGCCGACGGCACCGTCATGTTGCGGATGCCGCTGCACCCCGTGGCCATCGAGGTGCTGCGTGCCGTCGGCCCGATGGCGGTCTCGAGCGCCAACATTTCGGGGCACCCGCCGGCGGTGACCGTCAACGAGGCCCGCGAACAGCTCGGTGACCAGGTGCAGGTGTATCTCGACGGCGGCCCGGCCGAGCGGCGCGCCGCCTCCACCATCGTCGACCTCACCGGCCCGTCACCCAGAATCCTGCGGGAGGGCCCCATTTCGGCGGCGGCCATCGCGACGGTGCTCGGCGTGCCCGCCGAGTCGCTGCAGGACTGATTGTCGACTGAGGTCTTAGCTTTGTGCAGTACGGTTCATGCGGTGGCGAGTGCAGCTAGTCCAGGCACGGTTCTGGCCGACGGTCTGCTCGCCCTTTCCGAACGCGGCGCCGGCGTTCCGCTGCGCGAACTCGCGCTGGTGGGACTGACCGCAGCGATCATCACCTACTTCGCCACCAGTCCGGTGCGCGTGCTGGCCACCAAGATCGGCGCGGTCGCCATACCCCGCGACCGCGACGTCCACGTCCAGCCCACCCCACGGATGGGCGGGCTGGCGATGTACACCGGCATCGTCGCCGCGGTCTTTCTGGCCTCGCAACTGCCGGCACTGACCCGCGGCTTCGTCTACTCCAACGGGATGCCGGCCGTCGTCGTGGCCGGCGGCCTGATCATGGGCATCGGGCTGATCGACGATCGGTGGGGCCTGGACGCCCTGACGAAATTCGCCGGTCAGATCACCGCCGCGAGCGTGCTGGTCACCATGGGGGTGGCCTGGAGCGTGCTCTACATCCCGATCGGCGGGGTGGGCACCATCGTGCTGGACCAGACCGCCTCGATCCTGCTGACGCTCGCGCTGACCGTCTCGGTGGTCAACGCGATGAACTTCGTCGACGGGCTGGACGGCCTGGCCGCCGGCCTGGGCTTCATCACGGCCATGGCGATCTGCGTGTTCTCGGTCGGCCTGCTCGCCGACCACGGCGGCGACGTGCTGTTCTACCCGCCGGCGGTGATCTCCGTAGTCCTTGCGGGGGCGTGCCTGGGCTTCCTGCCGCACAACTTCCACCGCGCCAAGATCTTCATGGGGGACTCGGGCTCGATGCTGATCGGTCTGATGCTGGCCGCGGCGTCGACGACGGCGGCGGGACCGATCTCGCAGAACGCCTACGGCGCGCGGGACGTCTTCGCCCTGCTCTCGCCGTTCCTGCTGGTGATAGCCGTGGTGTTCGTGCCGGCGCTGGACATGCTGCTGGCGATCGTCCGGCGCACCCGCGCCGGCCGCAGCCCGTTCAGCCCGGACAAGATGCACCTGCATCACCGCCTGCTGCAGATCGGTCATTCCCACCGCCGCGTGGTGCTGCTGATCTACCTGTGGGTGGGCATCGTGGCCTTCGGCGCCGCGAGCACCATCTTCTTCGATCCGCGCTACACCGGAGCGGTGATGCTGGCGGCGATCGTGGTCGCCGTCGTGGTGACGCTGATTCCCTTGCTGCGACGCTCATCTGGAGACCTCGACGACGGCTTCGAGGACTACTTCAAGGGCAGATACGACGTTAAGTAGTAGGCCCCCATTTCGGCGTTCTACCATGTGGTACCGTTCGTGCCAGAACCCGAAAAACCTCGCGGGTTACCGGTCTGGACCACGGGCTGAAAAGTCCGATCGGCGCCATTAACCACCGGTTGTTGACCGACGCTAGATTGACGTACAGGGAGCTACCCGTTGGGTGAGTCGAGCGCGCTCGCGCGCCTCCGATACGCTCAGCGGGCACGTAACCGCCGCGAGAATGAGGAGAGGCCGTGACAACGCCAGCGCAGGACGCGCCGTTGGTGTTTCCGTCCGTTGCGTTCAGGCCCGTGCGCCTGTTCGCGATCTGTGTCGTGCTCACCGGTGTGGTGACCGGGATTGCTGCCTACCTCGGTTCTCCGATGTTCGGGGTGTTCTTCGGTATCGGTCTGGGCCTCGGCCTGTTCAACGCGCTGATGGTGCGACGAGCGGTGGAGGCGATCACCGCCAAGGACCATCCGCTCAAGAGTCAGATGGCCATGAACTCCGCGACGCGACTGTTGGTCGTCACGGTGATCGGCCTGGTCATCGCCTTCTACTTCCGCCCGACGGGTCTCGGAGTGCTGTTCGGCCTGGCCTTGTTCCAGGTCCTGCTGGTGGCGACGACGTCGCTGCCGGTGCTCAAGAAGCTGCGCTCCGGCTCCGACGCCGATGATTCCCCAGTACCTGCTTCCAACGACGGCTTTGCTTCGAAGGATTGAACCCGCACATGACTGAAAACGTCCTCGCTCTCCAGGTCGGACACCACATCGAACAGCAGTGGTTCGGTATGACGGTCAACGTCGACACCGTGCTGTCGTCCGCGATCGCCGCGGCGATCGTCCTCGGGCTGGCATTCTTCCTGCGTGCCAAGGTCACCTCGACGGGTGTGCCGGGCGGGGTGCAGCTGTTCTTCGAGACCGTGACGATTCAGTTCCGCCAGCAGGTCGAGAGCGCGATCGGCATGCGGATCGCCCCGTTCGTGCTGCCCCTGGCGGTCAGCCTGTTCGTCTTCATCCTGCTCTCCAACTGGATCGCGGTCCTGCCGCTGCAGTACACCGGCAGCGACGGCATGGAGCACGAGATCCTCAAGCCCCCGGCGGCCGATGTCAACTTCGTGTTTGCGCTCGCGGCGTTCGTGTTCATCGCTTCCCACGCTGCCGGCATCTGGCGCCGCGGTCTGTTCGGCCACCCGAAGCAGCTGCTCAAGGGGCACGTGGCCTTCCTGGCCCCGATCAACATCGTCGAAGAGCTGGCCAAGCCGATCTCGCTGTCGCTCCGACTTTTCGGCAACATCTTCGCGGGCAGCATCATGGTCGGCTTGATCGCGATGTTCCCGGCCTGGATATTGTGGGCGCCGAACGCCATCTGGAAGGCGTTCGACCTGTTCATCGGGCTGATCCAGGCGTTCATCTTCGCGCTGCTGACCATCCTGTACTTCGGCCAGGCCATGGAGATCCACGACGACGAACATGCCGAAGCGCACTGACAACTTGTAACAAGACAAGAACCAACAAAACCCCTGGTAGACAAACCGCTACCAGCTATTTAGGAGGATAAGGAATGGATCCCACAATCGCTGCCGGCGCGCTCATCGGTGGTGGTCTGATCATGGCGGGCGGCGCGATCGGTGCCGGTATCGGTAACGGTGTTGCCGGTAACGCGCTGATTTCGGGTATCGCCCGTCAGCCGGAAGCTCAGGGTCGACTGTTCACTCCGTTCTTCATCACCGTCGGTCTGGTTGAAGCCGCGTACTTCATCAACCTGGCGTTCATGGCGCTGTTCGTGTTCGCCACCCCGGTCGGCTAATTCAGCGTCATGGGTGATTTGACCGCAACCGTCCTGGCGGTGGAAGACGTCGGGGAGACGAGCAACTTCTTGCTCCCCAACGGCACGTTTTTCGTGGTGCTGTTCATCTTCCTGATCGTGCTCGGTGTTATCGGTAAATGGGTGGTGCCACCGATCAGCAAGGTGCTCGCCGAACGGGAGGCCATGCTGGCCAAGACGGCCGCCGACAACAAGAAAGCCGCGGAGCAGATGGCCGCGGCCCGAGCCGATTACGACGAGGCGATTGCGGGCGCGCGGGGCGAGGCCTCGGCGATCCGCGACGAGGTGCGGACAGAGGGCCGCCAGCTCATCGACGAATCGCGTGCCGGGGCCAGCGGCGAGGTCAGTGCGAAGCTGAAGAGCACAAGCGATCAGCTGTCTCAGACCGCAGCCGCCACCTCCAATGAGTTGCAGCCTTCGGTTGACGGTCTTTCCACAAAGCTCGCCAGCCGTATCCTCGGGGTCGATGTCTCCGGGGCCGATGCTTCGGGCAGGAGCCGCTGATGTCGACTTTCATCGGAAACCTGATTGGTTTCGCCATCATCGTGTGGGCGTTGCGCAAGTGGGTCGTGCCACTCGTCGCCAAGATGATGAAGACCCAGCAGGAAGCCATCCGGGAGTCCCTCGAGGAGAGCAAGTCGGCCTCGGAGAAGCTCGCCAACGCTGATCAGGATCACGCCAAGGCGCTCGAAGAGGCCAAGGCCGACTCCGCTCGGATCACCGAGGAAGCCCGCAAGGACTCGGTACGCATCGCGGAGCAACTCGGCGAGCAGGCGGGCGCCGAGGCGGACCGGGTCCGCGCGCTCGGCGATCAGCAGGTGAATCTGTTGCAGCAGCAGACCATTCGGGAACTGCGCCAGAACCTCGGCGCCGAGTCGGTGGAGAAGGCCAGCGAGATCGTTCGCAACCACGTCGCCGATCCGGCCGCCCAGTCGGCCACCGTCGACCGCTTCCTCGCCGAGCTCGACGCCATGTCGCCCTCGCCGGCGGTCTTCGACGCCGGTGCTTCCTTGAACCTGCGGGCCTCGAGCCGTGAGGCGCTGGCCGAGGTTGTGAAGAAGTTCGAACAGACCACCGAGGGACTCGACGCCGACGCCCTCCGGACCCTGGCCGATGAACTGGCCTCGGTCGCCAAGGTGCTGCTCGACGAGTCGATCGTCCTCAAGCATCTTGCCGACCCGGCCGATGACGCCGAGCCTCGGACCAAGATGGCCAACAAGCTTTTCGGCGGCAAGGTCGGCGCGCCGACCCTGGAACTCGTCACCACCGCGGTCTCGCAGCGGTGGTCGGTGGAGGCCAACCTGGTCGACGCCATCGAGCACGTCGCGCGGCTGGCTCTGCTGGTCGGCGCCGACCGTGCCGGTGAGGGCGAGCAGGTCGAGGACCAGCTGTTCCGGTTCGGCCGGGTGCTCGACGAGGAGCCGCGCCTGACGGCGTTGCTGTCGGACGAGGCGACGTCGGCCGACCGTCGAGTCGCCTTGCTGGGCAAGGTCCTCGGCGATGCTGTCGGGACGGCCAACGCCACCACGTCGGCCCTGCTGACCCAGACTGTCGAGCTGCTGCGCGGGGATCGCGCCGATTCAGCGATCGCTGACTTGGCCGAACTCGCGGTCGCTCGCCGGGGCGAGATCGTCGCACACGTTACGGCGGCAGCCGAACTCAGCGATGCGCAGCGCACCCGCCTCACCGAGGTTCTCGGCCGCATCTACAGCCACCCGGTGGCCGTGCAGCTGAGTATCGACCCGGCTCTGCTGGGTGGACTGCAAGTCGCCGTCGGCGACGAGGTCATCGACGGGGCTATTTCATCGCGGTTGGCGGCGGCCCGCGCCGGCCTGCCGGACTGACAACCAGAACTTCGAGCAGTAGACAACCAAAGGCAGGAAGACGAAAGACCATGGCAGAGTTGACAATCTCCGCTGCTGATATTGAAGGTGCCATCGAGGACTACGTATCCTCGTTTTCCGCTGACACGGGGCGTGAAGAGGTCGGCACCGTCATTGACGCGGGCGACGGTATCGCGCACGTCGAGGGCCTGCCCTCGGTCATGACCCAGGAACTGCTCGAGTTCCCCGGCGGCGTGCTCGGCGTGGCGCTGAACCTCGACGAGCACAGCGTCGGCGTCGTGATCCTCGGCGACTTCCAGAAGATCGAGCAGGGCCAGCAGGTCAAGCGGACCGGCGAGGTGCTCTCGGTGCCCGTCGGTGACGCCTTCCTGGGCCGCGTGGTCAACCCGCTCGGCGAGCCCATCGACGGTCAGGGCGACATCAAGGCCGACGCCCGTCGTGCCCTCGAGCTGCAGGCGCCCTCGGTGGTGCAGCGGCAGGGCGTCAGCGAGCCGCTGCAGACCGGTATCAAGGCCATCGACTCGCAGACCCCGATCGGTCGCGGGCAGCGTCAGCTCATCATCGGTGACCGCAAGACCGGCAAGACCGCCGTCTGCGTCGACACCATCCTGAACCAGCGGGAGAACTGGGAATCCGGCGATCCCAAGAAGCAGGTTCGCTGCGTGTACGTCGCGGTGGGCCAGAAGGGCACCACCATCGCCAGCGTGAAGCGCGCGCTGGAAGAGGGCGGCGCCATGGAGTACACCACCATCGTCGCGGCCCCGGCCTCCGACGCGGCCGGCTTCAAGTGGCTTGCGCCCTACACCGGTTCGACCATCGGTCAGCAGTGGATGTACGACGGCAAGCACGTGCTGATCGTGTTCGACGACCTGTCCAAGCAGGCCGACGCGTACCGCGCCATCTCGCTGCTGCTGCGTCGTCCGCCGGGTCGCGAGGCGTTCCCCGGTGACGTCTTCTACCTGCACTCGCGTCTGCTGGAACGTTGCGCGAAGCTGTCCGACGAACTCGGCGGCGGTTCGATGACGGGTCTGCCGATCATCGAGACCAAGGCCAACGACATCTCGGCGTTCATCCCCACCAACGTCATCTCGATCACCGACGGGCAGTGCTTCCTGGAGTCCGACCTGTTCAACCAGGGCGTGCGCCCGGCCATCAACGTCGGTGTGTCGGTGTCCCGCGTCGGTGGCGCCGCGCAGATCAAGGCGATGAAGGAGGTGGCCGGCTCGCTGCGTCTGGATCTGTCGCAGTACCGCGAGCTGGAAGCGTTCGCCGCCTTCGCTTCCGACCTCGACGCCGCTTCCAAGGCACAGCTCGAGCGCGGCGCGCGCCTGGTGGAACTGCTCAAGCAGCCGCAGTACGCGCCGATGTCCGTCGAGGACCAGGTCGTCGCGATCTTCCTCGGCACCAAGGGCCACCTGGACTCGGTGCCGGTCGAGGATGTGCAGCGCTTCGAGGCCGAGTTCATCGAGCACGTCAAGGCCAGCCATGACGGCATCCTCACCGAGATCCGCGAGAGCCTGAAGCTCTCGGAAGAGACCGAAGAGAAGCTCGTCGAGGTCATCAACGACTTCAAGAAGGGCTTCCAGGCCACCGACGGCAGCTCCGTGGTCGTCGACGAACGCGTCGACGCCCTGTCGGACGAGGACGTCGAAAAGGAATCGGTCAAGGTCCGCAAGCCGGCACCGCCCAAGAAGTAGGGATCTGGAAGACAGATGGCAGCCACACTGCGCGAATTGCGCGGCCGCATTCGCTCCGCCGGGTCGATCAAGAAGATCACCAAGGCCCAGGAGCTGATTGCGACGTCACGGATCGCCAAGGCGCAGGCCCGGGTCGAGGCGGCCCGGCCCTACGCCGCGGAGATCACCACCATGCTCACCGACCTGGCGGGGGCCAGCGCGTTGGATCACCCCCTGCTCGTGGAACGCGAGAACCCCCGGCGCGCGGCCGTGCTGGTGGTGTCCTCGGACCGCGGGCTGTGCGGTGCCTACAACGCGAACGTGCTGCGGCGCGCCGAGGAACTGCTGGCGCTGCTGCGGGACGAGGGCAAGGAAGCGGTGCTGTACGTGGTCGGCCGTAAGGCGTTGGGCTACTACAGCTTCCGTAACCGAGAGGTGACTCAGTCCTGGACCGGATCCTCGGAGCGGCCGACCTACGAGGACGCCAAGGAGATCGCCGACACCCTGGTGGCGGCGTTCATGTCCGGTCAGGACGACGAGGGCGACGACGCCGGTGCCGACGGCATTCTCGGCGTCGACGAGTTGCACATCGTGTTCACCGAATTCAGGTCGATGCTCTCGCAGACCGCGGAAGCGCGTCGGATCGCGCCGATGGTGGTCGAGTACGTGGGCGAGGCAGAAGAGGGACCGCACACGCTGTTCTCCTTCGAACCGAACGCCGAGGAACTCTTCGGCGAGCTGCTGCCGCGCTATGTCGCGACCCGGGTCTACGCGGCGATGCTCGAGGCCGCCGCCTCCGAGTCCGCGGCGCGGCGCCGAGCGATGAAGTCCGCCAGCGACAACGCCGACGAACTCATCAAGGACCTCACGCTGCAAGCCAACCGCGAGCGGCAGGCCCAGATCACCCAGGAAATCAGCGAGATCGTCGGCGGCGCCAACGCGTTGGCCGACGCCAAATAGACCCTCACCGTAGGAAAGCGAAGAGATATGACTGCCCCCGCAGAAGCTAAGAAGGACACCACCGGGCGCGTGGTTCGCATCACCGGCCCGGTCGTGGACGTCGAGTTCCCGCGCGGCTCGGTACCCGAGCTGTTCAACGCGCTGCACGCCGAGATCACCTACAAGGATCTGGCCAAGACGCTGACGCTCGAGGTCGCCCAGCACCTCGGCGACAACCTGGTGCGCGCCATCTCCATGCAGCCCACCGACGGCCTGGTCCGTGGCGTCGAGGTCAGCGACACCGGTCGCTCCATCTCGGTGCCCGTCGGCGACGGCGTCAAGGGACACGTGTTCAACGCGCTGGGTGACTGCCTCGACGAGCCGGGCTACGGCAAGGACTTCGACCACTGGTCGATCCACCGCAAGCCGCCGGCATTCTCCGATCTGGAGCCCCGGACCGAGATGCTCGAGACCGGTCTGAAGGTCGTCGACCTGCTGACCCCGTACGTGCGTGGCGGAAAGATCGCCCTGTTCGGTGGCGCCGGCGTGGGCAAGACGGTGCTCATCCAGGAGATGATCAACCGTATCGCCCGCAACTTCGGTGGTACCTCGGTGTTCGCCGGCGTGGGTGAGCGCACCCGTGAGGGCAACGACCTGTGGGTCGAGCTCGCCGACGCCAACGTGCTCAAAGACACCGCCTTGGTGTTCGGCCAGATGGACGAGCCGCCGGGCACTCGTATGCGCGTCGCGCTGTCCGCGCTGACCATGGCGGAGTTCTTCCGCGACGAGCAGGGCCAGGACGTGCTGCTGTTCATCGATAACATCTTCCGGTTCACCCAGGCCGGTTCCGAGGTGTCGACCCTGCTGGGTCGTATGCCGTCGGCCGTGGGTTACCAGCCGACGCTGGCCGACGAGATGGGTGAGCTGCAGGAGCGCATCACCTCGACGCGTGGTCGCTCCATCACCTCGATGCAGGCCGTGTACGTGCCCGCCGACGACTACACCGACCCGGCGCCGGCGACCACGTTCGCGCACCTCGATGCCACCACCGAGCTGTCTCGTGCGGTGTTCTCGAAGGGCATCTTCCCGGCGGTGGACCCGCTGGCGTCGAGTTCGACCATCCTGGACCCGGGTGTCGTCGGCGACGAGCACTACCGGGTGGCCCAGGAGGTCATCCGAATCCTGCAGCGCTACAAGGACCTCCAGGACATCATCGCGATTCTCGGTATCGACGAGCTGTCCGAAGAGGACAAGCAGCTGGTCAACCGGGCCCGCCGCATCGAGCGCTTCCTGAGCCAGAACATGATGGCCGCCGAGCAGTTCACCGGCCAGCCGGGTTCGACGGTGCCGCTGAAGGAGACCATCGAGGCCTTCGACAAGCTGACCAAGGGCGACTTCGACCATCTGCCCGAGCAGGCGTTCTTCCTGATCGGTGGACTCGACGACCTCGCCAAGAAGGCCGAGAGCCTCGGCGCCAAGCTGTGATTGGGTTGTTGAAGGCTCGAAAGGTGGTGTGTGGTGGCTGAACTGGACGTCGATATCGTCGCCGTCGAGCGCAAGATCTGGTCGGGTAAGGCCACGTTCGTCTTCACCCGGACCACCGCCGGCGAGATCGGCATCTTGCCGCGGCATATCCCGCTGGTCGCGCAGCTGGTCGACGACGCCATGGTGCGCGTCGAACGCGAGGGCGAGGATGATCTACGGATCGCGGTGGACGGCGGATTTCTGTCGGTCACCGAGGAGGGCGTGATCATCCTGGCCGAGGCGGCCGAGTTCGAATCCGAAGTCGACGTCGACGCGGCCAAGGCCGACGCGGAATCCGATGATCCCGCGACGGCCGCCCGGGGCCGGGCCAGACTGCGCGCAGTCGGCCAACTCGCCTAGGTACGCGCTGCCATGAGCACGCCCATGATCCTGATGGTCGTGCTGGTGGCCGTGCTCTTGCTGTCGGTCCTCGCCCTGACATATCGGCTGTGGAAGCTGCGTCAGGGCGGGACCGCCGCAATTCTGCGCGACACCCCCGCGGTCGCCGGCCACGGCTGGCGCCACGGGGTGATCCGTTATCGCGGCGGCGAAGCCGTCTTCTATCGCTTGTCGAGTGTGCGCTGGTGGCCGGATCGCCGGTTGAGCCGGCGCGACATCGACATCATTTCCCGTCGGGCGCCCCGCGGCGACGAGTTCGACATCATGACCGATCAGATCGTGGTGCTCGAACTTCGTGACACCGGCGCCGAACATCCCGAGCGGCGCAACGGTTACGAGATCGCGCTGGACCGCGGGGCGTTGACCGCCTTCCTGTCCTGGCTGGAGTCCCGGCCCAACCCGCGCGCGCGTCGGCGCACGACGTAGCGGTTCAGTCGTCGGGGTTCAGTCCTCGGCGGCCGTGGCCTCCGGGCCACCGGGCACCCACAGCACGTCGCCGTCGGGATTCGCCAGGCGCGACAGGATGAACAGCAGGTCCGACAACCGATTCAGGTATTTGGCCGGCAGCACACTGACCGAGTCCGGCTCCGCCTCGATCGCGGTCCACGCGGATCGTTCGGCGCGGCGGGCCACGGTGCGCGCGACGTGCAGCAGCGCCGAAAGCGCGGTGCCGCCGGGCAGGATGAAGGAGTTCAGCGGCGCCAACGACTCGTTGAACTCGTCGCACCACTTCTCGAGCCGATCGATGTAGCTCTGCGCGATGCGCAGCGGCGGGTACTTGGGGTTCTCCACCACCGGAGTCGACAGGTCCGCACCGGCGTCGAAGAGATCGTTCTGGATCTGCCGCAACACCGCAGCGATTTGCTGGTCGGGCGATCCGAGTGCCAGGGCGACGCCGATGGCGGCGTTGGTCTCGTCACAGTCGGCGTAAGCCACCAGGCGCGCGTCGTTCTTGGCAACGCGGGAGAAATCGCTGAGGCCGGTGGTGCCGTCGTCCCCGGTACGGGTGTAAATACGGGTCAGGTGGACTGCCATAGCCAAACCGTACCCGTGACAGTGATGGAGCTGACTGACACCCAAGGGCGGCCTGCTTACACTTACCGCGTGAGTGAGCGATTCGTAGTGACCGGAGGCAGCCGGTTGTCTGGCGAAGTTGCTGTCGGGGGAGCAAAGAACAGCGTGCTCAAGTTGATGGCCGCGAGCTTGCTGGCCGAGGGCATAACCACGATCACCAACTGTCCGGACATCCTCGACGTGCCCTTGATGGCGGAGGTGCTGCGCGGTTTGGGTGCCACCGTCGAACTCGAGGACGACGTTGTGCGGATCACCTCGCCCGACGAGCCCAAGTACGACGCCGACTTCGCCGCGGTCCGGCAGTTCCGGGCCTCGGTCTGTGTGTTGGGTCCGCTGGTCGGACGCTGCAAGCGGGCCAAGGTCGCGCTGCCCGGCGGCGACGCCATCGGCTCTCGGCCGCTGGACATGCATCAATCCGGCCTGCGGCAACTCGGCGCGGACTGCAACATCGAGCACGGGTGCGTGGTCGCCGAGGCGGATTCGCTGCACGGCGCCGAGATCCAGCTCGAGTTCCCGTCGGTCGGTGCGACCGAGAACATCCTGATGGCCGCGGTCCTGGCCGAGGGCGTCACGACGATCCACAACGCCGCGCGCGAGCCCGACGTCGTCGACCTGTGCGACATGCTCAACCAGATGGGGGCCCAGGTCTCCGGGGCCGGCTCGTCGACTCTGACGATCACCGGCGTCGACAAACTGCACCCCACCGAGCACCGGGTGATCGGTGACCGGATCGTCGCGGCGACGTGGGGGATCGGCGCGGCGATGACCCGCGGGGACGTCACGATCACCGGGGTAAACCCGGCCCACCTGCAATTGGTGCTGCACAAGCTGCACGACGTCGGCGCCACCGTGACCGAGAGCGACGACGGCTTCCGGGTGGTCCAGTACGACCGGCCCAAGGCCGTCAACATCGCCACCCTGCCGTTCCCGGGTTTCCCGACCGACCTCCAACCGATGGCCATCGCGCTCGCGTCGATCGCCGACGGCACGTCGATGATCACCGAGAACGTCTTCGAGGCCAGGTTCCGATTTGTCGAGGAGATGATCCGGTTGGGGGCCGATGCCCGCACCGATGGTCATCACGCGGTGGTGCGCGGAATCCCGCAGTTGTCGAGTGCGCCGGTGTGGTCCTCGGACATCCGGGCCGGTGCCGGCCTGGTGCTGGCCGGCCTCGTCGCCGACGGAGACACCGAGGTCCACGACGTTTTTCACATCGATCGGGGCTATCCGCTGTTCGTCGAGAACCTCCTGATTTTGGGAGCGGAGATCGAGAGGGTAAGTTCTTAGAAGCAAGCAGCGCGTAGGGCGACCGTCACAACGAGGACCGCAACACCGCGACTTGACTTCCCAGTCCAGATCGGTCTAAGCTGGCAGGGTTGCCCCAAACAGGGGAAACAAAAAGCAAAGTCTGTTGTTTGAGAACTCAATAGTGTGTTTGGTGGTTTTTGTTTGTTGTTTTTTTGCCACGTTCTTTTTCCCGTTTAGGGCGTGGTTTTTTTGGATGCCAGTTTTTGGTGTCTTTTGTTTGTGATC
>JAEWRC010000178.1 GCA_023460175.1 Actinomycetes bacterium
CCCCCGGCGGTGCACCAAATGGCCCCCCGCCGTTCCGAAGGCAGTTCGGTCAGCCGCCCGTGCCGACCGGCTCAACGGTCGCCGCGTCGGTCTCGGCCGCCGCGAGCGCGGCCGGGTCCTGCGGAACCGCACCCAGCACGCGCTGGATGTCCGGCTTCATCGCCTGCAGCTGCTGTCCCCAGTAGGGCCAGTCGTGCGTTCCGCCCTGCGGGAAGTTGAAGACACCGTTGGTGCCGCCGGCAGCAAGGTATTCGTCCTTGAACGTCTTGTTGGTGCGCAGCGTCAAGCTCTCCAGGAACTTCGCGGGCAAGTTGTCGCCCGCGACGTTGCCGTTGACCTCGGCAGGCTTGCCGTCACCGCAGTAGATCCAGACCCGGGTGTTGTTGGCCACCAGGCGGTCCATGTTGACCATCGGGTCGTTGCGCTTCCAGCCACTGTTGGGGTCCTCGGTCTTACCCCACATGTCGTCGGCCTTGTAGCCGCCCGCGTCACCCATGGAGATGTTGATCAGGAACGGCCACCAGCCCTCGGAGGGGTTCAGGTAGCCCGACAGCGAGGCGGCGAACTGGAACTGGTTGGGGTGCCAGATCGCCAGGTTCAGTGCGGCCGAACCGGCCATCGACAGACCGACCGCCGCGGTGCGGCTGCTGTCCACACCCTTGCTGGCGAGGTAAGTCGGCAGCTCCTGGGTCAGGAAGGTCTCCCACTTGTAGGTCTTGGTCGGCCCCTTGTTGGTGGCCGGCTTGTACCAGTCGGCGTAGAAGCTGGACTGGCCGCCGACCGGCATGACGACCGACAGGCCCGAGCCGTAGTACCACTCGAACGCGGCGGTGTTGATGTCCCAACCGTTGAAGTCGTCCTGCGCGCGCAGGCCGTCGAGCAGGTACACAGCCGGGGAGTTCTCGCCGCCGCTTTGGAACTGCACCTTGATATCCGTGCCCATTCCGGCAGACGGGACCATCAGGTATTCCACTGGCAGACCGGGACGAGAGAACGCCCCAGCGGTCGCCGTGTTGCCGGCGACGCCGATCAGACCGGGCAGCAGGGCCGTCGCTGCGGCTCCGGCTGCGAGGCGGCGCCCCCACGCACCGCGCATCTTCTCGACAAACTTCATAGAACTATCCATCCCATCCTTTGATAAGCCGCACGTATTTCGGCGTCACTGACAACCCATCGCGGCGAGAGCCGCTGACAACTGTGTCCACGCGCCCGTGTAGTCAACCACAGAAATGGCCATCGGCCATTGTCGGTTCCCTGTGCCTCAACCATTGAGCGTCGCGATCAGATCTGGCTTCATGGCCTGCAACTGTTGGCCCCAGTAGGCCCAGGAATGGTTGCCGGCCGCCGGAAAATCGAAGGTCGCATTGGTGCCCCCGGCGGCGGGGTACTTCTCCTCGAAACGCTTGTTGCTGCCGATCGCCAGGGTCTCCAAACTGGTCGCGTTCAGCGCCTGGTTCGCATCGGAGTTCTCGTCGAGGTCGGTGGAACCGCCTGGCGCACAATAGATCCAGAGCCGAGTGCCGTTGGCGACGAGGGTTTGGACCTGCTCCGTCGGGTCGTTGCGTTGCCAGGCCTTGTTCCACGGCGGGCCCCACATGTTGTCGACGTTGTAGCCGCCCGCGTCGAGCATCGCCACCCGGATCGCCTGTTTCATGAACGGTGTCGACGGGTTGAGGAACCCCGACAGCGAGGCCGCGTACCGGAACTGGCCGGGGTGGTAGGCCGCCAGGATCAGCGCGGCCCCGCCGGACATCGACAATCCGACGACGGCGTTCCCGCTGGGTGAAACCCCCTGGTTGGCGGCCAGGTAGTCGGGCAACTCGCGAGTGAGGAATGTCTCCCATTTGTAGGTGTAGGTCTGGTTGTTGAAGTTCGACGGCGAGTACCAGTCGCTGTAGAAGCTGGACTGTCCACCCACCGGGAGCACGGTCGAGACGCCGGAGTCGTGGAACCACTCGAAGACCGCGGTGTTGATGTCCCAGCCGCTGTAGTCGTCCTGGGCGCGCAGGCCGTCGAGCAGATAGACCGCATGCGGTCCGCCGCCCTGGAACTGCACCTGGATGTCGCGGCCCATGGCGGGCGAATAGACCGACAGGTACTCGACGGGAAGCCCCGCGCGGGAGAAGGCGCCGGCCATCGGAACGCCGCTGACCAGCAACGACAGCGCGGGAACGGTCAGCACCGCGGCCACTGCGGCCAGCAGTTGGCGCGCGGCCGTCAGCAGTCGTGGCGACGTCGTCGTCAAGACGTGATCCATCCGTTCGTTTGTGGCCGACAGCGCGGTCGCGGCACGGCGCGGGGCGGGTGCGCCGGTGCGCACCCGAAACAGGTATCGCTGCCGGGGCGACAAGCGTTACCGGCCGGCTCAGGGGCCGGTGGCCGGCATGCCGGTGTACGGCGGTTCGGGCAGCTCCGGGCTCACCAGTCCGCATCGCCGCAGTTCGTACATCGGCACCCGGTCGATGCGGTACTGGGTGTAGTCGTAGGCGCGCAGCACGTTCGACAGGAACTTGCGCGGGCCCAGCGGTTCCCTGATCGACTTGAGCATGGCCTCGGTGGCCGGGCACTTCAGCGCGGCCTCGGCCTGCCGGATCCACCCCTCGTCCAGGTAGGCGGGGAGATAGGGCGGCTCCT
This sequence comes from Actinomycetes bacterium, assembly GCA_023460175.1. Lineage (GTDB taxonomy): Bacteria > Actinomycetota > Actinomycetes > Mycobacteriales > Mycobacteriaceae > Mycobacterium. The sequence goes on from JAEWRC010000178.1 coordinate 2,635, forward strand.
TGAGGAACGGTCCCTCGGCCACGGCCCAGTCCGGGAAGAGGTTCTTGTCGTGGCCGATCCGGCCGTCCTCGAGCCGCTCGGAGTGCATCGCCAGCGGATTGGCCAGGCCGATCTGGTCGAGCACCCGGACATCGAGGCCCACGTTCATGCCGAGCATCCCGAGGTTGGTGAAAAACACTGTGTGCGGCACGGTTTCGGGGTTGCGCGGCGCCTCGCCGGGGCCCGGCGGGGGCAGCGGCGGCGGGAACGCCGGGACGACGTCCCACTGGTCGTAGTTGCCCGACGGCAGCAGCAGCGCCCCGTCGGGGGTGTTGCGCAGCGCCACCAGCACCGCCCGCATCCGCGGATAGTCCAGGTAGTCCGCCGCGGTCAGGGGATGGTCGTGGCCGGTGGCCTGCGAGTAGAACTCGCGCTCGTCGACGATCCCGGAGTAGGTCACCCGGGTGGCGTCGTAACCCATCCCCGGCGAGTTCGCGGCCCACAGTGCCCACGCCACCACCGAACCCCACAGCACGGTCATGGCCCCGGCCAGCAGATAGCCTGCCTCCCTGGAGAATCGGGTGCCGTCGGGCTTGACGATCGGGATCACCGCGACGGGGGCCAGCATGCAGAACAGCGGGGTCAGCAGGACCCGGCCGTGCATGAAGTCGCCGCCCTGGCGGATCCAGTACACCGCCTGGATCAGGCCGCTGAGGGTGAAGAAGGCCACCACCGCGGGCGGGCTCTGCAGGGTGCGGACCAGTCGGCTGTGCTTCCCGATGACCTCGTGGTTGACCCACCAGGGCCGGGTGTGGGTGGACACCAGCAGCAGGCCGAGCGCGATCAGCAGGACCGCCGGGATCCACAGCAGGTACGGGTTGTTGAAGTTCGCCAGGTACAGGAAGCCCTGCTCCCACCGCGACCCGGAGGCCTCCTTGGCCACCGCGGTGCCAGGCACCAGCAGCGCGTAGTAGCCCATCCGGAAGATCTGGTAAGCGACCGGCACCAGCCCGCCGGCCGCCACGATCAGCAGCCGCCGGCCCCAGTCCCGGGCGGTCAGCAGCAACAGCAGCAGCACGCCGACGCCGATCAGCGCGAGTTCGGGGCGCACCAGCACGCTCAGGCCCGCGACAAAGGCCAGCGCGCCAAGGAATCCCGGGCCGCCTGCGCTCCACAGTGATGCGGGCCGCTGCGTGCGCAGCCCCTGCGACCAACAGACCAGCATCCACCACAGCAGGCCGACGTAGGTCAGCACCAGGCCGTTCTCCAGGCCCGAGGTCGCGAAGTCGCGGGCCGGCGGGATGGCGATGTAGACCAGCGCGCCCGCCGGCAGCAGCAGCGCGCTGCGGCCCCGCAGGCTGGGTGCGTAGAGCCGCGCGGCGCCGAGCATCAGCAGCACCACGCCCAGGACCGACAGGCTCAGCGCGACGGCCAGCGCCACGTACTCGAGACGCACCGGACCGCCGATCAGGCCGCCCAGGTACATCACGTAGGTCCACAGCGTCGAGGTGTTGGCCTCGATCCGCTCGCCGGCGTTGAACACCGGCCCGTTGCCCGCCAACAGGTTTCGGATGGTGCGCAGGACGATCAGGCCGTCGTCGGCGATCCAGCGGCGCCGCCACGCGCCCCAGCCGAACAGCGCCGCGACCACCAGCAGGCTGCACCACAGGCTGATCCGGGCCGAGCCGGGCAGCGGGAAATCCGGGAGCAGCGGGGGGCGCGACAGCGGCTTCTTGGGCGACAGCGACTGCTTGGGCGACAACGGCGCCCGGCGCAGCGTCGGGGTGGCGTCAGCCGAAGATGACCGCGGCACCGACTGTTCCGATCCACGCCACTGCAAGGAACTGCAGCACCCGGTCCCGCAGTGCGATGTCCTCGGGCTCCCCGGCGATGCCGCCGTCGATGTCGACGGCGTAGCGCAGGATCGCGATGGTGAACGGGATCATCGACACCGCGAACCACGAGCCTTCGTTGCCGTCGCGCTCGAAGGCCCACAGGCCGTAGCAGAGCACCACCGCGGTGCCCGCCAGCGTCCACACGAAGCGCAGGTAGCTGCTGGTGTAGCTCTCCAGGGACTTGCGGATCTTGGCCCCGGTGCGCTCGGCCAGCTGCAGTTCGGCGTAGCGCTTGCCGGCCGCCATGAACAGCGACCCGAACGCCATCACCAACAGGAACCATTGCGACAGTGGGATTTGCGCGGCCGCGGCGCCGGCGATCGCGCGGATCAGATAGGCCGAGGACACGATGCAGATGTCGATCACGGCCAGGTGTTTGAGGCCGAAGCAGTACGCCAGCTGGATGACCAGGTAGGCGGCGATGACCACGGCCAGGTTGGGCTCGACGAGCCAGGAGATGGCCAGCGCGGCCACGCCCAGGACGGCGGCCAGCCCGTAGGCCAGTCCCTCCGGCACCACGCCGGCGGCGATCGGGCGGAACCGCTTGGTGGGGTGCTGGCGGTCGGCCTCGACATCGCGGGCGTCGTTGACCAGGTAGATGCACGACGCCGCCATGCTGAAGACCGCGAACGCGATGGCCACCCGGGTCAGCACGAAGCTGTAGTCGTAGTCCACCTCGCCGCCGAGCGCGGCCAGCGGTGCGGCGAGCACCAGCAGGTTCTTCACCCACTGACGCGGCCGCAGCGCCTTGACGACGCCGGCGGCCAAAGACTTCGGTGGGCCGGCGACCGCGGGAGTCTCAGTCATCGATCTCCTCTGTGACGGCGGTCCAACCGGACCGAAACAGCCTCGGTGCCCTTGGCCACGAGCGCGCCGACCACCACCCCGGTGGCGACGTCGGAGGGGTAGTGCACGCCGAGCACCATGCGCGACAACGCCATCGGCGGCACCAGCAGCGCCGGCAGCGGCAGGCCGGTGACCCGGCCGAGCAGCACGGCCGCGGCGGTCGTGGAGGTGGCGTGCGCCGACGGGAAGCTGAGCCGACTCGGGGTGCCCACGTTCACGGCGATTCCCGGATGCGACGGGCGGGTGCGACGGACCACCCGCTTGATGACGACGGCGGCGGCGTGCGCGAGGAACGCGCCGGCGCCGGCGGTGACCCACTCCCGGCGGCGGCGCGGGTTGGCCAGCGCGCCCGCGGCCGCGACGGCCACCCAGCCGAGGCTGTGCTCACCGAAGTGCGACATGGCCCGCGCGGTGCGCAGCACGCCAGGCCTACCGGCGAGCGCGCCCTGCACGGCGATCAGCGCGATCTCCTCGCGCGTGGGCGGGGGCGCGTCGGCGGGAGTGGCCGAGCGCCACTGCGGGTCAGGCATTGCTGGTTTCCGGGCTGGATTCCAGCAGTACCGACTCCCACTTCTGCTTGCTGGTCAACGTCGGCAGTGCCGCCCGGTAGACCCGACGCATGGTGTTGTACTTGCGGGCCAGCCGCACGTGCTGGCGCAGCGACGCCCGCAGCAGCCCGAACATCTTATCCCGGTCGCGCTGCCGGTAAACCACGCCGCGGCCGTCGGCGGTGGTGACCGTGACCCCGTCAACCTGGCACAGCAGGAACCAGCGCGCATCCTGAGTGGCCACGTTCAGCTCGGGCCGCACGTGATGCTCCGGGTTCTCCTTCTTCAGCTGGTGGATGACGCCGCGCGCCAACGTCAGGCCGATGGCGGGCAACGACACCGGCGGCCGGTTGACCGACCGACGGCCCGACGGGCTGGGCAGCGAGGTGGCGCCCGGCAGCGGGACGGCGTCGGGGAACTGCTTGCGCATCCGATGCACGTCCGGCAGCGCCGACTCGAGGATGGAGAAGATGCGCTCCGGGCCGCCCAGGAAGTCCTCGATGGCCTGGTTCTGGATGGCGACCGTCGAATACTCCAGGCAGAGCAGGTGTTTCAGGGTCGCCTTCAGCGAGCTCTTCAGCAGGCCCTTGACGTCGCCGTCCCAGTGCAGCGCCGAGACCACCAGGCGGTTGCGCAGGTGGAAGTAGGCCTGCCAGTCGATGGCGTCGTCCTTGTCGCTCCAGGCCATGTGCCAGATCGCGGTGCCCGGCATGGTGACGGTGCCGTAGCCGTGTTCGGCTGCGCGCAAACCGTATTCGGCGTCGTCCCACTTGATGAACAGCGGCAGCGGCTGACCGAGTTCCTCGGCGACGGCGCGCGGGATCATGCACATCCACCAGCCGTTGTAGTCGACGTCGATGCGCCGGTGCAGCAGCTTGCTGCGGTCTTCCTCGTCGGCCAGCGGGTACTTGGCGAAGTCGTGGTCGTAGTCGGTGTAGGGCGCGTTGGTCCACATGAAGTTGGCGCGGTTGACCACCTCGCCCATCACGTGCAGGTGCGAGGGCTCCTGCAGATTGAGCATCTGCCCGCCGACGATGGTCGGCGACTTGGCGAACCGGTTCAGGGCCAGGGCCCGCAGGATCGAGTCCGGCTCGATGCGGATGTCGTCGTCCATGAACAGGATCTGTTCGCAGTCGGTGTTCTTCAGCGCCTCGTACATCACCCGGCTGTAGCCACCGGAGCCGCCGAGGTTCGGCTGGTTGTGGATGGTCAGCCGGTCCTTCAGCGGCGCCGCGGCGGCCGCGAAGTCGGGGTGGTCGACGGCCTTCTTGTTGCCCTGATCGGAGACGATCACCGCACCGATCACGTCGTCCACCAACGGATCCGAGGTCAGCGCGGCCAGGGCGTTGACGCAGTCCGCGGGCCGGTTGAAGGTGGGGATGCCCACGGCGACGTTGGCCCGGCCCGGGGCGGGCACCGGGGCGTACCAACCCGCGCTGTGCACGGTGACGTCGGTGTCGGTGGTGATGTCGAACCAGATCCAGCCGCCATCCTCGAAGGGATCCAGACCGATCTCGAACTCGGTCCACGCCGGGGTCGACGGGTCCGGGCTGGACACCGGGGCGCCGCCGACGGTGATGCGGGCGCCGGTGGCCTTGGTGCGGTAGACGTCGACGCGGCCCGAACCGGTCAACTCGACGCGCAGCACCACCGACTCCAGGCTCGACCACCGGCGCCAGTAGCTGGCCGGGAACGCGTTGAAGTAGGTCGCGAACGACACCTCGGAGTCCCGGCCGATCTCCAGCGAGGTGCGGGTCGGGGCGTGCGCGCGCCGGGCGTTGGTGGCGGACTCCTCGATGTAGAGCTTGCGCACGTCCAGCGGCTCGCCGGGGCGCGGCAGGATGATCCGGGACAGCAGGCTGACCGCCCGGGACTCCGCTGCGTCGAGCGGGCCGGAGGGGATGTCACTCATGCGGTACTGCTTTCGTCTGTCAGTGCGGCGCCGTCGACGAGATGCGGCGCCAGGACGTTGTCGTACATGTTGAGCGCACTGGCGATGGCCATATGCATGTCGAGGTACTGGTAGGTACCCAGGCGGCCACCGAACAGCACCTTTGCTGCCGCGGTCTCGGCCTTGGCGCGATTGCGATACGCCGTCAGCAACGCCCGGTCGGCGTCGGTGTTGATCGGGTAGTACGGCTCGTCTTCGGCGTCGGCGAAGCGGGAGTACTCGCGCATGATCACGGTCTTGTCCGTCGGGTAGGACCGCTCCGGATGGAAGTGCCGGAACTCGTGGATGCGGGTGTAGGGCACGTCCGCGTCGTTGTAGTTCATCACCGAGGTGCCCTGAAAGTCGCCGGTCGCCACCACCTCGAGCTCGAAGTCCAGCGTGCGCCAGCCCAGCCGGCCCTCGGCGTAGTCGAAGTAGCGGTCCAGCGGACCGGTGTACACCACCGGCGCCTCAGGGCTCTGGGCGCGCAGTTGCTCGCGGACGTCGAACCAGTCGGTGTCCAGCCGCACCTCGACGCGCTCGTCGGCGGCCATGTTCTCCAGCCAGGCGGTGTAGCCGTCGACCGGCAGACCCTCGTAGGTGTCGTTGAAGTAGCGGTTGTTGAACGTGTAGCGGACCGGCAGCCGGGTGATGTTGGCCGCGGGCAGTTCCTTGGGGTCGGTCTGCCACTGCTTGGCGGTGTAGTGCTTGACGAACGCCTCGTACAGCGGCCGGCCGATCAGCGAGATGGCCTTTTCTTCCAGGTTCTGCGCGTCGGCGGTGGCGATCTCGGCAGCCTGCTCGGCGATCAGCGCGCGGGCCTCGTCGGGGCTGAAGTAGCGGCCGAAGAACTGCGACACCAGGCCCAGCCCCATCGGGAACTGATAGGCCTGCCCGGCGTGCATCGCGAAGACGCGGTGCTGGTAGTCGGTGAAGTCGGTGAACTGCCGCACGTACTCCCACACCCGCTGGTTGGAAGTGTGGAACAGATGCGCGCCGTACTTGTGGACCTCGATGCCGGTTTCCGGCTCGGCCTCGGAGTAGGCGTTTCCACCTATATGGGGGCGCCGCTCGACCACGAGCACCCGTTTACCCAGTTGCGTGGCAACGCGCTCAGCGATCGTCAGCCCGAAAAAGCCGGATCCGACGACAAAGAGGTCATAGCGACCAGGGTGCGGAGAGGTCATCGGAGGCAAGGGTATCGGACAGTGCCAAATTGGCCCGAGCGACGCCGACAACTCCGCCATGTCGCGATTCGCTCACGATTCCGCATCGTCACTCTAGTCACAGCTGTCACAGCTGTACCGTCGATCCAGTAGTTCCAGATGCACACACGTAGTCCAGATTGAGGAGACTTCCGTGCCAAACCGACGTCGACGCAAGCTCTCGACAGCCATGAGCGCGGTCGCCGCCCTGGCCGTTGCGAGTCCATTTGCCGTGATTGCCCTTTCCGAGCTCTCGCCGGTCCCGCAGGAGCGCGACTTCGAGCAGGCTGCCGTCGTGACCGACCTGCCGAACGAGCTGATGTCCGCTCTGCAGCAGGGTCTCTCGCAGTTCGGGATCAACCTGCCGCCCATGCCGACCGGCCTGAGCCCCGCGGGCGCCATGCCGGCCACCGGGCTGACCAATCCGGCGCTGACCAGCCCCGGCCTCACGGCTCCCGGTCTGGGGACCCCCGGTCTCACCACACCCGGCCTGACCACCCCGGGTCTCACCACGCCCGGTCTGACCTCTCCGGGTCTGACCACACCCGGCCTGACCACCCCGGGACTCACCACGCCGGCGACCCCCGGGTTGACCACGCCGTCGCTCGATGACCCCGCGCTGGCCAACCCGGCCCTGACCCCGGAGCTGACCAGCCCCGCGGGCCTGACGCCCGGGCTGACCGATGCGGGCCTGAACCCGGCGCTGACCTCGCCGGACCCGCTGGCCGCGGTGCCGGGTGCCGCACCGGGCCTGGGCCTGCCCAATGAGGTGCCCATCAGCGCGCCGATCGGGCTCGATCCGATGGCGGGCACCTACCCGATCCTCGGCGACCCGTCGCTGGCGACCATGCCGGCCTCGACCGGGGGCGGCGGGCTGATCAGCGACCTGAGCAGCGCCGCCAACCAGCTCGGCGCCGGTCAGGCGATCGACCTGCTCAAGGGCGTCGTGATGCCGTCGATCATGAGCGCGGTGCAGTCCGCGGCCCCGGCCGCCCAGGGCGCTGCCGCCC
>JAEWRC010000179.1 GCA_023460175.1 Actinomycetes bacterium
GACCTGTACGGCCCCGGGGTGCTCGATCCGGCCGACTGGCGCGAGAAGTTCTGGCATCGCGACGAGCACGCGGGCGGCGGCTACATCGCCCTGCCGGATCTGGGTGGCGCAGCAGGGTTTCCGCCGATGCCGGCCACTCCCGTCGGCTCCGTGCACTGGGCCGGCGCCGAGACCGCCCATGACCATCCGGGCTATCTCGACGGCGCCATCGAGGCCGGTGAGCGGGCGGCCCGCGAGGTCATAAAACTCGGATAGGCCTCACCCCACTGCACCGATACAGACCGCTACCGCGGGTAACGGGGTGCGCAACCGGTGATCGGGGTTTCCTACACTGACAACTTTATCCTCGTCCTGAACCACACCAGATCGGACCGAAATCGATGATCATCGGGATCCCCCGCGAGTCGCTACCTGGCGAAACGCGCGTCGCCGCCACCCCAGCGACCGTCGCGCAATTGATCAAACTCGGCTATTCGGTATTGGTCGAGGCGGGTGCGGGTGTCGCCTCGAGCTTCGCCGATTCCGCCTATGTCGAGGCCGGCGCCGAGGTCGGATCGGCGCAGCAGGCCCTGGGCTCGGAGGTGGTCCTCAAGGTCAACGCCCCTAATGACGAGGAGATCGCGGCGCTGCGCGACGGCGCCACCCTGATCAGCCTGATCTCGCCGGCGCTGAACCCGGAGCTCGTCGAACGGCTGTCCGCGCGCGCCATCACGGTGCTGGCCATGGACGCGGTGCCGCGCATCTCCCGGGCGCAGTCGCTGGACGTGCTGTCGTCGATGGCCAACATCGCCGGCTACCGCGCCGTCGTCGAGGCCGCCCACGTCTTCGGCCGGTTCTTCACCGGTCAGGTGACCGCCGCGGGCAAGGTGCCGCCGGCCAAGGTGCTCGTCGTCGGCGCCGGGGTGGCCGGGTTGGCCGCCATCGGCGCGGCCGGCAGCCTCGGCGCGATCGTGCGCGCCACCGACCCGCGTCCCGAGGTCGCCGACCAGGTCAAGTCCCTGGGCGGGGAATACCTGTCCATCGAGTCCCCCGAGGCCGAGGTCTCGGCCACCGGCTACGCCAAGGAGATGGGCGACGACTACAAGGCCCGCGAGGCGGCGCTGTACGCCGAGCAGTGCCAGGACGTCGACATCATCATCACCACCGCGCTGATCCCCGGACGCCCGGCGCCGCGCATCATCACCGCCGAGATGGTCGCCTCGATGAAATCCGGCAGCGTGATCGTCGACATGGCCGCGGCCAACGGCGGAAACGTCGAGGGCAGCGTCAAGGACCAGGCCGTCGTCACCGACAACGGCGTGACAATCATCGGCTACACCGACCTGGCCGGCCGGCTGCCCGCGCAGGCCTCCCAGCTCTACGGCACCAACCTGGTCAACCTGCTCAAGCTGCTGACCCCGGACAAGACCGGACAGCTGGTCCTCGATTTCGATGACGTCGTGCAGCGCTCGGTCACCGTGATCCGCGACGGCGAGATCACCTGGCCCCCGCCGCCGGTGCAGGTCTCGGCCGCCCCCGCCGCGGCGGCCGCCGCCGCCCCGGTCATCGAGTCCGCCCCCAAGCAACCGATCTCCACCGGTCGCCGGCTGGGCATCGCGTTCAGCGCCGCGGCGGTGATCTTCGTGCTGCTGGCGCTGTCGCCGGCCGCCCTGCAGGTGCACCTGACGGTCTTCGCGCTGGCGATCGTCATCGGCTACTACGTGATCGGCAACGTGCACCACGCACTGCACACCCCGCTGATGTCGGTCACCAACGCGATCTCCGGGATCATCGTCGTCGGCGCCCTGCTCCAGATCGGGCACGACGACCACGTGATCACCGCCCTGGCTTTCGTGGCGATCCTCGTTGCCAGCATCAACGTCTTCGGCGGCTTCGCGGTCACACGCCGCATGCTCGCGATGTTCTCCCGCAGCTAGCCGCCCCCTCGCCCTAATCCGATCGGAACACATCCATGCTGGAACAAATCGCCACCGCGGCCTACGTCGTCGCCGCCCTGCTCTTCGTGCTGGCCCTGGCCGGCCTGTCCAAACACGAGACCTCCCGCGCCGGCATCAGCTTCGGCATCGTGGGGATGGCCATCGCGCTGATCGCGACCGTCGCGCTGGCCATCAACCAGCAGATCCAGCCGATCGGGCTGGCACTGCTGGCCGGGGCCATGATCATCGGTGCCGCCATCGGCCTGTGGCGGGCCCGCATCGTGGAGATGACGGGCATGCCGGAGCTCATCGCACTCCTGCACTCCTTCGTCGGCCTGGCCGCCGTGCTGGTCGGCTGGAACGGCTACCTGCACATCGAGGCCCACCCCGACGGCGCCGACGCGGTGGCGATGGCCGCCGAGGGCATGCTGGGCATCCACTCCGCCGAGGTCGTCATCGGCGTGTTCATCGGCGCGGTGACCTTCACCGGCTCGATCGTGGCCAACCTCAAGCTCTCGGCCAAGATGAAGTCCGCGCCGATGATGCTGCCCGGCAAGAACCTGATCAACGTCGGCACCCTGGTGGTGTTCGCCGCCCTGACCGTGTGGTTCGTCATCGACCCGCAACTGTGGCTGCTCGCCGTGGTGACCGTGATGGCGCTGCTGCTGGGCTGGCACCTGGTGGCCTCCATCGGCGGCGGCGACATGCCCGTCGTCGTCTCGATGCTCAACAGCTACTCCGGCTGGGCCGCCGCCGCGGCCGGCTTCCTGCTGGGCAACGACCTGCTGATCATCACCGGCGCACTCGTCGGCTCCTCCGGTGCCTACCTTTCCTACATCATGTGCAAGGCCATGAACCGCTCGTTCATCTCCGTGATCGCCGGCGGCTTCGGCATCGAGGCCGGGCCCGCCGACGACAAGGACTACGGCGAGCACCGCGAGATCACCGCCGAAGGCGCGGCCGAACTGCTCGGCGGCGCCGACACCGTCATCATCACCCCCGGCTACGGCATGGCCGTGGCCCAGGCCCAGTACGGCGTCGCCGACCTGACCCGCAAGCTGCGCGAGCGCGGCGTCGAGGTCCGCTTCGGCATCCACCCCGTCGCCGGCCGCCTGCCCGGCCACATGAACGTGCTGCTGGCCGAGGCCAAGGTGCCCTACGACATCGTCCTCGAGATGGACGAGATCAACGACGACTTCGACAACACCGCCGTCGTCCTGGTCATCGGCGCCAACGACACCGTCAACCCCGCCGCCTCCGAAGACCCCGGCAGCCCGATCGCCGGCATGCCGGTACTCACGGTCTGGAACGCCGACAACGTCATCGTGTTCAAGCGGTCCATGGCCTCCGGCTACGCCGGCGTGCAGAACCCCCTGTTCTTCCGGGAGAACACCCAGATGCTCTTCGGCGACGCCCGCGACCGCGTCAACGACATCCTCGCCGCGCTGTAAGCCGCTTCGAGCCCGCCCACCTGCCCCGGGCGGGCCTCGAGGGGTGTCATATGGTGGGTGGCAGTGACCAACCAATCGGTTGGGAGCAGGTCGAACCGAGAGGTCATTCGATGGATTTCGCGATGTCAGCGAAGGGGCAGGAGTACCACGAGCGGCTCACCAACTTCATGGTCGAGCACGTCTTTCCCGCCGAGAAGGCCTACGACGAGTACCGAGAAGAAAAAGGACCGAAGGACTTCACGGTCCCGCCGGTGGTCGAGGAACTCAAGAAGATCGCCCGCAAGCAGGGCCTGTGGAACCTCTTCCTGCCGAAAGAATCCGGGCTGACCAACCTCGAGTACGCGCCGCTGGCCGAACTGACCGGCTGGAGCACCGAGATCGCCCCCGAGGCCATCAACTGCGCGGCCCCCGACACCGGCAACATGGAGACGTTGCACCTGTTCGCCACCGAGGAGCAGCGCACGCAGTGGCTCGAACCGTTGCTCGCCGGTGAGATCCGCTCGGCGTTCTCCATGACCGAGCCCGCGGTGGCCTCCAGCGACGCCCGCAACATCCAGACCGAGATCGTCCGCGACGGCGACCACTACGTGATCAACGGCCGCAAGTGGTGGACCTCCGGCGCCAACGATCCCCGCTGCAAGGTCCTGATCGTCATGGGGCGCACCAACCCCGAGGCGGCCAGCCACCAGCAGCAGTCGATGATCCTGGTCCCCGTGGACACCCCCGGCGTCCAGATCCTGCGCTCGACAAGCGTTTTCGGCTGGCAGGACCAGCACGGCCACGCCGAGATCGTCTACGACAACGTCCGCGTCCCGGCGACGAACCTGCTGGGCGAGGAGGGCGGCGGCTTCGCGATCGCCCAGGCCCGCCTGGGGCCGGGCCGCATCCACCACTGCATGCGGGCCATCGGTGTGGCCGAACGCGCGCTGGCGCTGATGGTCGACCGGGTCCAGACCCGCATCGCGTTCGGCAAGCCGCTGGCCGAGCAGGGCATGATCCAGAACGCGATCGCCTTGTCGCGCAACGAGATCGACCAGGCCCGGCTGCTGTGCCAGAAGGCCGCCTGGGTCATCGACAAGGAGGGCAACAAGGCCGCCCACGGCCTGGTGTCCCAGATCAAGGCCGTCGCACCGCTGATGGCGTGCAACGTCATCGACCGCGCCATCCAGACCCACGGCGGGGCCGGCGTCTCCGACGACACCGTGCTGGCCCGGATGTACGGCTGGCAGCGCGCCATGCGCATCTTCGACGGGCCCGACGAGGTGCACCTGCGCACCATCGCGCGCCACGAACTCGGCCGGGAGAAGAGCCCGTTCGCCGCGGCGGTCGCCCCCAAGTGAGCACCGAGCTGTCCGGCGGCTGGAACTTCCGCGACGTCGCCGACTCGACCGCCGGCGCGGTGCAGCCCGGTCGGTTGTTCCGCTCCGGCGAGCTGACCAAGCTCGACGACACCGGCGTGGCGCAGCTGGCCGAACTGCGCGTCACCGACGTCGCGGATCTGCGCAGCGGCCGCGAGGTCGAACGGCACGGCTCGGACCTGGTGCCCGACGGCGTGGTGGTGCACCTGTTGCCGTTCGTCGAGGTGGTGGCCGCGATGGACGGCGACGAGGCCCCGCACGAGCACGCGTTCCAGCGCCTGATGACCGAGAAGCCCGACGACGAGTCCACGGTCGACGCGGCCAAGCGCTACATGACCGAGGAATACATCCGGTTCGCCAAGGCGCCCGGGGCCGCAACCGCGCTGCACCGGATGGTGACGCTGCTGGCCGACGGGTCCTCGATGCTGACGCACTGCTTCGCCGGCAAGGACCGCACCGGGTTCTCGGTGGCGGTCATCCTCGACGCCGCCGGGGTGGATCGCGACGCAGTCATGAACGACTACCTGTACAGCAACACCGCGGCCCCGCAACTGCGCGAGCAGATCGTCGCGATGATCCGCCGGCGGTTCGAGGACGAGATCCCGAGCGAGGTCGCCGAGCTGACCGAGGCCCGGCTGTCCGACGATGTGCTCGGGGTGCGGCCGGAATACCTGGATTCGGCGTTGCGCGTGGTGGCGGCCGAATACGGGTCGGTGCAGGGTTATCTGCAGTTCACCGGGGTCACCGAGGATCAGCTGGCCAAGCTGCGTTCGGCCCTGCGCGGCTGATCGGCCCTGCGCGGCTGATCGTCCCCGCGGTTTCGGTGCGCCCAGTTGCGGTCACCGCGACTGCGCGCACCGAAATCCTTGTGGCCGGCCTTGGGTTCCGCGGGTTCGGACTCCTGCGGCGCGGTGTCTTGCTTGGGGGTGTCTTTCGGGGCGTCGTCCTTCGGGGCGGTGTCTTTCACGGCGTCTTCCTTCGCCGCCTCGGCTTCCTTGCGTAGGAGCGTCTTCAGCCGACGCGGCTCGAGCTTCTCCAGTTTCCGGCGCTGCGGCTTCTCGCTCACCGGCTCCTCGCTCTGAGGCTGCTCGCTCACCGGCTCCTGGCTCTGCGGTTCGGGCTCCGCGACGAGCTGCGATTCGACGGCCACGTCGTCGTCCTCGCGCGCTGACTGCGCCTGCCGCTGCACCCCGAACGGCCCCTCGGCCGGGGTGGTCCGCAGCGGCCGGAACGTCGGGTCGTCCGCGGCCTCGGCGAGGCCGTCGTCGAGGCCGATGGCCACCGCCGTCGCCACCGTCACCGCGTCGGTCACCGACGGGATCCGCAGCAGCCGCGCCCGCGCGGGCGTGCCCGGGCTCAACGTCCGGTCATAGCCCAGCTCGACGATGGCGCGCAGCGGCGCGTCCAGCGCGGTGAGGATGGGGCTGGGCACAATTCCGTTGAACAACTTCAGGATTGGCAGCCGCTTGGTGGGAATCAGGTAGTAGTGCGTGTCGCCGTGGATGCCCTGGTCGATCACCGACGGGTCGTCGAGCGACTCGAGGTAGGAGTCGTGTTCGGTGAAGAAGCCCGCCAGCGCATTCACCGTCGCCAGCAGGTTCAGCGGATACAGCGGGAAGTCGGCGGCGGGATCGTACTGCTTGGCGATGTCGATGGTCAGCAGCTGCTGATTGCCGGCCGAGTCGGTGCTGTCGGTCGGCGTGGCGCCGTCGAATGTGACCCCGAGGATCGGGATGTACAGACCGTGGAAACGTTGCAGGACACCGCCGTTGGGCCTACCCGGATTGCCGATGAGCACGAACGCCACCTGCGGTGCGCCGGCCCAGTCCAGCAGCTGATAGTGCGCGATCAGATCGCGCTTGGCCAGCGTCGCGATGCGCGCGCTCTGCGAATATCCGAAGACCACGAACATGCCGTCGGCGGCCGGCGCGTCCCCGACGGCGGTGTTGTGCTCGCAATGGGTCCGCGCGATACAGGAATTCAGGTTGGTCAGCCCGTCGGCCACCGAGTCGTCGAACGTCTGGTTACCGCTCACCGGCCAGAAGTGCTCCGGGCTGTAGACCGCGACGCGGCCGGTCAGGGTGTGCGGGTCCGCCGGTGTGCTCCACCGGGTGACCGCGGGCCCGACGTAGTTGTCGCCCATCGCACCGAGGTACTCGGTGACGAACTCGTCGGTGTCGGGGCTGAGCAGCGAATGGCCCGTCCCGCCCATCATCAGCGCCGTGACCGCCGCCAGCGGTGCGAACGTGCCGATGGTCCAGACCCACAGCGCGGACAGGGCCGCCCCGAGAATGACCGCCAATGCCGACAATGCGCGAACAACAGACCCCATGCCCCCGACCACCACAGTTCTCCCGGGCGGGCAAACCGTGGCTCCCCCGCCGCAACCCCTGGGCTAGGTGTAGCAGACAAAAGCTCTAACCGTGGCAAAATCTGGGACTTTGGCGTGATCGTCCACGCTCAGCATGGGAAATCACGCCGAAATCACCAGAAGGCGACGGCGCAGGCCCAGACGATCGTCGAGGCCAGCGCCCCGGTGAGTTCCACGCCGATCGACAGCAGGGCGCCCTTGACGGCGTGCACGGTCGACACCCAGGCGCGGGTGACATCGCGCCCGGAGGCCAACTCGGCCACGAACACCCCCGCGACGAAGCCGATCAGCAGGCCGATGATGGGGATGACGAAGAACCCGACGATGCCGCACACCGCCCCGATGATCAGCACCGACGTGCGGACCTGGGCCTGGCGCATTCGTTTGGCGGGCCAGAGGTACTTGATGACCTCGGAGGTGAGGAACAGGGCCGTGACGATACCCAGCGTCACCCAGCCCACCGTGGTGCGTTCCACGATGGCCCACACCGCGATGGCGCCGAACACCAGCAACGCGCCGGGCAGTATCGGCAGGATGATGCCGGCCAACCCGATCGCGATGGCCAGCGCGACCAGCGCGATGCCGAGGGTGCTCACGGCTCCAGGACGAGCTTGCCGTAGACGCCGCCGTCGTCGAGCAGTTGCAGCGCCGCCGACGCCTCGGACAGCGGGAACCGCACCGGCGCGGGCGGTTTCATCCCGCCGGCCACCAGCGCGGCCAGCCCTGTGGCCACCATGTCGACGGCCTCGGGATGGCGGCGGATGTACTCGCCGTAACCCACGCCGAGGATGCCGACGTTGCGCAGCAGCAGCCGGTTGACCTTGATGGTGGGGATGCCGCCGGCGGCGAAACCGATCACCAGCAGCCGGCCGTCGGTGGCCATGGTGCGCACCGCGTCGTCGAACGGGGCACCGCCCACCGGGTCGACGACGACGTCGACGCCGCGGCCCTCGGTCGCGTCGCGCACCGCCTGCGCCCAGCCCTCGGTCAGCGGGATCACCGCATCCGGGCCCAGCGAGCTGACGAAGTCGACGGCGCTCTCCCGGTTGACCGCGGCGATCACGCGGGCGCCCATCGCCTTGGCGATCTGGATCGCCGCGGTGCCCACACCGCCGGCCGACCCGAGCACCAGCACGGTCTCCCCGGGCTGCAGCGCGGCCCGGCGGGCGTAGGCGAAATACATGGTGTTGTAGTTGACCAGCAGCGAAACCGCTTCTGCGTCATCGAGTTCCGGCGGGCTCGCGGACACCGACGCCGCGGGCACCGCCACCTGTTCGGCGTAGCCGGCGATGCCGCTGGAGGCCGAAACCCGGTCGCCGACAGACCAACCCGAGCCCTCGGGCGCGGCGGCCACCACACCGGCGACCTCCATGCCCGGGATGAACGGCGGCTCGAGCTTCAGCTGGTACGCGCCCTTGGTCAGCAGCAGGTCCGGGTAGCACACCCCGGCCGCCCGGACGTCGATGACGACCTGGTCGGGCGCCGGGGTGACGTCGGGCACGTCCGTGTAGGACATGCCCGACGGCCCGGAAAGTTCCTGTACTACACAGGCTTTCATGCGTCGATCAGCGCACGCTGAAGGAGGCGAGCTTGGCGGCCGACAGGTCGTCGATCTCCGACCAGCGGGCGGCGATGTCGTCCACCGACGGCGCGCTGGTGAAGGTCACGCCCTCGTTCTGGAACAGCGCGGTGCGCTGCACCTTGCCGCCGCCGACGATGAACACCGAAGCCGAATCCGGCACCTCCTCGGTGCACAGGTAGGCCACCACCGGCGCGACGAACTCCGGCTTGAGGTTTGCGAGCACCTCGGGCGGCAGGATGTCCTCGGTCATCCGGGTCGCGGCGATCGGGGCGACCGCGTTGGCCTTGATGTCGTACTTGGCGCCCTCCTGGGCCAGCGTGTTGATCAGGCCGACCAGGCCCAGCTTGGCCGCGCCGTAGTTGGCCTGCCCGAAGTTGCCGAACAGCCCGCTGGTGGAGGTCGCGACCACCACCCGGCCGAAGCCCTGCTCGCGGAAGTGCGGCCAGGCGGCACGGATCACGTTGTAGCCGCCGTACAGATGGACCTTGAGCACCGAGTCCCAGTTGTCGAAGCTCATCTTGTGGAACGTGCCGTCCCGCAGGATGCCGGCGTTGCTGACCACGCCGTCGACCTTGCCGAACTCATCCAGCGCGGTCTTGATGATGTTCTCCGCGCCCTCTGGCTCGGCGACGCTGTCGTAGTTGGCGACGGCCCGGCCGCCGGCCGACTTGATCTCGTCGACGACCTGGTCGGCCATCGCGGAACCGGAACCGCTGCCGTCGCGGGCTCCACCGAGATCGTTGACGACGACGGCGGCACCCTCCTTGGCCAGCGTCAGCGCGTACTCGCGACCCAGGCCGCCACCGGCACCAGTGACGACGACAACACGATCCTGCACTCCGGGCATGAACTTCCTCTCTCGATCCTTATAACGCGATGTGGCGCGGGTTCGGCGCTCAGAACAGCCGTCGCGCCATCTTCCACGCCTTCTCTGTATACGGCGGGTAGATCATCGAGATTAAGTCGGGTCGGGTTGGCTTGGTCATCACGGTCTTGCGGTGGCTGAATTCCTCGAAGCCGAACTTGCCGTGATAGGAGCCCATCCCGGACGGGCCGACCCCGCCGAACGGCAGCTTGGCGGTCGCGAAGTGGAACAGCAGCTGGTTGATCACCATGCCGCCGGCCGGCACCTCGCGGATGATCCGCTCGCGGATGGCCTTGGTCTTGGTGAACAGGTAGGCCGCCAGCGGCTTGGGCCGCGCGTTGACGAAATCGATTGCGTCATCGATGGATTGCACGGTGACGATGGGCAGGATGGGGCCGAAGATCTCGTCGGTCATCAGCGGTTCGGCCGGGTCCGGGTCCACCACCAGCGTCGGCTGGATCTTGATGTTCTCCGGGTCGGAGCCGCCACCGAGGACGACGTCGCCCTTGGTCGCCGCCAGCGCGTTGGTCAGCCGGGCGAAGTGGCGCTCGTTGACGATGCGCTTGCCCTCGGGGTTCTTGGACTCGAACTTGGTGACGGCCTTGGTGATCTCGTCGACCAGCTTGTCCTTGATGCTCGCCTCGGCCAGCACATAGTCCGGCGCGATGCAGATCTGCCCGGAGTTGATCAGCTTGGTCCAGGCGATGCGCTTGGCGGCGATCTCGATGTCGGCGTCGGCCGCGACGATCACGGGGCTCTTGCCGCCGAGTTCGAGGGTGACCGGGCTCAGGTGCGCCGCGGCGCTCTCGTAGACCTTGCGGCCGATCTCGGTGCCGCCGGTGAAGAACACCCGGTCGAAGCCCTGGTTGATGAGTTCCTGGCTGACCGAGCCGTCCCCCTCGACGACGACGACGGCCTCGGGGTCCAGGTAGCGCGGCACCAGGTCGGCCATCACGGCCGAGGAGGCCGGGGCCACCTCCGACGGCTTGAGCACCACGGTGTTGCCGGCGGCGATCGCGCCGACGGCCGGGCCCAGCGTCAGGGCGAACGGGAAGTTCCAGGCGCCGATGATCAGCACGGTGCCGAACGGCTCGTACTCGACCCATCCCCGGCCGGGCAGCTGCGAGGACTCCAGCAGCCGGTAGCGGCGCTTGGCCCACTTGCCGACGTTCTTGGCGGCGTTCTTGGCCTCGCCGGCGGTGCTGGCGATATCGGCCAACCACGCCTCGAACGGCGCGCGCCCGAGGTCCTTGGCCAGCGCGTCGGCGATCACCGACTCGTTCTCGAGGACCAGCTTCTCCAGCGCGCGGAGCTGCTGTTTGCGCCATTCGATGCTACGGGTGCGGCCGGTCGCGTAGGCCTTGCGGACGCCCGCGACGACGGCCGGAATGTCCACGGCGGTCGTCACGGGTGCGGATTCTTTGGAAATTTCGGTGGTCACGGCATGCCCTTCCTGGCGTTGCGGAGGCTTTGCGTCCTTGAGCGCCATGGTAGCCAACCACCCGGTTGGGCGACAGATCGCGGTCGGGCCGGCCTGCGGGATCAGCCGCGCTCGGCGACCACGAAGTTGGAGAACGCGTCCTGGTCGTCGGTCATCGGCACACCGTCGACCCAGCGCTCGAGGCGGCGCATCTCGTCGGTGGCCGCGGTGGCCGTCGCGGCCCAGCCGTGCGCGTTCAACCACTCGTCGAGTTCCGCCCGGTCCGGGTCGTTGTACACCAGGTCGGCGATGTCCAGGTCCGGCCGCTGGATGTCCAGCGCCTCGGCGACCCGCTCGAAGCGCTGCTGCATCTCCTCGCGGCGGTCCTCGGAGTGCTTGCCGGCGGTCTCGGCGGCGATCCGGCTGCCCGTGGCGCTGAGCTCACCAATGTTCTCGAAGAGCCGGTCCTGGGCCTCGGCGGGCAGGTACATCAGCAGCCCCTCGGCCAGCCAGGCCGTGGGCTGAGTCGGGTCGAACCCGGCGCGCTTCAGTTCGGCCGGCCAGTCGAAGCGCAGGTCGACGGCGACCTCCTGGCGCTGCGCGGTCGGGTCGGCGCCGTGTTCGGCCAGCTTGGCGGCTTTGTACTCGAGCACCTTGGGCTGATCGATCTCGAAGACCCGGGTGCCCGCCGGCCACGCCAGCCGGTAGGCACGAGAGTCCAGGCCGGAGGCCAGGATCACCATCTGGCGGATCCCCGCGGCGGCGGCCGCGGTGAAGAACGCGTCGAAGAAGTGGGTGCGCACGGCCTGGTAGTTGCGCATGTGGCGGAAGATCGCGGCGGCCTCGACGTCCACGCCGGCCACCCGCTCGATGACGTCCTCCTCCAGCAGGTTCTGCCAGGGCAGGCCGGAGACGCCGTCGACCAGCAGGCGCGCGTACGGGTCGTCGATCAGGGGGTCCTGGCTCTCGGTGTCGGCCGCGCGGGCCGCGGCCACCATGACGGCGGTGCTGCCGACGCTGGTCGCGATGTCCCAGCTGTCGTCGTCGGTGCGAAGTGCGCCCATGTTCAATCCCGTCCTACAGCGACAAATTCGTAAGCCATCCTACCGAATAAACTTAGGCTACCTATTTGTCAGCCAGCGCTTCCCGGCCGGACGAGGCGAAACCTGTTGTCGCACAACGCGACAAAGCCCCAGTGGGATTTGTCACTCGGCCGGCTTGAGATGCCACAGCCGGTTCTCCAGCAGCAGCTTGAGCTGGTCGGCGATTTGCTCCAGCTGTTCGTGGCTGCCGACGAAGCCTGCGTAGAAGCCCATCCCCCACAGCACCGCGACCAGCATCTCCACCAGCGAGGGGATATCGGTGTCGGTGGTCAGCTCCCCGGTCTCGATGGCCTCGTTCACCGCCCAGGTCACGAACTTGCGGGAGGCCTCCAGCCCGTCGTTGTCGTCCTGCCGCAGTTCCGGATGCCGCTGCGTCTCGAGCACCGCCGCGACCAGGAACGCCGCCGCGGAGCGGTCCTCGGAGTCCGCCTGCACCGCGGCCCTGATGAAGGCCTCGAGCCGTCCCACCAACGTCGTCGCCGCCCCGGCCCGCTCGACCCCCGCCGCGATGACCAGCGCGTTGGTCCGGTCCACCACCTCGGCGAACAGCGCGCGCTTATTCGGGAAGTAATGATTGATCGCGGGGCGTGTCAGATCAGCGCGGAGCGCGATTGCCTGGAAGGTCGCAGCGTCATAACCCAATTCACTGAAAACCTGGCGGGCGGAGCGCAAAATTCGCTCCCGCGTCTCCGCCGCTTTTGCTGCGGGGGGCCGGCCCGGACCCCGGCGACTAGCAGTATGCGGCACAGTCAAATTGTGCCACAGGTCACCTCCCGATCCTTTCAGAGGTTCACTGCGGGTCCGAGTATGACGAATCCGTAAGCGGATCCACCTGGGATCGAGGAATTCCCGCCCCGCTGCGGGGATTTGCCGACTGTTTCAGCAGCACAGCGCCGCGGCTAATGGCGCCGCGCCCACCGCCATTACGCCGGCGCCGCGGCGGCGTCACGATCCGGTAATTCGCGGAGTAGCCAAATAGGGGCGGGCGCGGTCGGCCGCGCTTTGCCGTCATCGAAGTGGATGCGCGCGGCCCCTCGGGCGAACTAGGGTTCACCAAATGGCGGCAGTCGTCTCCCGGGAAGCATATTTCGAGGCCGGTCTGGAAGTACTGGCCGATTTGGGCTACGGCGGACTGAAGCTGGCCCAGGTATGCGGCCGCCTGGGGGTCACCACCGGTTCCTTCTATCACTACTTCCCCAGCTGGTCGGCCTACACCACCGATCTGGTGGAGCACTGGCAGAACGGTTTGACCGGGCAACGGGTGGCCCGACTGCGCGAGGACCCGGATCCGCACCGCCGCATCGACGGCGTCTTCGAGGTCGGCCTGAACCTCCCGCACGGCGCTGAGGCCGCCATCCGGACCTGGAGTTCCATCGACCCGAAGGTGCGCAAGGCCCAGGAGGTAGTCGACGGGCAGCGCTTCGAGGTGCTGCGCGAGGCCGCGTTCGAGATCCTGGGCAACGACCGCCAGGCCCAGGTCTTCGCCAGCAACGCGGTCTACCTGCTGGTGGGCTACGAACAGTGCACCCTGCCCCCGGACCCCACGGGCCTGGAGTGGATCGCCGGTCAACTGCGCTACGCGTTGGATGCCGGGCGGTTCACGACAGTGCCCGAATGATGCTGCGCTACGCCAGGATCCTGCGCCGGCACCTCATCGATCGGTTCGAGAACCGCGACCCGGACCGCGATGCGCTGCGTCGCGCCGCCCGCGCCGGGTTGGTGATTCCGCTGTCCGCGGGCGTCGGGTTCCTCGTCGGCGGCGGGCAGACCCCGATGTACGCCATCTTCGGTTCCATCGCGCTGCTGATCACCGTCGACTTCCCCGGTAACCGCGCCGGCCGCGCGGTGTCCTACGCCGGGCTGGGCCTGATCGGCTCCGCACTGATCACGCTCGGCACCCTGGCATCCGGGCACGCGGTGCTGGCGGTGACCAGCATGTTCGCGCTCGGGGTGCTTGTCACCTTCGCCGGCGTGCTGAGCACCGCGATCGCCGCCGGACAACGCGCCACGCTGATGACGTTCGTGTTGCCGGTCTGCACCCCCGTCGGACCCGTCGACGAGCGCCTGCTCGGCTGGGGCCTCGCGCTGGCGGTGTGCGTGCCGGCCGCGCTGTTCGTATTCCCGCCGCGCCACCACGACGATCTGCGCCGCCACGCCGCCCACGTCTGCGCCACCCTGGCCGACCGGCTCGAGGGTCGGGCCGGCGCCAAAGACGTCAACACGGCGATGAACACGCTCTACGCCCACTACCTCGACGGCGACTTCCGCCCGGTCGGGCTGACCGCGGGAAGTCGCGCGCTGGTGCGGGTCGTCGACGACCTCGGCTGGCTGACCGACGGCACGCGCGACGACACCGCGGCCACCCTCGGGGTGATGGCCCGACCGTCGGTGCGGGTGCTGCGCGCCTGCGACCGGTTGCTGCGGATCACCCGGGTGACCGACCGCGAGGCCAGCCGCGACGAACTCGACGAGGCCCTGGCCGAGTTGCGCTCGGTGGCGCGCGGCCGCTACCGCGAGGACGTGTCCGAGGTGCTGCGCTCCGACTGCGACGAGAGCGCCATCGCGGTCGGCGCGCGCCTTCTGGAGCGCCGCACGTTCGGCGCGACGGTGATGACCACCGGGCGGGTGATCGCCGGCGCGGCCGCGGCCGACGCGCGCCCGGTCCTGATGCGGGTGCTCGGCCGACAACTGCCCGAGACCGGCGCGGCGGTGCGGGTGCTCTCCGAGACCCAGGCCGTGGCCACCATCCCGTCGGGCTACCTGGCCACCCGGGCGGTGGTGGTCCGCAACAGCATCCGCACCGGTCTGGGTCTGGCCGCGGCCGTCGCCACCACCCACCTCTTTCCCGTCGAGCACGGCTTCTGGGTGGTGCTGGCGGCGCTGTCGGTGCTGCGCAGCACGGCGCTGACGACGGGGACCAAGGTCTTTCGCGCCGTGATCGGGACGGTGGTGGGGTTCGTCATCGGCGCGGTGCTCATCGAATTGCTCGGCGTCGAACCGGCGGTGCTGTTGATCGCGTTGCCGGTGGTGGCCTTCATCGCGGCCTACGTGCCCGAGATCGCCTCGTTCGCCGCCGGGCAGGCCGCGTTCACCATGCTGGTGCTGATCGTGTTCAACCTGATCAACCCCAGCGGTTGGCAGGTCGGGCTGGTCCGCATCGAGGACATCGTGGTCGGCGGCGGCGTCGGCCTGGTGGTATCACTGCTGCTGTGGCCGCGCGGCTCCGGCCGGGCGGTGGTCGCGGCCATCGACGCCGCCTTCGAGGTGGGCACCCGCTATCTGCGCACGGCGGTGTCCCGGGTCACCCACGGCACCTCGGCCGTCGCGGTGGACCAGCTCAGCCATCAGGCGCTGACCGCATCTCGCACCGTGGACAGCGCTGTGCGGCAGTATCTTTCGGACAACGGCGGGACGCCGGATCGGCGTGCTCCGGTGATCGGACGGGCCAACCGCGCCATCCGGCTGCGCGGGGCCGCCGACCTGATCGCCGACATCCCGACCCTTCCCTCGCGCGGGTCGTATCCGAACACCCGCACCGTACTGGACGCGCACGCCACCATGGTGACCGACCGGATGACGGGCCGCACCGATCGTCCACTCGGATCCACCGGCCTCCCAGAGCATTTCGTGACCGCGCTGCGCGCCGAGGCCCACGAGGCCGAGCACCCGGTGGCCGATGCGCTACCGCTGGTGACGGTCGCCGCCAACCTCGGGGAGCTGCAGCTCCTCTACCCCGCGCCCTAGGCCCGGTTCGCTGCTCCACGCGGCTCCTCGATCAAATGGCGTCACGTTGTGTTGACAGTTATGCACAACCTCGGGGCGTTTGCGGACCGCACGCCAGTCACCCTGTGGATATCCGTCACCCCGAGGTGACGACATTTGATCGAGAGGCCGCCCGGAGACAGCCGCGGCTGCCTAGGGCTGACCGCCTCCGTTGCTCGCCACCTGCTGGTCGTAGAAGATGCCGAGGCGGTCGATCCGCCACAGTTGGCCGTAGACAATGAGCGTGGCACCGAAGACGGTCGGCCACACGGCGAGCATCGTCAACCCCCAGACCAGCAGTGCCGCCCCGGTCAGCGCGCCGACCGCCCAGAACCGTTGCACCACCCCGAAGCCGGCGGGCATGGCCGAGCGATCCTGCACCCAAAGATGTTCGCCGAAAATACCTTTCGATGACCAGGCCTTGGGGGTGTCAATGGGGGCAAACGCCCGGGGATTGAGCCACAGCCACAGAACCAGCAGGGCCACCGGCAACACCGCCCACCAGCCGATCCAGACGCGACTCCAGATCGCCACGATGAGCAACGGGATCGCGGCGAACCGGGTCCAGACGCTCCAGGGGTTGGCGTGACGTCGCCAGGCATCCTCGCTCATACCGACCGTGCGGGCATACCGCTGCAGGACGTTCATGCCTCCACCATGGCAGGGCGGGTGGGAGCAGACCAGCTCAGCCCGCGGCGACCAACGCCCGGGCATCCTCCTCGCCGAACGAATCCTCCAGCTGCAGCGGCGAATAGTCGACGTCGATCTCCTCGAGCGGACGGCCGCGGGCGCTGCTGATGGTGCCGAACCGCCGCATGCCCTTGTCCGTCGAATATTGGGTGAACTCGTCGATGTCCAGGCCGAACGGAACATCCGGGGCATACAGCGCGAAACCGTCCTGGGTGAGACCCAGTGCCAGCGGGAGCAATTCGTTCATCTTCGTCTCGAAGACGGCCCAGTTGGCGTCGTCGGCGGCGACGTGCCGTCGGCAGGTGAAGGTGCCCCATGCCATGTGCCGACGCTCGTCGTCACCGATACGACGGACCAGCTCCTGCATGCCCGGCAGGATGCCGCGTGCCACGCAGATCTTGTGCCACGCATAGTATCCCGTCAGCGCCAGCATCCCCTCGACGACGTGGTTGTATACCACCGAGGCGCGGACCTGCGCCGCCGGCGACGGGTCGTCGACCAGCGCGTCGAGCGAACTCGGCAACTCGTCGAAGAACACCCGCCGGTACGACGGCAGGTCATCGAAGTAATTGTGCAGATCCTCGGTGATCCCGACGGCGTCGAGCCACATCCGGAACACCTGGGTGTGCTTGGCCTCCTCGAAGGCGAACTGCGTCAGGTACATCTCGTCGCCCAGGCGCCCCTCCTCCCGCATCGCCCGCATGAATGGCTGGATGTCCTTGGTGACCGCCTCCTCGCCGGCGATGAACTGCGCGCACAGCCGGGTGGCGTAGTCGCGCTCGCGGTCGGTGAGCGACTCCCAGTCCTCCCGGTCGCGGGAGAAGTCGATGTCCGCGGGATTCCAGAACTTCGCGTTCCCGCTGGCAAACAGCCGCAGCGGCAAGCTATCCCAGTTCAGACCGCCGGCTTTCAGGGAGCCGAATTGTGTATGCGACATGGTGACCTCCTCAGGTCCGTTGGGCTGCCGGATCAGCGACTGGGGAGAACGCGGCGTCCAACACCGCGACGAGCCTGCGCACGGCCAACGCCGGCTGCTCGGGGGTGGGGTCATCGAGACCCAGGATCGGATCGATGCCCCGCACATACGGCGCCAACGCCAGGTGCGGGAAGATCATCAACAGCAGCGACAGCAGGGCATCGGTGTCGGCATCAGCCCGCAGATCCCGGCGCGCCTGTGCCTCGCGCACCAAGGGCCGCAACACCGCGAGATAGTGCCGGTGTAGGACGCTGCGGACGCTGATGCGCGCGTCGGTGTCGACCTCGAAGCTGGCCGCGGCGTGCAGCGCACGCTCCCGCGGGTGGTCGGCGAAGTAGGCGATCCAATCATCGAGCAGGTCGGTGAGGAACTCGAAGAACGGCCGGGTGGGGTCGAGGTCACGGATGCGCTCTTCCATGTAGGTGCGCACGCGTTGACTACCCAGGTCCGCGATGAAGGCGTACAGGTCCCGCTTGTCCGCAAAATATTGGAACAGACTGCCTTTGGCGACTCCGGCGCGCCGCGCGATGACATTCAGGCTGCCACGGGAAAATCCATGGGCACCGAATTCAGCCTCCGCGGCATCGATCACCGCGGCGCGACGCGCCGGATCCACCCGAGCCCATGTCACAGTCGGCATGGAAACCTCCCAGCAGCCGATGACCACTGGTCATCTTAACTGTGACACAGACCACAGTCAAGGAATCAGCCGGCGCGGTGCGGCATCAACGCATCCGGCGGGATGGCGCCGAAGCGACCGGCCTGGAAATCCTCGAGCGCCGTGATGACCTCCGACCTCGAGTTCATCACGAACGGCCCGTAGTGGAACACCGGCTCGCGAATGGGCCTGCCGCCCAACAGCAGAACCTCCATCGCGGGGCGATGGGAGTCCGGACCGGCATCGGCAGCGACGGTGATCCGGTCCCCGGGACCGAGCACTGCGAGTTGGCCCTGCTGGATGGGATGGCGCACCGGCCCGACCGATCCCCGCCCCGACAGCACGTACACCAGCGCGTTGAAGTCCCGGCTCCACGGGGCGTTCAGCTCCGCGCCGGGCTCGATGGTGGCGTGCGCCAACGTGATCGGGGTGTGCGTGGCGCCGGGCCCGCGCCGAACCCCGTCGGCGGTGTCGAACTCGCCGGCGATCACCCGCAGCAGCGCGCCGCCGTCGGACGACGCCAGCAGGCCCACCTGGCCGCCCTCGATGGACTGGTACCGCGGCGCGGCGAACTTGTCCTTGCGCGGCAGGTTCACCCACAGCTGGATGCCGTGGAAGGCGCCGCCGCTCTCGACGAGTTCGGCCGGCGGCGTCTCGATGTGCAGGATCCCCGATCCGGCGGTCATCCACTGCGTGGCGCCGTCGGCGATCAACCCGCCCCCGCCGTGCGAATCCTGATGCGCGAAGCGGCCGTCGATCATGTAGGTGACCGTCTCGAAGCCGCGGTGCGGGTGCCAGTCGGTACCCCGCGGTTCGCCGGGCTGGTATTCGATCTCACCCATCTGGTCCATGTGTACGAACGGATCCAGGTCCGCCGCGCTGACCCCGGCGAACGCGCGGACGACGGGAAAACCCTCGCCCTCGTAGCCGCGGGGGCCGGTGGTGATGGAGCGCACCGGGCGCTCGGTGTCGCCGGCCGCCAGTGGGCGTACCCGCGACAGGGTCAACGTGTCTGCGGTGACTGCGGGCATGTGGGCACCTCCAGGTATGTGAGAGTTACCCGATACAACCGGACCGCAGTCCGATTATTCCCGTGGGTGGTCAGCCCAGCGCGTCGAGCGCCGCGGCCCGGGCCCCGGCGGCGTCGGCGGTATCGAGCACCGCCTCGGCGGCGCGGCGGCACTGCTCGAGCGTCACGGTCGACAGCTTGGCCCCCACCGCGGTGACCGCCGCCGCGGCCGCCGACAGCGAGGTGATGCCCATGCCCACCAGCACGCAGGCCAGCAGCGGGTCGGCCGCCGCCTCGCCGCAGACGCCCACCGGCTTGTCCACCGCCGACCCGGCCTTGGCCGTCATCGCCACCAGCGCCAGCACGCCGGGCTGCCAGGGATCGGTCAGGGTCGCGAGTTCGGCCGACATCCGGTCGGCGGCCATCGTGTACTGCGCCAGGTCATTGGTGCCGATCGACAGGAAGTCGACGTGGTCGAGGATCCGGTCGGCCAGCAGCGCCGCGGCGGGCACCTCGATCATCACGCCCGGGGTCAGCCCGTGCGCGCGCACCTTGCCCGCGAAGTCGCGCGCCTCCGCGGGCGTGGCGATCATGGGCGCCATCACCCACGGCGCATTGCCGGTCTGCTCGGCGGCGGCCGCGATCCCGGCGAGCTGGTTGTCCAGCAGGGCGGGGTTGCCGAACGACACCCGGATACCGCGCACGCCGAGCGCCGGGTTGGCCTCGTCGGGACTGTTGGCGAACTTCAGCGGCTTGTCGGACCCGGCGTCGAGGGTGCGGACCACCACCTTGTGCTCCGAGAACGCCTGCAGCACTTCGCCGTAGATCCGGGCCTGCTCCGCCACCGAGGGTTCGGCATCGGAGTTGAGGAAACACAGTTCGGTCCGGAACAGCCCGATGCCCTCGGCCGGCGTCTCGCGCGCGGCCCGCGCGCCCGCGCCGTCCTGCACGTTGGCCAACACCGCCACGGGATGCCCGTCGGCCGTGGCGCCGGGGCCGGTCCAGTTCGCCATGGCCGCGGCGGCCTCCGCGGCGCGCGCCACCGCGGCCTCGGCCTCGGCGGTGTCGGGGTCGACGGTGAGGCTGCCGCGGGTGCCGTCGATCAGCACGAGCCGACCGGCGTCGACGTCGTCGAGGCCCGTCACCGCCACCACGCACGGGATGCCCAACTGCCGGGCGATGATCGCGGTGTGGCTCGTGGGCCCGCCCAGCGAGGTCGCCAGCCCGACGATCAGCGCGGGGTCCAGTCCCGCGGTGTCGGCCGGGGCCAGGTCCTCGGCGCACAGGATCGACGGCACGTCGGGCACCGGCACCCCGGGTTCGGGCAACCCGGCCAGTTCGGCGACCACCCGGTCCCGGATGTCACGCAGGTCGGTGACCCGCTCGGCCATCAATCCGCCCATCTTGGTGAACATCTCGACGAACTGCTCGACGGCCTCGGCGGTGGCGCGGATCGCGGGGGTGCCCTCGCCGATGCGCTTCTCGGCCGCGCCCAGCCAGGCGCGGTCGGTGGCCAGTTGCGCGGTGGCGCCCAGCACCTCCGAGGCGGCCCCGGTGGCGTGCGCGGCGCGTTCCCGTAGCCGTTCGGCCACGGCCGTCGCCGCGGCACCGAAGTGGGCGGTCTCGTCGGGGCGGTCAGCCTCGGCCACCGCGCCGGGTGTGGACAGGTCCTCGGGGGCGGGCGGGCGCCCGGGCCGGATCACCGGGGCGTAGGCGACGCCGGGAACCACGGGCACACCGGAGAGCGCGGCAGGAGTCGTGGGAGTCATGTGAACCAGGTTACATCGAACCGTTGACAATTCAACACAAATAGGCGTAAAACAACACATAACAACATCGGTGCCTCGGCAGCACCCGGGTCATCGCCACCGAACGCCTGCCCCAAACCTAGCTCCCAGCCCGCCCGCCGTCCCTGTCTTTGGAGTCCACGTGTACCCAGAGGAACGTCAGCAAGCCATCGCCTCGCTGGTGATCGCGCGCGGCCGGGCCTCGGTGACCGAACTGGCCGAGACCTACGCGGTCACCACCGAGACCGTGCGCCGCGACCTGGCCGCCCTGGACCGCGCCGGGTTGGTGCGCCGCGTGCACGGCGGCGCGGTGCCGGTGCGCGCGCTGCACGTCGTCGAACCCGGGGTCGCC
>JAEWRC010000180.1 GCA_023460175.1 Actinomycetes bacterium
CCGCCGCACCCTCCTGGCCCGCGCCGGAATGGCCACCAAACGCGCCACCAACATCGAAACCCAACAGCTCAACCACGCCCGCGCCCAAGAAATCGACCTCCGCCAATGGCGCAACGAAGTCCGCCGCAAACTCCACCTCTTCAAAGGCACCCCCAGCACCAGCCCCTACTGCACCTGGGTCAACGACCCACCCGAAGACCCAACCATCACCGCCGACTGGCGACCACCACCCCAAACACCCACCACAGACCCCGACGAACCACCCTTCTAAACCGCGTCGACTCCGATCGCGACCCAGGCGGCGAGCAGCGGCCGGGAACGCAACTGGTCACCGTCGATGTGGAGCCACCCGCGGATGTCCCGGCCCTTCATCTGCATCGGTTCCGCGGCCGTGGTTGCCAGGAGTTCCTCGGCGGACTCGGCGCCGACACGAACCATGAGCCCTCCGTGGCTACTCGCGGCGACTGCCATCCGGCCCCCGACCAGGAAACCCAGCCCGCCGAACATCGCCTGCTCACGCACATCCGGAATGTCCACGAGCAGCCGCCGCACGCGCTCCGCCAACTCGACGTCGTAGGCCATCAGGACCCATACCAGTCGCGGATCGCCGCTGCGAACCGTGCGGGAGCATCGGATTGGACGAAGTGGCCGGCCCCCTCAACGACGACGGTCTGGTGGTCGGCGAGTATCGATTCCCAGCGACGCAGTTCCTCGTCACCGAACGCGATATCACCGTCGCCCCAGATGATCAGCGCCGGCAAAGCCGCAAGACTGGGAAGGCCGGCCTCGACGTCGGCGAGAAAAGCACGACTGCCGGTGATCTCGCGGGGAAAGACGGCCGAGCCTTCCCGTCGCGCGGGACTGTCGAGGGCCTGCCGATAGTGGGCCATCTCCTCGGCGCTGAGCTTCGTCAGCCGGTGGCCGGCCGGAATCATCGCGTTGACGAAGAGATTGAGTTGGCGGATCAGCAGCCGCCCGATCGGACCACCGACCACGTGGGACATGACCTGCACGCGCAACGCGTCGATCGGCCAAGCCGCGGTGTTCGCCACCACCAGTCGGTCGACGGCCGCGGGATGCTGTTGCGCCGCGGCCAGCCCGATCGGGCCTCCCCAGTCATGGACCACCAGAGTGATTCCACTCAACCCGAGAGCCTCGATGACCGCCGCGGTCACCCGCGCGTGCTCGAGGGGCAGGAACCGGTATCCGGACCTGGCCGCAGACAGCCCGAAGCCGGGATAATCAATTGCAACACACCGGAATTCATTGCGTAGAGCGGCGATCACGTCGCGATATACGAACGACCACGTCGGGTTGCCGTGCAGGAACAGGAGTGTCGGACCCGCCCCCTCGTCCACATAGTGCACCGAGTTCCCGTCGACGTCGAGGAAGCGACTCTCGAACGGGAACAGCTTGTCGTCGACCCAACCGGGCCGCTGCGCCACCGTCACGTCCACCCCTTCGTCGAGTTGATATCATCAAGTGGACTTTAAATTATCAAGTGGAGGGGTGATGAGTCGAGACTACGGCCAATACTGCGGGCTTGCCCGCGCCCTCGACGTCGTGGGCGACCGGTGGAATTTATTGATCGTCCGGCAGCTGCTGGTGGGGCCCGCGCGCTACCAAGAACTCCGGGACGGCCTGGCCGGCATCGCCACCAACCTGTTGACCAACCGCCTGCGCGATCTCGAGGCGGCCGGCGTGGTCGAACGAAGACTGGTCGAACGAAGACTGGGATCAGACGGCTCAGCGATCGCCTACGCACTCACCCCGTGGGGCGCCGAGCTACGCGAACCCATCGAAGGGCTGATTCGCTGGTCGACGCCGCTGATGATCCGCGGCTCCGAGGGCGACGAATTCCGCTCGGAGTGGCTGCTTCTCGCGCTGCCCGCCCTGTTCGCCGGCCGGGCGCCGAAAGACAGATCGGTCACCGTGCAACTCGCGGTGACCGGAGCCGCCGGTGGGGCGGTGCAGGTGCACGCCACGCCCACCGGGATCGATGTGACCATCCCCGATGCCGACGAGTTCGACGCGGTCCTACGCGCGGAGGCGCCCATCGTGCTGGGACTCTGCGCGGGCCTACTCGCCCTCGACGACGTCGCCGCGGTCATCGAAATTCAGGGTGAGAAGGACGCGCTGCGCGCCTTCTTCGAAGCCCCGAAATTGCAGCCGGCGTGATTGCTGTCAGGGACAGCTCTCGGTGTCGATGCGCACCACGCCGAAGTCGATCGACGTCTCGGTCGTGAAGCTCGCCCCCGGCGCGGGCGTGGATGTGCACACCTGCCAGTTGCGATCCATGATCTGATTGCGCCCCTGCCCCGTCAGGTCAGTCGACCCGCTGAAGAACACCTGGTCGTTGGTGAGCAACTGAATGGCGTCCTGAGCATCCTGCAGGTTCTTGCCGCGCAGGTCCGGCATCGTCCAGGACTGCGCGGGGGCGGGCGCGGCCGGCGCCGCCGGGACGACCGGCACAGAAGTCACCGTTTCGCGGACCGTCACCGTGGACGGCGCGGCCGACTCACCGCCGCCGCCACACGCCGAAACCACGACCGCCAACCCCGCCGCAACAAACACCAATCGAATCATGACTCCCCCTCGTCGATTTCACTCGCGACGCACGCTAGCGGCCCCCACCGACAGCCTTCGCAGCACCCTCGTCGTCACGATCCCCTGGCTCGGGCTGAACAGGTACGCCAGGGTGAAGGCAACCCCGTTGGCCAGCACCACCATCGGGCCCGACGCGGCGTCCAGGTAGTAGCTGAGGTAGATCCCGATCAGCCCGCACACCGCGGCCAGGCTCGGGGCGATCAGCATCATCCGTCCGAACCGGTCGGTGAGCAGATACGCCGTGGCGCCGGGGATGATCAGCAGCGCGACCACCAGCACCACGCCCACGGCCTGCAGGGCCACCACCGCGGTCAGCGCCAGCAGACCCAGCAGCGCCGCGCCGAGCAACCGCGGATTCAGTCCGATGGCATGGGCGTGGGTGGCGTCGAAGGCGTACAGCGTGAAGTCGCGGCGCTTGAACACCAGCACCGTCAACACGATGCCGCCCAGGATCAGCACTTGCACCAGATCCGCGCGCGAGACGCCGAGCAGGTTGCCGAAGATGATGTGGTTGAGGTCCACCTGACTCGGCGTCACGGAGACCAGCACCAACCCCAGCGCGAACAAGGTGGTGAACACGACGCCGATCGCGGCGTCCTCCTTGAGCCGACTGCTGTCGCGGACCACGCCGATCAGCGCGACGGCGAGCACCCCGAACAGTACCGCTCCCAACGCGAACGGCGCGCCGACGATGTAGGCCAACACCACCCCGGGCAACACCGCGTGCGAGACCGCGTCGCCCATCAGCGACCAACCGATGAGCACCAGCCAGCACGACAGCGTCGCGCACACCACCGACGCCACCAGCGTGGTGATGGTCGCGCGCGCCATGAACTCCAGTTGCATTGGCTCGACCAGGAATTCGACGATATTCATGGGCGCCCGAACGCTTTCGCCAGGTTCTGCGGTTGCAGCACGACCTCCGGCGCGTCGTGCATCAGCACGGTCCGCATCAGCAAGACGGCCTCGTCGGCCAGACCCGGCAGCGCCACCAGGTCGTGGGTGGCCACCACGATGGTCGACCCGCCGGCGGCGAGTTCGCGCAGCAGCGCGCTGATGGTGGCCTCGCTGTGCTTGTCGATCCCGGCGAACGGCTCGTCGAGCAGCAACAGCCTGGCGTTCTGCGCGATGCACCGCGCCAGGAATGCGCGCTTGCGCTGCCCGCCCGACAGTTGCCCGATCTGCCGATCCTGGTGATCGTGCAACCCGACGCGGCGCAACGCCTCGTCGACGGCATCGTGGTCGTCGCGGCGAGCTCGGCGCGTGGGGCCCAGGTGTCCGTAGCGCCCGGTCATCACGACGTCGCGCACCGACACGGGGAACTTCCAGTCGACGGCCTCGTTCTGCGGCATGTAGCCGATGACACCGTCCTTGCGGGCCCGCGCGGGCGTGCCGCCGTCGATCAGGATGCGCCCGGTGTCGGCGCGCAGTAACCCCATGATCGCCTTGAACAGCGTCGACTTGCCGGATCCGTTCATGCCGATCAGACCGCACACCCGGCCGGCGCCGATCGACAGCGACGCCTCCCGCAACGCCACCACCGCCCCGTAGCGGACGGTCACCGCGTCGACCTCCAGAACGTCGGTCACGGGCGGTGCCCGCCGGAGAGTCCCGCGACGATCGTGGCCACGTCGTGCCGGATCAGGTCCAGGTAGGTGGGCACGGGGCCATCGGCTTGCGACAGCGAGTCGACGAACAGCACCCCGCCGAACGCCGCGTCGGTGTCCTCGACCACCCGCTGCATCGGGGCATCGGACACCGTCGATTCGCAGAACACCGCGGGCACGTCGTTGGCGTCGACGAACTCGATCACCGCGGCGACGCGCCGCGGGGTGGCCTGCTGCTCGGCGTTGACCGGCCAGATGTACTTCTCGGTCAGCCCCGCGTCGCGGGCCAGATACGAGAACGCCCCCTCGCAGGTGACCAGGGCGCGCTGATTGGCCGGGATGCCGTCCAACGCGGCGACGAGTTCGTTCTGCACCTGCTGAAGTTGCTCGCGGTAGGCCGCGGCGTTGGTCCGGTAGTCCGGCGCGTGTTCGGGGTCCAGTTCGGCGAAGGCGACCGCCATGTTGTCCGCGTAGATCGCGGCGTTCAATGGGGACATCCAGGCGTGCGGGTTGGGCAGCCCGGCGTAGGCGTCCCCGGCGATACTGATCGGGTCGATGCCCTCGCTGACCACGACGTGCGGAGCGTCGGTGCCCTCGACGAACCGGGCGAACCAGGCCTCCAGGTTCAGCCCGTTGTCCAGGATCAGATCCGCGCGGGTGGCCTTCTTGATGTCGCCGGGGGTGGGCTC
Organism: Actinomycetes bacterium; assembly: GCA_023460175.1. GTDB lineage: Bacteria > Actinomycetota > Actinomycetes > Mycobacteriales > Mycobacteriaceae > Mycobacterium. The sequence continues at coordinate 4,904 of JAEWRC010000180.1, forward strand.
GTAACCGTGGATCTCCGCGCCGGGCTTGGTGATCGACTCGACGATCAGATGCTCCCCGGCGACGTTGCCCGCGATGTCGGCCAGCACGGTGAAGGTGGTCAACACCACCGGCCGGTCCGGTTCGACCTCATCGACCGACGCGCAACCGGTCGCGGCGATCAGGACCGCCGCCAGCGCCGCCGCGATGCGCCGATGGGACACCCCCGGCCTCCCATCCCCTAGTTCGCTCACCCGCTAAGTAAAGTTCGTCTGACCTTAAACTACCGCGCCGACGTGGATGGGCAATTGTTCCCATAGAACACCGCGCGCCGCCGAATTACGTTGAGCGACGTGGCCACTTCCAAATCATCGCTTGCGCTGATGCTGCTGATTCCGGCGCTCGCCAGTTGTTCGTTCTCGATGTCCAGCGGCGGTCCGGACTACGAGAAGCTGCAGAACTCCATCGCCGATGAACTGAACAAGAGCTACCTGCCGTTCTCGCGCGAGGTTTCGGGTGTCGACTGCCCACGCCAGTCCGGCAAACTCGAGAACGGTGACACCTTCATCTGCAAGGCGGACCTGGAGGGACACCCGGTGCGGGTGCAGGTCACCGTCACCGACCCCGAGAACGTCGACTTCAAGACCATGGACACCGTGTTCGACCTTTCGGTCACCGCGCAGGACTTGGCCCGCCGGATCTCGGCGGACCGGGGCTTCGCGGTCACCGTCACCTGCGGTGAAGGTCTCAAGGTCGTCGAAATCGGCCAGTCCTTCGAATGCGTGGCCGCCGACCGGCGCGGCGACACCCGCCAGGTCAAGGTGACCGCCGGCGCATCCGGCGAGGACGACCGTTGGGAAGTCGTCGGCGCCGATTGACCGCGCATCGACGCTGACCTGGGCTAATCTCCTGCCAAATGGCAGGGATCGCGGGACGGGCAGAACTGACGAGTCGGTTGACCGGCGCGTGGGCGAAGACGAGTCGCGGCGGCAGCGACGTCATGGTGCTCCTGGGCGACGCCGGCATCGGCAAGTCCAGTGTGCTGGCCTGGCTGGCCGGACAGGTCGGGCCATCGGCCCGGACCATCTCGTGCCGGGGCGGCGACGCGACCCCGGCGATGTCCACAGCGGCCGAAATCGCCGCCGCCCTGGCCATTCCCGCACCGGACACACTGCGCGACGAGTCCGACGCGCTGCGCGCCGCCGACATCCTGCGTGCGGGCCTCGAACTGGCGCGGACCACCGCACTGCTCATCGATGACATCCACGACGCGGACCCGGCCAGTCGCACCGCGCTGAGCCTCGCCCTGCGTCGGGCGACGACCACCGGTGTGCTCGTGGTGATCACCGGCCGGCGGGTGCCCGCGGCCCGCACCTTCGCCGAGGGGTTCGACGTCGGACACCTCGAGGGACTACCCCCGGACGCGGCCGCCGGCCTCCTGCAGGCAGCCAGCGACGTCACCATCGCCCCGGAGGTGACACGCCAACTGCTGACGATCGCAGACGGCAATCCGCTGGCCCTGACCCGCCTGCCGAATGCGCTCTCCCCCGAACACCTTTCGGGACTACAGCCACTGCCCGACGACATTCCGTTGCGCGGGGACCTGCACGCGGTGTTCACCCGTCAACTCCCGCCGCCGGGCACCCAGGCCCGGGAGTTGCTCGAGCTCGCGGCGGTGTCCGCGGACGGATCGTGGAGCGTGATCGCGGCGGTGCGCGCCTCGGCCACCCGCGCGCTGCCCCAGCTCGAGGACCTCGGCCTGGCCCACATTCACGACGGCCGACTGGTGCTCCAGCATCCGCTGTTGCGCTCGGCCGTGCTGCAGGCGATGCCCCAACAACGCTGGCGCGCACTGCACCTGGAGTTCGCCGACCTGGCCGAGCTGCCCGATGACGTCCGACTGATCCACCGCGCCTGCGGCTCCGTCGGCCCCGACGAAGCGCTGGCCGACGCGGTGGTCGAGACCGCGCGGCTGACCCGGTTGCGCGGCGGCACCGAGGCGGCGGCCCGCCTGCTCGACCGAGCCGTCGACCTCACGGCCGACCCACACCGGCGCGGGCAGCTGCAACTCGAGGCCGCCGAATTGCTCGGCACCGCAGGCGAAGCCACCGCCGCCCGCCACCGGCTCGAGGTGCTGCTGGCCGACACCGAGCGCCGCGACCTGCACGTCGCGGCGACGCTGATGCTGGCCACCCTCGAGGCGGTCGATGGCGCCCCGGCCGTCGCCTGGCAACGTCTCGCCGAATGCCTGGCCTTTGCCGCACCGGCCGAACTCGGCCCGATCCACGCCCGGATCGCGGTGCCGCTGGGCATGCTCGGTCTGGTCAAGGAGATCGTCGCCAACGCCGAAGCGGCCGTGGATCATTGCAAACCGCACACGCCGGCGGCCACCGCCGCGCGCCTGGTGTTGGCGCACGCCGCCAGCGCCCAGGACGAAGGTCGCGCGGACGAACTCGTCGATGCGTTGCTCCCGATCCCGGACCTGGAGGGCGTCGTCGGCATCGATCCGATGGTCGGCCTGCACGTCGGCCGGGCGCTGTCGATCGCCGAGCGGTACGACGCGGCGGCCGAGGCCCTGACGGCGCTGGCGACCCAACTCCGCGGCGAGGGTGCCCGGTTGGCGCTGGCGGTCACCTTCGGGGCGCTCGGCGAAACGCGGATCCGGTCCTCGCGCTTCGATGAGGCCATCGTCAGCCTCGACGAGGCCATCGCCGTGAGCCTGGCCATCGGACAGCGGGCGTTCGCCCCCTTCTGGTTGTCGTTACGCGGCCGCGTGTACGCCCTGCGGGGTGACGACCGGGCCGCAGCGCAGGCATTCGAGCTGGGTTTTGCCATCTCCGAAGAACAGAACACCTTCGGCGCCCGCTACTTCCTGCTGGCCAACGCCGGGCTGGCGGCCCTGGGCGCGCAACGCTACGACGAGGCCGTCGATCACCTCGAGGAATGCTGGGCATTCGAGCAGACCGCCGGGTTGCTCTCGCCACAGCTGGCACGGTGGCACCCGGATCTGGTCGAGGCCTACATCGCGGTCGGACGCCACGAAGAAGCCCGCCCGCCGGCCGACCACCTCACCGCGGTGGCCGCGGCGCCGGGCGCCAGCCGCTGGACCAGGGCCACGGCACTACGGACCCGGGCACTGCTGTGCGCCGACGACGACCGCACCCGGGCGCTGCGACTCCTAACCGAGGCCGTCGCGATCTACCACCCGGAGATCGACGCCTTCGATCGCGCCCGCGCGCTGTTGCTGCTGGCGCGGTTGCACCGCGACGAGGACCAGCGGGCGGCGTGTCGGCGCGACGCGCTCTACGCCTTCCGCCGGCTGGGGGCCGCGCCGTGGGCAGCGCAGGTGACCCCGCGTGAGCAACCACCAGGCATCGCGGGGCTCACCGAGACCGAGCAGCGTGTGCTCGTCGAGGTCGCCGAGGGCCTGACGAATCGGCAAATCGCCAAGCGGCTCAATATGAGCACCAAGACAGTGGCCAACCACCTGTATCACAGCTACCGGAAACTCGGCGTGGCCTCGCGCACCGAAGCGGCCAGGATCCTGTTGCTGAATCAGTAAGGTAGGCTAGCCATCGCACAGGTAATCCGATTCAGTCGGGGATTGAGCCGGAGGTTAAAGTGAGCTGGCAGAACATGATTCGCCGAAGCGCGATCGGCGTGATCGCTGCTGCAGTGCCCCTGGGCTTTGCCACCGCCGTCGCTGCCCCAGCGTCTGCGGGTCCCAATCTTTGCGTGAGCGGCCCGTACGGGTACGCCAGCGCATGCGTGGATGTGCCGGGCGTCAACGTCTGGTACGACGGGCCGCGCGGGCACGGCAAGGGCAAGCACTGGCGTCACCACAAGGACGACTGAGTGGTCCCGCCGCCCCCGGGCGGCGGGTCACCCTCGTTTCTCGATCACCTGCTGGGCGATCTCGACCAGTTTGACGTTGGACGACTGGGACAGTTCGCGCAGCATCTCGAAGGCGCGCACCGCGTCGACGTCGAACCGTTCCATGATGATCCCCTTGGCCTGACCGATCAGGTCGCGGCTGTTCAACGCCGACTTCAGCTGCTCACCCTGGCGGCTGGCCAGGATGGCCGCCGCGGCGTGCGCGGCCAGCACCTGCCCGAGCGCCTCGTCCTCGGGTCCGAACGCGTTGGGCCGGGTGCTGAAGATGTTCAGCGCCCCGGCGTTGCGCTGGCTGGTGTACAGCTTGAACGACAGCGCACTGCGCATTCCCAGTTCGAGCACGTCGGCCGAGAAGTGCGGCCAGCGTTGCTCGTGCGCGAAGTCGTCGGTGCGCACGATCAGCTCGTCGATCGCCGCCTCCATGCAGGGGCCCTCGCCGTGCCGAACCTGCAGCGCGTCGATGGAGTACATCAGGTCCGCGGTGGCGGCCTGCGTCTCGAACTTCTCGGCTTTCGTGAACAGCAGGAACCCGGCCATCTCGGCCCCCGGCAGGACCTCGAGCACCGTGCGGGTGACGCCGTCGAGCACCTGCTCGAGCTGCAACGGTACGGCCAGGTTGCGGGCCAACTCCGCCATCTGGTTGGCCAGCGAATGATCCGGTTGGGTGCGCACCACCAAACTGTCGCACATCCGGCCCACCACGATCGTCAATTACGCCGCCTCGATGAACGCCCACACCGAGAACGCCACGGCAGCAGCGATACTGGCCGCTCCGATATAGAACCCGTAGCCAAGGGTGACCGCCTCGCCGACGTGCAGGTAGTAGTACAACCCGGTGAGCCCCCCGAGCACCAGCGAGTTCACCAGCGCGACCACCGCCGCCCACTTCGCCGACAGACCGCGCGCGGTCATGGCCCCGGCCACCAGCAGCGTCGAGGTGAGCAGGACGATCAACTGCCCGGCGCCGAACCCCGCCGGCAGCGTCATGGCGCCCGCCGTGCCGCCGATCGCGCTGGCCCGGCCACCGCCGTCGGCGCTCGTCGTCAGCCACGGCAACCAGGCGCTCACCGACAACACTCCCGCGCATAGGGCCACCAACCAGCCGGGACGCACGCGAGTCATGCTCTGAGCGTATCCGTTTCGCGCAATCGCCCTGGCGCCGACATTGCCCAGATCCGGTCCAGCCCGAGGCGCTCGAGGAACCCATCGTCGTGGCTGACCACCAGCAGGGCCCCGCGGTAGCCGGCCAGCGCGTCGACGAGCTGGTCGACGCTGGTCAGGTCGAGGTTGTTGGTCGGTTCGTCGAGCACGACCAGCTGCGCCGGCGGTTCGGCGAGCAGCAACCGGGCCAGCACCACCCGGAACCTTTCCCCGCCGGACAGGGTGCCCACCCGGCGGTGCACGGTGTCGCCGCGCAGCAGGAACCGCGCGAGTTGGCCGCGGACGGTCTCGGCGTCCGCGGTCGGGGCCGCGGCGCGCACCGTGTCCAGGACGGTGGCGTCCTCGTCGAGCCCGTCGAGGCGCTGCGGGAGGTAGCCGACCCGGTCGGTGCGCAGGCCGGCGCCGCCCAGTAGATCGCGCAGCAGTGTCGTCTTGCCGACCCCGTTGGGGCCGATCAGCGCGATCCGCTGCGGCCCGGTCACCGTGAGCGTGCCGATCTGGGCGACCGTCCGGCCCGCCGGCAGCTGCGGGTCCGGCAGCTCGACGCGGATGTGCTCGTCGTCGCGGACCCGTGCCGCGGCGTCCTCGGCGGACTGGCGGGCGGCCCGCAATCGGTCGTCGTGGCCGGTGCGCAGCTTGCCCGCCGACACCTGGGCCGCCGACCCGCGCATGTTGGCCACGATCTTCGGCAGGCTGTCGCGGTTCTTCTTGGCGGTCCGATTGCGGCGGGCGAGCTTGGTCTCGGCCTCCACCCGCTGGCGCTTCTCGACCTTGACCGCGTGTTCGGCGGTGCGCACGGCCTGCCGCGCCGCCGACTGCTCGGCGTCCAACTGGGCCCGCCACTGCTGGTAGGGACCGCCGAACACCGTGAGCACGCCGTCGTGCAACTCGGCGGTATTCGACATCCGGTCCAGCAGCGCGACGTCGTGGCTGACGACGAGCAACGTGCCCGGCCACTCGGCGAGCAGGTCGACCAACGCGGCCCGCGCGGTCCGGTCCAGGTTGTTGGTGGGTTCGTCGAGCAGGGTGACCTCGGCGCCGGCCACCCGAACCCCCGCAATGGCCACCAGCATCGCCTCGCCACCGGAAATCGAGCCGACGTCGCGGTCGAGGTCCAGATGGCCCAGCCCGAGGTCGGCCAGCAACGCGCGGGTCCGGGCCTCGACGTCCCAGTCGTCGCCGATGGTCTCGAAGTGCTCCGCGGCAGCGTCGCCGGCCTCGATGGCGGCCAGTGCGGCGCGGCGCTCGGCGATTCCGAGCAGCTCAGCGACGGTGGTGCCGACCTCGAGGGTCAGCGTCTGGGGCAGGTAGGCCACCGCGCCGTCGGCGGTGACCGTGCCGCTGCCCGGCCGCAGCAGGCCCGCGATGACCCGCAGCAGGGTCGACTTGCCGGACCCGTTGGCGCCGACCAGGCCGGTGCGGCCGGCACCGAAGGTGGCCGTGAGGTCGGACAGCACGACGGTGCCGTCGGGCCAGGTGAAACCGAGATTGTTGAGAATGACAGACATGGCGCTCCTGCGGAGGGAAGGCGGCCGGGGGTCAGCGTGCGAAGGCAACCCTGCTGTCGATCATGGGCACCACGGTAGGCAACGTCGCCGCACGGCGGCAACCGAATTTCCCTAGGCTGGGACGATGAAAGAGCTCCCGGACTGGGCCCGGCACCTCGACCTCGCGCCGCACCCCGAGGGCGGCTTCTTCAAGGAGACCTGGCGCAGCGAACTGAGCATCGGCGCCTCGGGGCTACCCCCGGAATATGCCGGGGCGCGCAACGCCGGGACGGCCATCCTGTTCCTGCTGCTCGCCGGCCAGCAGTCGGCGTGGCACACCGTGCGCAGCACCGAGCTGTGGCTCTACCACCGCGGCGGGCCGCTACTGCTCGAGTCCGGCGCCGAAACCGACACCGCGACAACCTATTTACTGGGCAGCGACATCGCCGCCGGGGAGAAACCACAGATCGTCGTGCCGCCGGGGCACTGGCAGCGCGCGCGGCCCCGCGGCGACGAGCCCTGCCTGGTGAGTTGCGTGGTGGTGCCCGGTTTCGATTTCGCCGACTTCACGATGCACGCTTGACCGGCAACGTCGATGCAGCTGGTAGAAACGAGCAATGCAGCAGCTGGTGATCGAGTTCAGTGAACCGTCCGCAGCGAGAGGCGGATTCGACCGTCTTCTCGAACTCGCGAGCGCGGGTGAGATCGAGATAGCCGACCTGGAGTTCGTCCACAGCATTGCCGGGGTGGCCAGCACCGTGGCCGCCGACCGGGTGGACCCGCGGCTGGCCGAGTTGGACGGGGCAGCCTCCGGCCTGATCAGCCGACACGACCTGGACGCGGTGGCCGCCGAACTGCCGCACGGCCACACCGCGGCCATGCTGGTCTACCGCGGCAGCACCCCCGATGCCGCCGTGCAGGCCTGGACCGACGGCGGCTCGGCGGTCAGAACGCTGCCCGCGCGTTAATCTAGCCGGGTGATCTCGGTTTTCCTGGTCGACGACCACGAAGTTGTCCGGCGGGGGCTGGCCGACCTGCTCAGCGGCGATCCGGACCTCACGGTCGTCGGGGAGGCGGGCTCGGTGGCCGAGGCCAAGGCGCGGATCCCCGCCGCCAACCCCGACGTGGCCGTGCTCGACGTGCGCCTGCCCGACGGCAACGGCATCGACCTGTGCCGGGACCTGCTGGCCGCCCACGATCAGCTGCGCTGCCTCATCCTGACCTCCTACACCGACGAGCAGTCGATGCTCGACGCCATCCTGGCCGGCGCCAGCGGCTACGTCGTCAAGGACATCCGCGGAATGGAGCTGGCCAAGGCCATCAAGGAGGTGGGCGCGGGAAAGTCGTTGCTGGACAACCGCGCGGCCGCCGCACTGATGTCCAAGCTGCGGGAGGACACCCGCGACGCCGAACCCGAGGACCCCCGGTTGCGCGATCTGACGCAGACCGAGCGCACGCTGCTCGACCTGCTCGGCGAGGGACTGACCAACCGGGAGATCGGCGAACGGATGTTCCTGGCCGAGAAGACCGTCAAGAACTACGTCTCGCGGCTGCTGGCCAAGCTGGGCATGCACCGGCGCACCCAGGCCGCGCTGCTGGCCGCCGAGCTGCGGCAGGGCCGTGAGTAGCGCCGAGGCCCGGGCCCGCAACGGCCTGGTCGACGCGCTGCTGGCGGTCACCTCCGACCTGAACCTCGAGCAGACCCTGCAGACCATCGTGCACACCGCGATGCGCCTGGTGGACGCCCAGTACGGCGCCCTGGGCGTGGCCAGCACCGAATCCCATCACCGGCTGGAACGGTTCCTGCACGAGGGCATGGACGACGCCACCCGCCGCCTGATCGGCCCGCTGCCCTCCGGTCAGGGCGTGCTCGGTCTGCTGTTCCACACCACCGAACCCGTTCGGATCGAAGATCTTTCGCAGCATCCGTCGTCGGTGGGATTTCCCCCGCACCACCCGCCGATGCGCAGCTTTCTCGGCGTCCCGATCCGCACTCGCGATCAGGTGTTCGGCAACCTGTATCTGACCGAGAAGCGCGGCGGTCGCCAATTCAGTGCGGACGACGAGGTTTTGGTGCAGGCGCTGGCCGCCGCCGCCGGCATCGCCATCGAGAATGCGCGGCTGTACCAGGCGGCGCAGACCCGGCAGCAGTGGATCGAGGCGACCCGGGACCTCAGTTCGAATCTGCTGGCCGGACAGGATCCCGTCGTCGTGCACGACCAGATCGTGGACGCCGCGGCGCGGCTCACCGGCGCCGCGTACAGCGCGCTGCTGGTCCCCGGCGAGGACCACGCCCTGACCGTCGCCGCGGCCACCCGCGCGGAGCTGATCGGGCGCGCGGTGCCGGTCAACGGCAGCGCCGCCGGGCGCGCCTTCACCGAACGGAAGCCGATGCGGCTCAACGGCTTCGATGACTTCCAGGAAAGCACGGGCGACGGCACCGCGCTGGTGCTGCCGATGCGCGAACCGGCCGTGGTCTCCGGGGTGTTGCTGTGCGTCGCGGACGACCCGTCGGCCTGCACCCCCGAGCAACTCGACATGATGGCAGCGTTCGCCGACCAGTGCGCCCAGGCGCTGCAGTCGGCCACCGCGCAGCGGCGGATGCGCGAACTCGATGTGCTCTCCGACCGCGACCGCATCGCCCGCGATCTGCACGACCACGTCATCCAGCGGTTGTTCGCCATCGGACTGTCGCTGCAGGGTGCGCAGACCTCCGACGCCGAGGGCACCTCGACCCGCATCTCCGGGGCGCTCGACGACCTGCAGGAGGTCGTCCAGGAGATCCGCACCGCCATCTTCGATCTGCATGGCGGCAGCGTGACCCGACTGCGGCAGCGCCTCGAGCAGGTGGTCACGCAGATGACGGCCGACTCCCCGGTCCGGGCCACCTTCCACGTCAGCGGTCCGCTTTCGGTGATCGAGGCCGGCCTGGCCGATCACGCCGAGGCCGTGGTGCGCGAGGCCGTCAGCAACGCGGTGCGCCACGCCGACGCCGCGGCGGTGGCGGCCACCGTCGAGATCGCCGACAACCTCACGAACACGGTGACCGACAACGGCGCCGGGTTTCCGGAGGTCACGAGCCGCAGCGGGTTGGCGAACCTCGACGCGCGCGCCCGCGAATGCGGCGGCGCGCTGGACCTCGGTGCCGGTCCTGAGGGCGGAGCTCGCCTGGTGTGGACGGCGCCGCTGCCCTGACCGGGGTACTCAGCCCGTGAAGACCTTCACGAAGTTGTTCAGGGACTCGCGGATGTCACCCTTGAGTGCGCCCGCGACCAGCATCCCGATGGGCCCGAACAGCGCCGGCCCACCGAGGTGGGTGTCAAAGGTGACCACCGACCCGTCGCCCTTGGGCGTGATCTTGGCCATCAGCTTGATCTTGACGCCGCCGCGGCCGTCGCCGTTGAGCGTCATCGCCTGCGGGGGCTTGTAATGCACGATCGTCCACTTGACCCGGTTGGCCATCCCCTTGACCTCGACGATCGAGTCCAGCGAGGTGCCCTTTTCCAGGGTGTCCGGCAGCGGGCTGCGCCACACCCGATGGATGGTCAGCCATTCCTTGTAACGGGACAGATCCGCCGCGCACTCCCAGGCCTGCTCGGGTGGGAGCGGCACGTCCACAGAGACAGATAGCTTCGCCACGCGGGCAATTCTGTCAGGCGGGCGGAGTGTCCTTACGGTTGGGATCCGCCTGGGTAGGATCCATCTTCTGGACCGCGTCCTTGGCGGCGTCCTGGGCCTTGTCGACGTGCCCGGCGTATTTGCCGTCCGTCTTCTGGTCGACGAAATCGCCGGCCTTGTCGATCGCGCCGCCGACCTTGTCGGCGTTCTTTCCGAGCAGGTTCTTGGCCTTGTCGAGGAACGACATGGTGCTGCGCCTCCCTTTCGATTGCGTCGGTTTCCCAGTGAACGCTAGTCCTCGACCTTCCACAACCGCCTCGGTTCGCCGAGGAACCGGCCCTGCAACCACCACAACGCCTCGATCACACCCGCAGCGAGCAGGCCGATCAGCACTGCGACGCTGGTGGTCGCGAGATCGGACGGATCCAGCATGAACAGGCGCCGAGCCAGCGGGATGGAAAAAATTACGATGTAGGCCAACCCGGAGACCGCCACCAGCAGCACCCGCCACCACTCGTAGGGGCGGGCCACCGTCGCCAACACCCACCACCCCGCGATCAGCAGCGTGATCAACGCCGCCGTGGAGGACTGGTTCTGGATCTCGCGGGAGACGTCGTTGCCCTCGTAGGCGATCAGGTAGGAGACGAAGGTCGCGATCCCCACCGTCATGCCCGACGGCAGCGCGGCCAGCATGACCCGGCGCACAAAACCGGTGTGGGCGCGTTCGTTGTTGGGGGCCAGCGACAGGATGAACGCCGGGATTCCGATGGTGAACCACGCCGCGATGGTCACGTGGATCGGCTGGAACGGGTACAGCAGCGGGTCGTAGTCGAAGATCTGCGAACCCAGCCCGACGATGCCGACCAGCAGCGCCAGGAACACCGAGTAGACCGTCTTGGTGAGGAACAGGTTGGAGACCCGCTCGATGTTGCCGATGACCCGGCGGCCCTCCCCCACCACGTAGGGCAGGGTGGCGAACTTGTTGTCCAGCAACACGATCTGCGCGACGGCCCGGGTCGCCGAGCTGCCCGAGCCCATCGCTACCCCGATGTCGGCGTCCTTGAGGGCGAGCACGTCGTTGACGCCGTCGCCGGTCATGGCCACGGTGTGCCCGCGGGACTGCAACGCGTGCACCATGGTGCGCTTCTGGTCCGGGCGGACCCGGCCGAAGGTGGTGTGGCTCTGCAGCGCCTCGGCCAGCGCGTCCTGCTCCTCGGGCAGCTGGCGCGCGTCCAGGGTGGCGCCGTGCAGCCCCAGGGAATCGGCCACCGCGCCCACCGACACGGCGTTGTCGCCGGAGATGACCTTGACCGAAACCTTCTGGCCGGCAAAGTAATCCAGGGTGTCGCGGGCGTCGGGGCGGACCTTCTGCTCCAGCACCACCAGCGCGGCCGGCGTCACCTGCCCCGGGGCGTCGGGGGCGTCCACGGAGCGGTCCGAGGACCCGAGCAACAGCACCCGAAGCCCCTGGGCACCAATGCGTTCGGCCTTCGCGGCGGACTCGGAGGCGGGATCGAGCAACACATCCGGCGCGCCGATCACCCAGTTGCCGTGCTCACCGTAGGACGTGCCGCTCCACTTGGTGGCGGACTTGAACGGCGCCGAGGCGCCGGCCTGCCAGCCCGGCGAGGTACCGAACGCCTCGGCGATGGCCTGCATGCTGGCGTTGGGCCGGGCGTCGTCGGCGGCCAGCGCGGCCAGCGCGGCGTCGATCCGGTCGCGCTCGATGTCGCCGAGCGCCTCAAGCTCGGCGAAGCGCATCCCGTTCTCGGTCAGCGTGCCGGTCTTGTCGGCGCACACCACGTCCACCCGGGCCAGGCCCTCGATCGCGGGCAGTTCGTTGACCAGGCACTGGCGCCGGCCCAGCCGGATCACCCCGACCGCGAACGCGATCGACGTCATCAGCACCAGGCCCTCGGGAACCATCGGGACCAGCGCGCCGACCATCCGCAGCACCGATTCGCGCCAGCCGACGTCGGTGGTGAACAGCTGGGTGTAGATGGTCAGCAGCCCCGCGGGCCACAGCAGATAGGTCACGAACTTCAGGATCTTGTTGATGCCGCTGCGCAGTTCGGATTTCACCAGCGTGAACTTGCTGGCCTCCTCGGCGAGCTGCGCGGCGTACGCCTGCCGGCCGACCTTGGTCGCGCGGTAGGCCCCGGTGCCGGCGACCACAAAGCTGCCGGACATCACCTTGTCGCCGGCGTCCTTGGCGATCGCGTCGGCCTCCCCGGTCAGCAGCGACTCGTCGACCTCGAGGTTGGCCTCCTCGAGGATCTCGCCGTCGACGACGATCTGATCCCCCGGTCCGACCTCGATGATGTCGTCGAGGACCACCTCGTTGGGCGGCAGCGCCGCGGTGCCGGACCGGCGCCGCACCGTCGGCCGGGCCTGCCCGACGATGGCGAGTTGGTCCAGGGTCCGCTTGGCGCGGATCTCCTGGATGATGCCGATGCCGCTGTTGGCGATGATCAGCAGCCCAAACAGCCCGTTGATCAGCGAGCCGGTCGCCAGCACGATGCAGAACAGCACCCCGAGGATCGCGTTGATCCGGGTGAAGACGTTGGAGCGGACGATCTCCGAGACGCTGCGCGCGGCCCGGGTCGGCACGTCGTTGGTCTGGCCGGCGGCGACGCGCTGGGCCACCTCGTCATCGGAGAGACCGGCGAGCGGCTCGACGACGGTCGTCTCGGTCATCGCGTGAAAGTTCCCTTGCCCTCGGCGTCGAAGTATTCGAGCTCCAACGTGTCACCGTTGAAACTAGCCTTTGAGATGGTGCCCGGCGGCGCGTTCTCGCTGAGGAAACCGAAGGTGAAGACGTTGCCGTCCCAGTGCGTCAGCGGCCACTGCGCGGCGTTGGGCCCCAGCGACAGGGTCAGCTTCCCGTCGCGTTCGGTGACGGTGGCCGGCCCCCAGTAGTCGTTGGCGTACGTGCCGATCAACTCCGAGGGCGGCGGCCCCGGAGCCGGCGACGACGGCGGCGTCTTGCCCACCAGCGACCCGACCGGGGCGTCCATGTCCGCGAAGGCGTCGCGGTAGAGCCCGCGCCAGTCCTCGCGGACCTCCCCGAACTGCACCAGGTCGGCGAATTCGGCGGTGAGGGTCTCCGGGACGCCGGACGGGGTGGCGTTGGTCAGCGCGACGATGCCGACGTCGGCCGACGGGAGCACGACGAAGTTGGCGGCGGCCCCGAGCTCGAAGGCCCCCGAATGGCTGAGCTGCGTGCGGGCCGCCGAGGTGGTGCCGACGTTGAACCCGTAGCCGTAAAACCCTGCGCGCATGGCGGGTTCGGTGGGCGGGCGGGACACGATCTGCGGTGTCACCGCGGGCAGCAGGGCCTCGGGATCGATGATCTGCAGGTCGCCGCGCTTGCCCTGGGCCAGAATCAACGCCAGCCACTGCGCCATGTCGGAGACCGAGGAGCTGACGCCGCCGGCCGGCGATTGCGGGTCGGCGTCACGCTGCAGGCGGGGCTCGTAGCGGTCCTCGATGCGCAGGTGGCCGACGGCCCGGTTGGACCGGTTCTCGTAGTCGGTGAAGCGCGAGCTTGTGGAGGCCATGTCCAGCGGCTCGTAGAGCACATCGTCGGCCAGCTGCTCCCAGGACTTGCCGGCCGCGGCGGCCACGGCCTCGGCGGCGGTCAGGCCGAAGTTGGTGTAGGCGTAGGAGGTTCGGAACCCGTCGAGTGGGAGCTCCCGCAGCTTGCTCAGCACGTAGCCGCGGTCGTAGCCGAGGTCCTCGAGCAGGTCCCCGGCGTGGTCGGGCAGACCGGAGCGATGGGCGAACAGGTCGCCGACGGTGACCATCGCGGTCACGGCCGGATCCGCCAGCGCGAAGCCGGGCAGCTTGGCGGCCACCGGGGTGTCCCAGGCGATGGCCTCGGCGCCGACCTGCCGGGCGACCACCGTGGCCGCCAGCGATTTGGACAACGACGCCACCTGGAAAACGGTGTCCCGGTTGACGCGGTTTTCCAGGGTGTCGTCCGCGCGGATGTCCTTGACCCCGAAGCCCTTGGCGTAGATGGTCTTTCCCTCGTGCACCACCGCGACCGCCAGGCCCGGGATACCCGAGGAGTTCATCAGGTCCTCGGCGATGCCGGTCAGTTTCGCCACCGCGTTGTCGACCGCGGCGGCGGGCAGCTCCATGGCGGGCATCAGCGGCGGCGGCAGGTCGGCGGTCGGCACCGAGGGTCCCACGGGCGCCTGACATCCCGCCACGACCAGCGTCATCAGGACACCCAGCACCGCCGCGCGTTTCACACCCCAAACCGTAGCCGGTGCGGGCCGCCGAGGCGGGCTACAAGCGCCACCAGGGGTCAGTCTGCGGGTCGGCCGGCGCTTTTTCGACGCGCTGGCCGGGCCGCGGCACCGCGGCCGCGACCGCCGATTCGGTGGCCGCGGCGAGCATCCGTTCGATGGGTTCGGACCACGGATGCGGCGCCAACCGGAAGGTGGCCCAGTGGATGGGCACGAACAGGCCCTTGCCCGCATCGGTGACGTCGCGGTGGGCGCGCACCGCCTCCTCCGGGTTCATGTGGATGTCCGGCCAGCCCTGGTGGTAGGCGCCGACCGGCATCAGCGTCAGATCGAACGAGCCGTGTTCGTCGCCGATGTCGGCAAAGCTGGAGGTGTAGCCGGTGTCGCCGCCGAAGAAGGCGCGGTGCCGGGGGCCCACGATCGCCCACGACGACCACAGCGTGGTGTTGCGGGTCAGGAAGCGCCCGGAGAAGTGCCGGGCTGGGGTGCAGACGATGCGCAGCTCGCCGAGCTCACCGGCCTGGTTCCAGTCCAACTCGACGACGCGGTCCTCGGGGATGCCCCAGGCGCGCAAGTGCGCGCCTATTCCCAACGGCACGTAGAACGACGAGTTCTGGGTTTGCACAAGCTCTTTGATGGTGTCGACGTCGAGGTGGTCGTAGTGGTCGTGGCTGATGATGACCGCGTCGATGGCGGGCAGCGCCGTCAGCGGAGCCGGCACCGGGTGCAGCCGTTGCGGGCCCACGCTGCGCGACGGCGAGCAGCGCCGGCTCCAGACCGGGTCGGCCAGGATGCGGTAGCCGTCGACCTCGATGACCGCCGACGAGTGTCCGTACCAGGTGACGGCCAACTCGGCGGCCGGGATGCCGGTGTCGGGGGTGATCACCGGGATGGGCCGCCCCGGGCCGCTCTTCGCGCCGTCGAACATGTCGTGGAGCAGTCGCCACTGGTCCTGGCGGGTCAGGCTGATCAGCGAGGCCGGTTCCAGGTTGTGGAAGACGCCGTCGTGGTAGTTCGACGAGCCGTCGGCGACCTTCGCGATGGCATCCGCGCCGGCGCCCAGCGCCGACGGCGCACCCTGCAGCGCGCGCAGCAGCCAGCCGCCCGTCGCCAGCGCGGCGGTGCCGCCCACCAACCGGATCGCCGAGGAGCGCATCAGGCCCCGATGAAGTTCGGTGGCCGCTTCTCGATGCGCGCCACCTGAGCCTCGATGACGTCCTTGCTGGCCCACGCCCGGTCGAACATCTCCTTGTGTTCGGGCCACGGCTGCTCGTAGGCACCGTCATCGTTGAGCACGCGCTTGGAGTGCTGCAGAGACAGTGGCGCGTACCCGGCGATCTCGGCGGCCCAGGCCTGCGCGTCGGCCAGGGTGCCGAGCCGGTTGGCCAGTCCGGTGTGCAGCGCGGTGTCGGCGGTGAGTTTCTCGGCGGCCAACAGCATGCCGCGGGCCCGGCCGGCCCCGACCAGTGAGGTGAGTCGGCGGACGCTCCAGTTGTCGATGGCCAGCCCGTACTTGGCGATCGGGAACTGGAAATACGCCTCCGGGGCCACCACCCGCAGATCGCAGATCAGCGACAGGATCACCCCGGCGCCGATGGTCGGACCGTTGATCGCCCCGATGACCGGCACCGGGGCCTTGTCGATCGCCAGGTTCAGGGCCAGCGCCTTATCCGGAAGTTTCTCCGCCATCCCGGCAGCGTCGGTGAGATCGGCACCGGAACTGAACACCGGGCCCGCGCCGGTCAACACGATGGCGCGGATGTCCTGCTCGGCGGCGTGTTCGACGGCCTCGCGGAGAGCGTCGACGAGTTCACAGTTCAGAGCGTTGCGCCGCTCCGGCCGTTGCATCTCGAGGGTCATGACGTTGCCGTTCCGGGTGATTCCGATCATGCGCCCAGACTAACTGCGGTCCCGATACCGGCGATGCAGCTGCTGGCGGGCTACGCCGAGCAACGTCGCGATCTCGCCCCACGACATTCCCGCCGCCCGGGCTTGGATCACCGTGTCGTCGTAGTTGGCCCGGGCCTTCGCCAGCCCGTCGCGGGCGGCGACCAGACCCCGCCGGAGCCTGCCGGAGTAGAACTCCACGGTTACCGGATCGGGCTGGTTCGCGCGTTCGTGATCGATCGGTTTGGATTCTTCGAAGGCCTTCTCGAAGTCCGCCCAGGCCTGTTCCTTGAATGCCCGGATGGTGGGATCTTCCTTCCACCAGGGTTCGCTGCTGCTGTCCACGCGGCTCCTCGATCAAACGGCGTAACGTTCTGTTGACAGTCACGCACAGCCGTGGCGTGCTCGCCAGTCACCCTGGGGATATCCGTCACCCGGAGGTGACGCGATTTGATCGAGGGGCGCTCCAGAAACGGCCCGGGACCGCTCCTCGGCCGAAACCCGTCACCCACTGTTGACGGTCCTGCACAGCCTGGGGGTCCCAAGACATCCCGGGCTAACCTCATCCGCGTGAGCCGCATCAGTGCCCTGCAACTGCGCGACGCAGTGTTGGACCCAGGATCATTCATCAGTTGGGACACCCCGCCCCTCGAGGTCGCGATGTCCGAGCAGTACCGCGACGAGTTGGCGGCCGCGCGGGCCGCGACCGGGCTCGACGAGTCGGTGCTGACCGGCGAGGGCACCGTCGCCGGACGCCGGGTGGCCGTGGTGGCCGGCGAGTTCGACTTCCTGGCGGGCTCGATCGGGGTGGCCGCCGCCGAGCGCATCACCGCGGCCATCGAACGAGCCACCGACCTGCGGCTGCCGCTGCTGGCCTCGCCGAGTTCGGGCGGCACCCGCATGCAGGAGGGCACCGTCGCGTTCCTGCAGATGGTGAAGATCGCCGCCGCGGTGACCATGCACAAGCAGGCCCACCTGCCGTACCTGGTGTACCTGCGCCATCCGACCACCGGCGGGGTGTTCGCCTCCTGGGGTTCACTGGGCCACATCACGGTCGCCGAACCCGGCGCGCTGGTCGGCTTCCTCGGCCCGCGGGTCTACGAACAGCTCTACGGCGCACCGTTTCCGCCCGGGGTGCAGACCGCCGAGAACCTGCGCCACCACGGCGTCATCGATGGCGTGGTCCCGCTCGAGGGCCTGCGTCAGACCCTGGACTGGGCGCTCAAGGTCGTCGCCGACCCGCCCGGCCCGGCCCCCGAACCGCTACCGGAGACGCCGATCCCCGACGTCGAGGCCTGGACCTCGGTGGAGGCCTCCCGGCGCCCCGACCGGCCCGGGGTCGGTCATCTGCTCAAGCACGGGGCCGGGGCGCGGGTGCTGCTGTCGGGCACCGGCGCCGGGGAGGCCGCGACCACGCTGCTGGCGCTGGCCCGCTTCGGCGGGCAGCCCGTGGTGGTCCTCGGCCAGCAGCGCCTCGTCGGCGGCCTGGTCGGCCCGGGCGCGCTGCGCGAGGC
>JAEWRC010000181.1 GCA_023460175.1 Actinomycetes bacterium
CCGCCGCCGAGGCCGAGGCCAAGGCGCTCAACGAGGGCCGCAACGACGCCGAGACCGAGGAACTGCGCACCGCGCTGGGCGCCGGCGGCACCGGCAAGGGCACCGCGGGCACCATGCGCGGGGCGGCCGGGGCCATCAAGGACCTGGAGAAGCGGCAGAAGTCCCGGCAGACCCGAGCCTCCCGCGATGCGCTGGACCGCGCGCTGATCGACCTGGCGAGCTACTTCCGCGACGCGCTGCTGGTCGCGACGGGCAGCGGCGCGGTCACCCCCAATCACCCGGACATGGCCGAGCGGGTCGCCGCGATGGCCGACCACGCGTCCCCGGATCGGCTGCTGCGCTGCATCGAGGCGGTGCTGCAGTGCCGGGAGGCGCTGGCGGTCAACGTGAAGCCGAGGTTCGCGGTGGACGCGATGGTGGCCTCGGTGGGGCAGGCCCTGCGGAGCGACCTGTAGACTCTGCTGCGCCCGGTTCGCCGGGCACGCCACCTTAGCTCAGTCGGTAGAGCGATTCACTCGTAATGAATAGGTCAGGAGTTCGATTCTCCTAGGTGGCTCAGAGCTGAATGTCCTTGCTCAGGGCCTTGAGCGCCGCGTCCTTGGCGGTGTTGGCGGCGGGGAAGCCGGCGTAACCGGATGCGTGGTAGATGATCTCGGCCAGCTCGTCCTCGGTCAGGCCGTTCTGCCGCGCGATCCGGAAGTGCGACTCCATCTCCAGTTCCGCGCCGAGCGCGATGAGGATGCCCAGCGTCACCAGGCTGCGGTCGCGGCGGGACAGCCCCTCGCGGGACCACAGCCGGCCGAAGATGCCCTCGATGCCGATCTCCATCAGCTCGGAGGCGAACCCTTTGCCGAAGCTGACCTTCTCGTTCGGCAGGGCGTCGGGCAGGACCCCGGGCAGCATCTCGCGGAACACGTTGAGGCCGTCGTCGCGCAAGTTAGTCATACGAAATACTCTGACACAGCCTCATCGGGCCGGCGCGAGGTGGCCCAACGGCCCCGAGGCCAGGCACACCGACAGCGCCGCGGTCTGCGCCCGCGCGACGATCCCGCCGCCGGCACCGGACAGGCGGACATAGACCCGGTTCAGCCCCGGCCGGACGGGCACCCGCACCTCGGTGCCCTCGTCCAGCGTCAGCGTCATCGCCCCGTCGCTGTTGGCCAGGTAGTTGATCTCGGCGGTCCACTCCGCGGGCAGCAGCGGGCCGTCCAGCGGCATCCGCACGGGCTGATCGGGCTGCGTCAGGTAGCCGCAGTTCGGGGTGGGCCCCGGCACGATCGTGCGCA
The DNA here is from genome assembly GCA_023460175.1 of Actinomycetes bacterium. Classification (GTDB taxonomy): domain Bacteria; phylum Actinomycetota; class Actinomycetes; order Mycobacteriales; family Mycobacteriaceae; genus Mycobacterium. The sequence goes on from JAEWRC010000181.1 coordinate 1,287, forward strand.
CCCAGGTCACGTTGGCGTCCACCACCTGCCCGCCGGAGTCCAGCATGCGCAGATCCGTTGTCGAGGACTCGAATTCGGGCCGCTGCGGCAGCAGCGCGAACATGTGGCTGGCCAGGTTCTCCGGCCAGGCGACCCGCTGCAGAATCATCGGGTCGACCTCCTGGTCCAGCAGCGGGGCGGCCGAATCCGACTGCGCGGCAGCCAGACTCGCCGTCGCGGTCTGCAGGTAGGGCTTGGTCGGGTTGTCGCGCCAGCTGACCAGGAACGTCGCGGTCGAATACAAACTGCTGGCCAGGAACAGGGCCGCGGCCGCGACGGTGGCCGCGGTGCGGGCCCGCGAGGCGTTCAGCCAGGCCGAGCGCGCCCGGTTCGGCGCGCACAGCCCGACGGCGGCCAGCAGCGCGAGCACCACCACCAGGTCGGGCAGGTAACGCAGCGTCTGCGCCAATTCCAGCGCGGTGAACCGCGACGAGCGCATCAGATAGATCGGGATCTGACAGGCCACCGCGTAGCCCAGCGCCACCGCCCACACCGGGCCGATCCGCTGCTTGCGCACCAGCGACAGCGCCACCACGGCCGCCAGAACCAGCCAGCCCAGCACCATCACCGTCGTCGGCGGCACCCCCCAGGGCGAGGCCGGGGCCCAGCGCTGCCAGTCCCACGGCCCGCCCACCAGGCCGGGCACGATGCCGTGGGTGAACGAGCGGCGCAACAAATCCCAGGTCATGCCCAGGTCCGAGCTCCACCGCTGCTGATCGACGACCACCAGGTACAGCCCGATCCAGGCCGCGGTCAACGCCAGCGCCGCCGACCACAACCGAACCCCGCCGCGCCACACCGTGCGGATCGGCCGGTGCTCGCCGTGGACGTGGGCCAACAGGACCGCGACGGCGAACGCCACGAACGGGATGACCGCGGCCTTCTCGAAGAACAGCAGACCGCCGAGGAACACCAGCGTCCCGGTGACCGCGTAGCGCTGATTCCCGGTGCGCAGCAGCAGGATTGCGTCCGCGCACACCCAGGCCAGCGCGGCCAGCATCGGCAGGGAGTTCAGGCCCGCCGCCCACCAGGCGTACCCGGGCACGGCCAGCGGGGTGAACAGCGCGAAGGTCAGCGGGATCAGCAGTACCGGGCGCCACCCGAGGATCACCTTCAGCGCCCGCAGCAGCGCCAGCGACGCCAGCAACTGCAGCACCACCAGCGACAGCGCCGGCCAGAACCAGTGCAGCGGCGCCAGCCGGGTGATCAACCCGCCCAGCAGGAAACCGCCGGGCATCACGTGCCCGTCGTGGTCGTCGAACAGGTATCCCGGCGACAGCAGGTGCTGGGTGCCGGCGCGACCCACCAGGATCAGGTCGTCCCAGTAGAAGTAGCCGCCGAACGCCAGCACCGCGCGCACCACCAGCGCCACCCCGATCAGGGCGGCCGCGATCACGGCGACGCGGGGCCGCACATCCCTAGCCCGGATACGCGTCTCCGGCGTGCTGGCGGGCCGCCCACGCGGAGGCCACCATGTCGGTCAGCGAATGCCGCATCTGCCAGTCCAGATCCCGCGCGGCCAACTCGCCGGCCGCGACGATGCGGGCCGGGTCCCCGGGGCGGCGCTCGGCGACCTCGGGGTCGAAGTCGATGCCGGTGACCTCGCGGATGGCGGTCATGATCTCCCGTACCGAGGTGCCGTCCCCGCTGCCCAGGTTGTACACCGGCTCCAGCGCCACGCCGTCGTCGAGGCGCCGCGCGGCGGCGACGTGGGCGGCGGCCAGGTCGGTGACGTGCACGTAGTCGCGCACGCAGGTGCCGTCCGGGGTGGGATAGTCCGCGCCGTTGATCCGCGGGGTCTGGCCGCGGTGCAGCATGTCGAAGACCTTGGGGAACAGGTTGAACGGGCTGACGTCGAACAGTTCCTCGCGCCCGGACCCGACGACGTTGAAGTAGCGCAGGCTGGTGTGCCGGAAGCCGGGGACCGCGACGGCGGTGTCGCGCAGCAGCCATTCGCCGATCAGCTTGCTCTCGCCGTAGGGGGACTCCGGCGCGGTCGGCGTGGCCTCGTCGACCAGGTCGGTGTCCGGGGTGCCGTAGGTGGCGGCGCTGGAGGAGAACACGAACTTGTCGATGCCCGCGGCGGCCACCGCGTCGAGCAGGGTGACCATCGCCGACACGTTCTGCCGGTAGGTGTGCAGCGGGCGCTGCACCGATTCCCCGGCGTACTTGTAGCCCGCGATGTGGATGACACCGCGCACCCCGTGCTCGTCCAGCGTGGTGCGCACGGCGTCGCCGTCGAGCAGGTTGGCCCGCACCAGGGGCACGTCCTCGGGCACGAACCCGACCAGGCCGGTGGACAGGTCGTCGATGACGACGACGGCGGCGTCGGCCGCGCGCAGTGCGCGCACCACGTGCGAGCCGATATAGCCGGCGCCGCCGGTCACAAGCCAGGTCACGAGCGACGATGCTACCGAGGGTTGCGCCGGGGCCGGGATGCCGCCAGCGCGTACAGGTGCACGGCGATGCCCACCAGCGGCCCGCACAGCAGGGCGATCACCGTGCGGGTTTCCAGCGGCAGGGGCAGCGTCAGCAGGGCGGCCGCGGCCACCGTGGCACCGACCCAGCCGACGGAGTAGGCGCGGTGCAGGGCGGCGGCCACCGTCGCGGCCCCGGTGACGGTCAGCACCGCGATGGCGACCGCGCCGGCGGTCAGCCATGCCAGCAGCGTGCCCGTGGTCACGTAGTCCGCGCCGAAGCCGACCCGCAGCAGCCAGGGACCGGTGGCGGCGGCCAACCCGACCCCGACGGCTCCGATGGCCGTGACCAGCGCGATCGGCGCGAGCAGCGCCCGCAGTCGGCGCCGGCGGTGGTCGACGAAGTGCGCGATCAGGTTGCCCTGCATGGCCGTCAGCGGGACCAGCAGCGGGGCCCGGGTCAGCGTCACGGCCAGGATCACCACGCCGCCGGCGGCACCCAGATCGGTCGAGGTGGCCTGCAGCAGCACCGGGAAGCCCATCACCAGGATGGCGCTGGCGCCGGCCGCGGCGATCGCGTGGGAGGCGCCGCGCAGGAAGCTGCGGGTGTCCTGATGGGCGACCAGCGCCGCGGTCGCCCGCGCCACCGGGGAGGCCACCAGCAACGCCAACCAGGCCATCGCGCCGGCCACGGTGGCCCACAGGAACCCGACCAGGCCCCAGCCGACCACCACCGTCGCCGCGGCGACCACCACGCGCGTCACCGCGTCGGTGACCATCAGCGCGCCGTACTGCGACCAGTGGTTGGCCCCGGCGAGCATGCCCAGCAGCGTGGCGTGCAGGCAGAAACCGGCCAGGCCCAGGGCCAGTAAAGCCACCGAGAGCCAACGGTATTCGACGAAGACGTGCGCGGACCACAGCGCCGCGGTGGCCGCGATCGCCGCCGCCGAGAGCACCCCCACGACGGCGGCCACCCGCAGCGGCCGGGTGATCGGGCCGACGGTCGGCGGCGCCGTGCGGGCCAGGCGGATCTCCCGGGTGCTCTGCTGCAGTAGACCGTTGGCCGCACCGGTGACCAGCCCGAAGGCGCCCCAGAACACCGCGAACACCGAGAATCCGGCCGGGTCCAGGTCGCTGGCGGCCAAATACAGCACGGCGTATCCGCATACCGCGGTGACGGCGGTCGCGACGCCCACCCGGGCCACCCCGCTGCGCGCGACGGGTCCGGCGGGACCGGTCGGTACCGCGGCGTCGGTCACAACGGCGGGACCGCGGTCGAGTGCAGCCAGGCGTCCCACAGGGGCCGCAGCGAGACGTCGGCGTAGTGCGCCGCCAGCCCGGTGAAGTCGTCGGTGACCACCGTCGCGTGCCGGTAGCGGTCGGCCCAATCCCGAAGCAGGGCAAAGAAGTTCTCGTCGCCGATCACGCCGCGCAGCGCGTGCAGCGTCAGCGCGCCGCGCTTGTAGACGCGGTCGTCGAACATGTCCTTGGGCCCGGGGTCGGCCAGCAGCAGATCGGGCGGGGAATCGACCAGCTTGGCGTGATAGTGCTCGACCCAGTGCTGGGTGCTGTGCCCGCCGCTCTCCTGCGACCACAGCCATTCGGCGTAGCAGGCGAAGCCCTCGTGCAGCCAGATGTCGCGCCAGCGCCGCACCGTCACGCTGTTGCCGTACCACTGGTGGGCCAGTTCGTGGGCGATCAGCCGTTCCGAGCCCCCGGTTCCCGTGCAGTGGTTGGCCCCGAAGATCGAGATGCCTTGGGCCTCCAGTGGAATCTCGAGGTCGTCGTCGGTGATGACCACGGTGTACCCGCTGGCCAGCGGGTAGGGGCCGAACAGCTGCTGGAACAGCTCCATCATCTGCGGCTGCTTGGCGAAGTCGGCGTCGAACCTGCCCTTGAGCGATTCGGGCAGCACGGCCCGCATCGGCACCGGGGACTCGGCCAGCTCGTAGGCCGCGTACTCGCCGATCTGCAGGGTCGCCAGGTACGTCGAGGTCGGTTCGGGCAGCTCGTAGGTCCAGGTGGTCATCCCGGCGCGCACCCGGCGAGACAGCAACTCGCCGTTGGCGATCGCGCGGTAGGGGCTGTCGGTGCTGATCCGGATCCGGTAGCTGGCCTTCGAGCTGGGGTGGTCGTCGCACGGGAACCAGGACGTCGCGCCGTTGGGCTGGCCGGCCACCAGCACGCCGTTGGTGAGCTCTTCGAAACCCACCTCGCCCCAGGGGCTGCGGATGGGCCGCGGGTTGCCGCCGTAACGCACGACGACGGTCAGCGCGGCCCCGGCGGCGACGGTGCCGGCCAGCGCGATGTTGAGTTTGCCCTTGGCGCGCGTGAACGACTGCGGCCGACGACCGTTGACGGTGACCTTCGAGACGGTCAGCGCCTCGGCGAGGTCGAGCGAAAACCCCTGCAGCGCAGCGAGGGTCACCGCGGTGATGGTCGCCACGCCGGAGAGCCGATTGGCCGACACCTTGTACTCGAGGTCGAGTTCGTAGCGCGACACCCGGTAGCCGAAGTTGCCGCTGCCGGGCACATAGGGGTCGATCACCGGCGGCTTGGGCGGGGCCTTCTTCCTGGGGTTGCTCACGCTCGACGGCCCTTCTTGCGGGGAACACCCCACGGCGCAATGGGATTGCCCTGCCAGCGGGTCGACGACGGCACCTCGTCGCCGCGCATCACCAGCGAGGCGGGCCCCACGGTGGCGCCGGCGCCCAGCCGGGCGGCGGGCAGCGCGACGCAGTGGGTGCCCAGCGTGGCGCCGTCCTCGAGGACCACGGTGTCCATCCGCATGATGCGGTCGTGGAACAGGTGGGTCTGCACCACGCAGCCGCGGTTGACGGTGCTGCCGCGCTGCAGGGTCACCAGATCGGCCTCCGGTAGCCAGTAGGTCTCGCACCACACCCCGCGGCCGATGTCGGCGCCCAGCCCCCGCAGCCAGATGTTCATCACCGGGGTGCCGCTGGCGGCGCGGGCGAACCACGGCGCGGCCACGGTCTCCACGAACGTGTCCGCGACCTCGTTGCGCCACACGAACGACGACCACAGCGGATGCTCGACCGCGCGGATGCGGCCCACCACAAGCCATTTCGCGATCACCGAGATGGTGCCGGCCACCGCCCCGGCGGCCAGCAGCACCAGCCCGCCGGCCAGGGCGGCCCAACCCCAGCCGAAGCGCACGACCAACGCCTGCAGCGCGCCGAGCACCGCGACGCCGATCGCGAACGTCACCATGACGGGGATCAGCCGGCAGGTCTCGACGATCCCGCGCATCACCTTCAGGGCCGTGCTCGGCGCGAAGGTGCGCAGCCCGTCGGACTCGTCGGGCTGGCGGCGCAACCGGATGGGCGGGCTGCCCAGCCACGACGAGCCGCGCTTGGCCTTGCGCGGCGCCGCCGACAGCACCGCCACCAACCCGTCGTCGGGAACCCGGCGGCCGGGCTGGGTGATGCCGGAGTTGCCGAGGAACGCCCGCTTGCCGATGGTGGCCTTGGCCACGTGGATCCAGCCGCCGCCCAACTCGTAGCTGGCCACCATCGTGTCGTCGGCCAGGAACGCGCCGTCCTCCACCACGGTGAACTTCGGGGTGAGCAGCGCCGTCGAGATCTCGGTGCCCTTGCCGATCTTGGCGCCGAGCAGCCGCAGCCACCACGGCGTGAGCAGGCTCGCGTACACCGGGAACAGGTAGTTGCGGGCGCCGTCCATCAGCCGCTCGGTGGCCCACAGCTGCCACCCGACCCGGCTGCGCACCGGGTGGTAGCCCTCGTGCAGGCCGATCGCCAACAGTCGCACCGCGAGCACGGTCAGGGCCGCGTAGACGGCCAGCGCCACCAGCGTGGCCACCGGAACCCACAGCAGCGCCGGCACGACGGCGTCGGCCAGCGTCGCCGTCCCGCGCACGGCGTAGGCGATCACCGCCAGCCCGGCGGCCAACGCGGCCAGCGGCAGGGCGCCCAGCAGCATCGACGTCAGGCCGTAGACCAGCACCCACAGCGGGGCGCGCGGCGGGCGGTGGTCCGGCCACGGGTGCTGGGCCTTGCCGGACTTCACCGCCGGCGAACCCTTCCAGTACTGCTTGTTCTTGACCTTGCCGATCACCCCGGAGCCGGCGGCCACGTCGGCGTTCTTGCCCACCACCGCGCCGGGCAGCAGCGTGGTGCGCGCGCCCACCGTGGCGTCGTTGCCGATCGTGATGGGGCCGACGTGGAAGACGTCGCCGTCGATCCAATGCCCGGACAGGTCGACCTCGGGTTCGATGGAACTGCGGTGCCCCAGCGACAACATGCCGGTCACCGGGGGAGCGGAGTGCAGGTCGACGCCCTTGCCGACCTTGTTGCCCAGCGCGCGGGCGTAATAGACCAGCCACGGCGCGCCGGCCAGGTTCTCCGCGCCGCTGGCCTCCGAGAGGCGCTCGGCCAGCCAGACCCGCAGGTGTTCGGGGCCGCCGCGGCGGTAGCTGCCGGGCTGCAGGTTGGACAGCAGCGCCTGGGCGCCGAGCACGGCGATGCCCATCCGGCCCAGCGGCGTGACGAACACCAGGAACGCCGCGATCACCCACCACCAGTTCAGCGGCACCAGCCACGCCGGCGGGTGCGGCAGCATCGCGGCCGCGACGTTGTTCGCCAGCGCCAACCAGGTCACCCACTGCGCGGCGGCCAGGGTGGCCAGCGGCACCGAGAGCAGCACCTGGGCGGCCTGCGTGCCGACGGGCGTGGGTTCGACGCGGCGCGGCTCGACCTGGACCGGGGGATCCAGCTCGTCGAGGTAGCCGGCCAGCGAACCCAGCCGCGGATGGTCGTAGAGCTGCGCGACGGTCAGCTGCGGATAGCGTTCGCGCAGCGCGACGACCAGCTGCGCCGCCGACAGCGAGCCGCCACCGAGCGCGAAGAAGTCCGCCTCGGGGCCGTCGATCTGCGCGCCCAGGACGTCGCGCCACAGCCCGGCCAGCCAGCCCGTGGTGCCGTCCAACTCGGTGGCCTCGGGCTGGTCGGCGCCCGGCGGCGGCCACGGCAGGGCGTCGCGGTCGACCTTGCCGGAGGTGCGCGTCGGCAGCTCGTCGACCAGCACCAGCCGCGGCACCAGCGCGGCGGGCAGCGTCGCCGACAGCGCGGCGCGGGCGGCCTTGAGGTCGAAGTCCGGGTCCGCGCTGGCGATATACCCGACCAGCAGCGGGGTGCCGCCGGCGCTCTTGCGCACCGCCGCGGCCCCGCCAGACACCCCGGGCAGGTTGACCAGCGCGGTGTCGACCTCGCCGAGTTCGATCCGTCGGCCGCCCACCTTCACCTGGTCGTCGGCGCGGCCCTGGAAATAGAGCCCGTCGCGTTCGAGGCGCACCAGGTCGCCGCTGCGGTAGGCGCGGTTCCACGCCCCGGCGGGTTCCAGCAGCGGCATCGGCGCGTACTTCTCGGCGTCCTTGTCGGGGTCGAGGTAGCGCGCCAGCCCGACGCCGCCGATCACCAGTTCGCCGGTCTCGCCGTAGCCGACCTGCCGGCCGTCCTGGTCGACGACGGCCAGGTCCCAGCCGGGCAGCGGCAGCCCGATGCTGACCGGGCCGGTGCCGTCGAGTTCGGCCAGGCAGGCCACCACGGTCGCCTCGGTGGGCCCGTAGGTGTTCCACACCTCGCGGCCCTCCACGGCCAGGCGTTCGACCAGTTCCGGCGGGCAGGCCTCGCCGCCGAAGATCAGCAGCCGGACCTGCTCGAGGGCCTCGGCCGGCCACAGCGACGCCAGCGTCGGGACGGTGGAGACCACCGAGATGTCGCGCGACACCAGCCAGGGCCCCAGGTCCATGCCGCTGCGGACCAGGGAACGCGGCGCGGGCACCAGGCAGGCGCCGTGGCGCCAGGCGAGCCACATCTCCTCGCAGGACGCGTCGAACGCGACCGACAGCCCGGCCAGCACCCGGTCGCCGGGCCCGATCGGGTTGTCCCGCAGGAAAATCTGGGCCTCGGCGTCGACGAACGCGGCGGCGTTGCGGTGGGTGACGGCCACGCCCTTCGGGGTGCCGGTCGAACCGGAGGTGAAGATGATCCAGGCGTCGTCGCGGCCCAGCGGGGCCCCGGCGCGCCAGCCGCGCGAGGAACCCGGCCCGCGGATCAGCCCGGCCTCGGTGATGACGCCGACCACCCCGGCCTCGCCGAACACCAGCTCGGCGCGCTCGTCGGGGTCGTCGGCGTCGACGGGCACGTAGGCGGCCCCGGTGGCCAGGGTCGACAGGATCGCCACGTACAGCGCGTAGCTGCCCGAGGGCATCCGGATCCCGATGCGGTCGCCGCGGCCGATGCCGCGCGCCGCGAGCCACTGCACGCTGTCCTCGATGTCGGCGGTCAGCTCGCTGTAGGTCAGCTGGACCGTGCCGTCGTCGATGGCCGCGGCGTCGGGGTGACGCGCCGCGGTGTCGTAGAGAATGTCGATCAGGGTGCGCGGAGCGGGTGCTTGCTCCGATAGCAGGTACTGAGCGGGAATCTCGTGGTTCGGGTCCGCTGCCACAGGTCGAAGATACTAAGCCGCCAACATGTCTGCGGGACGGCGGCTACCGGGCGATTCGGGGTCGACGTCGCGTTCGTGGCCGGTAACTGACAGACTGTCCGCCAGAGGGGAGTACTCCTTCGCCGCGGAGTCGTCATCACGTCGACCGTCATCGGACGACCGGCGCCGTGGACCGCTGACGATGCGTGCGGTGGAAGAGACCTCTGGTGCTTTGACGACCGGAGGAACTGCATTGAACGTCACCCAGGCCGAATGGATCGTCACCCTCGCGGTGACGGTCGCGATCCTGCTTTTCGACGTCATCTACATCGCGCGTAAACCGCACGAGCCCACCATGCGCGAATGCGGCATCGCACTCTCGTTCTATGTGGGCCTGGCCATCGCCTTCGGCATCTGGACCTGGAACTTCCACGGTCAGCAGTACGGGCTCGAGTTCTTCGCCGGCTGGCTCACGGAATACAGCCTGTCGATCGACAACCTGTTCATCTTCATCATCATCATGGCCAGCTTCAAGGTGCCGAAGAAGTTCCAGCAGCAGGCGCTGATGGTCGGCATCATCCTGGCGCTGATCTTCCGCGGCATCTTCATCGCGCTCGGCGCCGTCGCGATCGAGCGGTTCTCCTGGATCTTCTACGCGTTCGGCGCGTTCCTGGTGTACACCGCGTTCAAGTTGATCCGCGACACCGGCGCCGACGACGACGGCGAGAACAAGATCGTCAAGTTCGCCCGTTCGCGCCTGAACTTCACCGACAAGTGGGACGGGCTCAAGCTCTGGCTCAAGGACGGCACCGGCAAGCGGCTGATGACGCCGATGTTCCTGGTGATCGTCGCGCTGGGCACCACCGACCTGATGTTCGCGCTGGACTCGATCCCGGCCATCTACGGCCTGACCCGCGAGCCCTACATCGTGTTCACCGCCAACGTGTTCGCACTGATGGGGCTGCGGCAGCTGTACTTCCTGCTCGGCGACATGCTCAACCGGCTGGTGTTCCTGTCCCAGGGGCTGGCGTTCATCTTGTTCTTCATCGGCGTGAAGCTGTTCCTGCACGCGCTGCACGAGAACGAACTGCCGTTCATCAACGGCGGCGAAAGCGTGCCCGTCCCGGAGATCCCGACGCTGTGGAGCCTGGGCGTGATCATCCTGACGTTGTTCATCACGATGATCGCCAGCCTGATCAGGACCAGGATGCTGGCCCGGGAACGCGAAGGCTGATTCGACTCCCGGTTCGACTCCCGGTGAGCACAACCGGCGACATCGGTCTGCGGCCTTCCTAGCGTGAGGTCATGTCCAACCTGCGAGTCTTCGTCGAGGCGGCCGACGACTGGACCGAACTGACCGACAGTGGCGACCCCGCGGTGCGGCTGCAGGCCCGCGATCTGCAGCATGCGCAGCGCTCGAGCGGCCGGTTGCGCGCCGACACGGGCGCGGCGGTGGTGCTCGATCTGACCGTGCTGATCGCCGAGGACCGACGGTCGGCGCGGCGGCTGCTGGCCTCGGCGAAGCCGACCGGGGATGCGGTGCACTACGTCGGCACGGTCGAGGGCCTCGCCGGGTTGGTCGACGACATCTACACCCTCGGCGTGGCCGACGGGGTCACGCTGATCCCGGCCGCCGAGCAGCAGGACGTCCGGGCGCTCGGCGAGCAGACGTTGCGTCGGCTACAGATCCAGCGTCAGCGGGGTGCCCGCCGCGCGTGAGACGCAGGTGAGCATCTGCTCGGTGCGTTCGGGCTCGGTGAGCAGGGTGTCGCGGTGGTCGACGTCGCCGGCCAGCACGCGGGTGCGGCAGGTCCCGCAGAATCCCTGCTGACACGAGTACGGCGCCGCCACCCCGGCCCGGGTCAGCGCGGCCAGCAGCGTCTCGTCGGCCGCCACCTGCACCGTCGTCCCGGTGGACGCGACCGTCGCCTCGAAAGGTTCACCGTCGACGACGGGTGCGGCGCCGAACCGCTCGTAGTGCAGTTCGACGGTGTCGCGGCCGACCAGCGCCGCGCGGATCACGGCGAGCATGGGCGCGGGTCCGCAGGCGTACACGGCGGTGCCGTCGGGGCAGTCCCCGAGCAGCGTGTCCGCCGTGGGCAGGCCGTCGACGTCGTCGGTGCGGATCTCGATGCGGTTCCCGAAGCGCGCCACCTCGTCGAGGAACGGGAGGCTGTCGCGGCTGCGGCCCACGTAGACCATCGACCAGTTGACGCCCAGGCGTTCGGCGACGGTGAGCATCGACAGGATCGGCGTGATGCCGATGCCGCCGGCGATGAAGCGGAAGCGCTGGGCCGGCGATCCGTAGCCGGGGACGGCCAGCGGGAACGCGTTGCGGGGGCCCAGCGTGGTGACGGTGGCGCCCACCGGCAGCCGGTCGTGGATCTCCACCGATCCGCCGCCGCCGTCGGGGATGCGGCGCACCGCGATCCGGTAATGGTCGGCGCTGGTCGGGCCGCCGCTGCGCGGGTCGCCGCACAGCGAGTACTGCCGGACCCGGCCGCTGGGCAGGTGCACGTCGATGTGTGCCCCGGCGTGCCACGGCGGCAGGGTCGCGCCGGGTGTGGGGGTCAGGCGCAGTTCGATGACGTCCTGATCGTGCGCGACGATGGTGCGGTCGGCCACCGTCAGCGTGAGCGGCTGGTCGGCCGGCGGCGAGATCGGTTTGCGGACAACGGCTCCCGACAATGCCCACAGGCCGTTGATGGCCAGGTCGGCGAACCGGATCGACGGGTCGTGCCGGAACTGACCCGACAGGCTCGGCGGGGTCTGGCGCAGGCGCTGAAGGAGTCGCATGTCAGTGCAGCGCGGCTCGGGCGGCCGGGGAGGCGGCCAGGTAGGCCACCGCCTGGGCCGTCGACCCCATGTATTCGGGCGAGTATCGCGGACCGAAATAGGCCAGGGTCTGCGTGCCGAACAGGTTGCGGAATTTCGGCAGCAGGCCCAGCTTCGAGTCCCGCATCCGTAGCCGGTTGAACTGCCACCAGTTGACGTCGACCGTCGGGTCCTTCTTCAGGAAGTACCAGGTGCCCTTCTGGAAGAAGCCGAACATCATCGGCACCACCACGGCCATGGCGCGGATCCGGGCCAGGTAGCTGTCGTGGAAGTAGACCGCCACGTCGTGGGCCACCGAGCGGTGTTCGACCTCCTCGCTGCCGTGCCACCGGAACAGGTCGGCGAACGTCGGGTCGGCCGCGTGGTCGTCCCAGTTGTTGTTCAGCGTGAAGTCGCCCAGCACCGCGGTGTAGTGCTCGATGGCCGCGATCAGCCAGAGTCGTTCGCGCAGGTGGTTGAGGCGGCGGCGCTCGTTGGTCGACGTGCTCGGCGCCAGCACCTTCTCGAAGATGTGCTCCACCAGGTCGAGGATCGGCCCCGGTTCCAGGCCGTGGTCCTCGAGGTAGGTGTGCAGCACCTTGTCGTGCACGTCGGCATGCATGGCCTCCTGGCCGATGAATCCGCGCATGTTGGCGGCCAGTTGCGGGTCGCGCACGTGCGGCAGGGCCTCGTTGAACGCCTGGACGAACCAACGCTCGGCGGTGGGCAGGATGACGTTGAGCAGGTTGGCCATGTGCGAGGCCGCCGGATGGCCGGGAATCCAGTGCGGGCCGACCCCGTCGACGTCGAAGTGCACGTTGCGGGCGTGGATCTGAACGGGGCCGGGATCGACTTCGCGGGCGGATCGATGTGGGCGCAACATTTCTGAACACCTTTCTCGCTCAGTTCTGCACTGTAGTCCGAATGCGGTACTTGCGGTACCGGGTAGTGTCCCGGGTCCGGCGTCATGGGTCGCGACCGCCCCGTTCGGTTTTGATGCGTTGGGCTTGGTCGGCTTTGCGGGTGCGTTGGCGACGCGGCATTTGTAGGCCGCGGTCGGGGTTGGTGGCCTTGGTGGGTCGGGTTGGTCGGATGGGTGCGGGCAGGGTCGCGGTGGTGGTGTTCCAGTTCGGGAACGCGATCTTGCTGCCGGGGTGGGTGGTGTAAGTCTTGCCCGCCGGTGTGGTCCAGACGATGGTGCCGTCGGGGTGTTGGGTTTCGGACCATTCGGTCCAAAAAGTCTTCAGCAAGTGGTGTTTTCGACACAGGCAAGCCAGGTTCGACGGGTGGGTCGGCCCGCTTTGGCTGTCGGGAATCGTATGGTCGAGGTCGGCGCGTTCGGCGGGGGTGTGGCAGCCCGGGAAGCGGCAGGTTTGGTCGCGGGCGCGGACCCAGGTGGCCAGGGCGGCCGAGGGTCGGTAGCGCGGTTCGGGGGCCGCGGCGGGGCTGCGCAGGGGTGTGGTGGTGGCGCCGGTGTCGAGCAGTTCGGCCAGCAGGGGTGCGGGGATCACGCCGCCGCCTTGCAGGGCCGCGGTGCGTTTGCGGGTATTGGGTTGCGGTGGAGATTCTTTGGGGATGTCGGGCTCGGTGGCCTCGGCCTCCGCGGACTCGGCGGAGTCCACGGATGGCGAGGAAAGCGCAGCGCGTGGAGTCTCAGGTGCCGTAGCGCCCGTGTCACCGGCGTCGCCCGTGTCGGCTGTGTCGGCTGTGTCGGCTGCGTCGCCTGTGTCGCCTACGTCGCCTGCGTGCTGTCCGGGCTGGGCGACTTCCTTGGTCCTGTCGCCGTCTTCGAGCTTCTGGGTGGCCTTGGTCTTGGCGGTGCGCCGCGCTTGGGCTTCGGCCTTGGCCGCGGCGTTCGCAGCTTGGGCCTGCTCCACAGCGGTGTGGTCGGCGACGACGTGGATGACGATGTGGCCGGCGCGGGTGTCGGGGGCGGTGGTGGCCGGGCATTCGGTGTTGCCGCAGCGGCACGGCAGTCGATCGGCGCCGGTGATCAGCAGCGCCACCGCGTCGGAGCGGCGTTGCCCGGTGGTGCGGGGATCGTCGGGGCAGACGCTGGTGGCCATGGCGCGTAGTCGGCGGTCGAACAAGGCGGCGTCGACGTTGGTGAGGCTGCCGTACAGGGAGGTGGTGCCGGTGGTGTCGTCGCGTTTGCCGAATTGGACGTCGCGGTTGCGGTCGGCGTCGCGGTGCTCGATGACGGCGTCGGGGTCGTGTTCGGCGAGCACGGCGTCGATGGCGTTGTCGAGGGCCTTGTCCGACAGTGTCCCGAAGCGGGTGGCTTTATCGGCGAGTTCGGCGTCGATGGTGGCCAGGATGGTGGGGTCGTCGACGAGTTTGGTGCGCCAGGCGATCGTGGTTGCAGTGCGCAGGCTCAGATCGCCGTTGGCCAACTTGGCTGCGGTCTTCGTTATCCGGGTCCGCAGGGCATGGGCCAGGTGCATCTGGGTGGAGGCGCGGCGGTGAGTCAGACTCAGGGCGGCGGCGACTTCGGCCGCGACGCTGTCCCAGCCGTCACAGACCCACAGATCGCGCTCATCCTCCTCGCCGTCGCCGTTGTTGTTGAAGAGGCGGCGGTCCATGAGTTCGGCGATCGCGGCCAGTCGCGCGGCCGCGGCCTTGTTCTCGGCGCGGGCAAACCCTGAGATCGCGTCCACGACCCCGGTGTCGTCGGCCGAGGCCAACGAGTCCGAAGCCATCGAGTCGCACATACGTTCGACACTAAGCCGAACTCAGCCCCGGCGCACCGCCGAAACCACCCACCTGTGGATCAAAACGACACTGTGGATAACCCACAGCGCGCCACTGTGGATAACCCACAGCGGAACACAGAAAGGATCAGTGCCCGGAGGTCTTGAACCGCTCGAACGAGCGCTGCACCTCGGCCTCGGCCTCGGCGCGGCCCACCCAGTCGGCGGCCTTGACGAACTTGTTGGGCTCGAGGTCCTTGTAGTGCACGAAGAAGTGCTTGATGGCCTCGAGCTCGAAGCTCGGCACGTCGCTGATGTCCTGGACGTGGTCCCAGCGGACGTCGCCGGCCGGCACGCACAGCACCTTGTCGTCGCCGCCGGCCTCGTCGACCATCTTGAACATGCCCACCGGGCGGGCCTCGACGATCACGCCGGGGAACACCGACTGCGGCAGCAGGACCATCGCGTCCAGCGGGTCGCCGTCCTCGCCCAGGCTGTCCTCGATGTAGCCGTAGTCGGCCGGGTACGCCATCGGGGTATAGAGGTAGCGGTCCAGCCGAATCCGACCGGAGTCGTGGTCGATCTCGTACTTGTTGCGCTGCCCCTTGGGGATCTCGATGGTGACGTCAAACTCCACCGGCAGGACTCCTTCGCATGGCTGACCGTCGTTTCGTCGGACGCCACACTAGCGTGCAGGCCCTGGCCACGGTGGGGCGATACCCTGCAGTACATGCATCCCAAGCGGTGGCGCCGCTCCACGCACCTGGCGGTGGGGGCCGCCGTCCTGGTCGCGGTGGTCGCGCTCGTCGCCGCGACCCTGCTGTTCGCGGGCGATCAGCAGACCGACGCCCTGGCCGCCGCACGGCCGGCTCCGGTGGCCGCCAGCCCGGGTGTGGTCCCGCTGGCCGAGGATGCGGAGATCCCCACCGAGGTCGGGATGAACGTCGCGTTGGCCAAACCCCTGGCCGACCCGAACCTCGGCATCCTCACCGGCCGCATCAGCGACGCGCTGACCGGCGAGCCGCTGTGGCAGCAGGCCGATGACCTGCCGATGCAACCCGCCTCCACTAACAAGGTGCTCACCGCCGCGGCCGCCCTGCTCACGCTGGAACGCGACGCCACGGTGACCACCAAGGTCGTGGCCGCAACCGACCGAGGCGACCGGGGCGTCGTCGTCCTCGTCGGCGGCGGCGACACCACGCTCTCGGCCGCGCCCGCCGACCAAGACACCTGGTACAAGGGTGCGGCCCGGATGAGCGATCTGGTCAGCCAGATCCGCGAGAGCGGCTACACCCCGACCGCGGTGCAGGTCGACACCTCGCTCTACAGCGGGCCGGGGCTGGCCCCCGGCTGGGATCCGGCCGACATCGACGGCGGCGACATCGCGCCGATCGAGCCGGTGATGCTCGACGGCGGCCGCACCCAGCCGACCACGTTCGACTCCCGGCGGTCCCCGACCCCGGCGCTGGACGCCGGTCGCGCGCTGGCCGTGGCACTCGGCGTCAACCCGGCGACCGTGAGCATCGTCCCGGGCCCGCCGACGGGGCCGGAGCTGGCCTCGGTCGACTCGGCGCCGCTGATCGAGCGGCTGCGCCAGATGATGGTCAACTCGGACAACGTGATGGCCGAGAGCATCGGCCGCGAGGTCGCCGCGGCCTCCCAGCGGCCGCTGAGCTTCGCGGGCGCCGCCGGCGCGGTGTCGACCCGGCTGGCCGGCGAGGGCATCGACCTGGCCGGTGCCAAGCTGCTGGATTCCAGCGGGCTGTCGGTCGACAACCGGCTCACCGCGCTGACCCTCGACGAGGTCATCGGCGAGGCCGCCGGTCCCGACCACCGCGAACTGCGCCCGCTGCTGGATCTGCTGCCGGTGGCCGGCGGATCGGGCACCCTGTCGGAGCGCTTCCTGCAAGCCGGCACCACCCGGCCCGCTGCGGGCTGGCTGCGCGCCAAGACCGGCTCGCTGACCGGCACCAACGCCTTGGCCGGCATCGTCACCGACCGCAGCGGTCGAGTGCTGACCTTCTCGTTCCTGTCCAACGACGCCGGGCCGACGGGACGCCTCGCGATCGACGCGCTGGCCGCGACGCTGCGCTCCTGTGGATGTGTGCGATGAGCCAATCCGCGCTCGGGGGCGCCGTCGACTGGCAGTTCGCGGCCGACTTCGGGGCCCGGCTGGCCCGCCCGGCGGGGCCCGTCACCGAGTACACCCGCCGACAGGCGATCGAGGAACTGGCCGACTGCTCGCGGGAGGCCGAGCCGCCGGTGCGCGACGTCACGCGACTGCACACCGACGGCCCGATCCCGGATGCCCGCATCGTCGATCGGCCCGAATGGATCCGGGCCGCAACCCAATCCCTGCGCTCGATGACGGGCGGCGACGAGAGCCCGAGCGGATTCCTGGCCGGCCGGGTGACCGGCGCGCAGACCGGCGCGGTGCTGGCGTTCGTGTCGTCGGGCATTCTGGGCCAATACGATCCGTTCACCGCCGACGGCGGCAAGCTGCTGCTGGTGTATCCCAACGTCATCGCCGTGGAGCGGCAATTGCGGGTGGCGCCAAGGGATTTCCGGCTCTGGGTCTGCCTGCACGAGGTCACCCACCGGGTGCAGTTCACCGCCAACCCATGGCTGGCCGGGTACATGACCGACGCGCTGGAGGTCCTGACCGCCGACGCCGGGGACGACCTCGCCGCGGTGATCGGGCGGCTGGCCGACTTCGTTCGCGACCGCGAGGACGGGGTGCTCGGCTTCATGCGTGCCGTGCAGTCCGAACCGCAGCGCGAGGCCCTGGACCGGCTGCTGGTGCTCGGCACCCTGCTCGAGGGACACGCCGATCACGTGATGGACGCCGTCGGCCCGACGGTGGTGCCCTCCGGTGCCACCATCCGACGCCGGTTCGACGAGCGTCGGCATCGCAAACAGCCTCCGCTGCAACGGATTCTGCGGGCACTTCTGGGTATCGACGCCAAGATGTCCCAGTACACCCGCGGCAAGGCGTTCGTCGACGAGGTGGTGACGAAGGTCGGGATGGACCGGTTCAACACCATCTGGACCGGCGCCGAGACGCTGCCGCTGCCCGACGAGATCGACGAACCGCAGCGATGGATCGATCGAATCCTGTAAGGCGACTGCGCGCGGCGGTCGCAGCTTTCGCCGAGAAGTACCTGCCCGACGCGGACCGGTGGTGCGTCGCGCTGTCCGGCGGAGCGGACTCGCTGGCGCTCACCGCGGCCGCGGCCGGGCTGCTGCCCACCACGGCGCTGATCGTCGACCACGGCCTGCAGGCCGGGTCGGCCGCGGTCGCCCGCACCGCGCAAGACCAAGCCAAAGACCTGGGATGCGTTGGTGCGGAGATAATCTCGGTGACCGTCGGCACCGCGGGCGGGCCGGAGGCGGCCGCCCGCACCGCGCGCTACTCGGCCCTGGAGAGCGCCCGGGGGCAGGCGCCGGTGCTGATCGGACACACCCTCGACGATCAGGCCGAAACGGTGCTGCTCGGCCTGGGCCGCGGTTCGGGCCCGCGCTCGATCGCCGGGATAAGGCCCTTCGACCCGCCGTGGTGCCGGCCGCTGCTGCACCTGCGCCGGGACACCACGGAGGCCGCCTGCGCCGCCCTGGGCCTGACGCCCTGGCGCGACCCGCACAACCACGATCCGCGCTTCACCCGCACCCGGCTGCGGCACGAGGTGCTGCCACTGCTCGAGGACATGCTCGGCGGCGGCGTCGCCGAGGCGCTGGCCCGCACCGCCACCGCCCTGCAGGAGGACGGCGACGTGCTCGACGTGCTCGCCGAGCAGGCCCTCGAAGACAACCGGGGGACCCGCCTCGAGACCGCCCCGCTGAGCGAGCTGCCCGTCGCGGTGCGGCTGCGGGTGCTCCGCGGCTGGTTGCTGGCCGGCGGCGCGCGCAACCTGACCAGCAAGCAGATCCGCGCGGTCGACGAGTTGGTGACCGCCTGGCGCGGGCAGGGCGGCGTCGCCGTCGGCGGCGACCGCGCCGGCACCCGACTGTTCGCCCGGCGCCGCGACGGCGCGCTGGTGCTCGAATACGCGCCCATCTGAGGATCGCTTTGGCCAGTGCGGCGCCGACGTGGCACGCTGGGGCACGTGCCAGCTAATTCTGATGAGCTGTACCCCGGAGACATCAAATCGGTGTTGCTCTCGGAGCAACAGATCCAGGAGAAGACCGCGGAACTGGCCGCCGCCGTGGGCGCCGCCTACGCGGACCGCCTGGGCGATCAGGACCTGCTGTTGATCACGGTGCTCAAGGGCGCCGTCATGTTCGTCAGCGACCTGGCCCGCGCGATCCCGCTACCCACCCAGCTGGAATTCATGGCCGTGTCCTCCTACGGGTCGTCGACGTCGTCGTCCGGGGTGGTGCGCATCCTTAAGGACCTCGACCGCGACATCAACGACCGCCACGTGCTGATCGTCGAGGACATCGTGGATTCGGGTCTGACGCTGTCCTGGCTGTTGCGCAACCTGGCCAGCCGGCGGCCCACGTCGCTGGAGGTCTGCACGCTGCTGCGCAAACCCGACGCCGTGCGCGCCGACGTCGAGATCAACTACGTCGGCTTCGACATCCCGAACGAATTCGTCGTCGGTTACGGACTGGATTACGCCGAACGCTACCGAGATCTGCCCTACATAGGCACTCTGGAACCGAGGGTTTATACGCCCTGAGTTCTCGGGAGGTCGCCATGAGCACGGAACTTCGCATCTGCCCCATCTGCGAGGCCACCTGCGGGCTGACCCTCACCGTTGAGGACGGCCGGGTGACCGGCGCGCGCGGTGACGCCGACGACGTCTTCAGCGCCGGTTTCATCTGCCCCAAGGGGGCCAGCTTCGCCGAACTCGACGGCGACCCGCACCGGCTGACGGGCCCATTGGTGCGCCGCGACGGGGAACTCACCGAGGTCAGTTGGACCGAGGCCTACGACGCCGTCGCCGACGGACTGGCCAAGGTGCTCGCCGAACACGGCGGCAGCGCCGTCGGCGTCTACATCGGAAATCCCAACGCGCACACCGTCGCCGGGGCGCTGTACGGACCCATGGTGATCAAGGCGCTGGGCACCCGCAGCGTGTTCTCCGCCAGCACCCTGGACCAGATGCCCAAGCAGGTGGCGCTCGGGCACCTGCTGGGTAGCCCGTTCGCGTTCGCCGTCCCGGACCTCGACCGCACGGATCACCTGGTGATCATCGGCGCCAACCCGCTGGTGTCCAACGGCAGCCTGGCCACCGCGCCGGACTTCCCGGGCAAGCTCAAGGCCCTGCGCCGGCGCGGCGGCAAGCTGACCGTCATCGATCCGGCGCGCACCCGCACCGCGGCCCAGGCCGACTGGCACCTCGCGCCCCGGCCGGGCACCGACGCCGCGCTGCTGTTCGCGATCGTGCACGTGCTGTTCGACGAGGATCTGGTGGCCGAGGACCTCGGCGGCATCGGCTCCTACGTCCGCGGCGTCGACGAGGTCCGCGCCCTGGCCGCGGACTTCCCGCCGGAGGCCGTCGCGGGCTACTGCGACATCGACGCGCAGGACATCCGCACCCTGGCCCGCGAGATCGCCACGGCCCCCAGCGCCGCGGTGTACGGCCGGATCGGCACCACCACGGTCGAATTCGGCACGGTCGGCAGCTGGCTCGTCGAGGTCATCAACATCCTCACCGGCAACATGGATCGTCCCGGCGGGGTGCTGTTCCCGCTGTCGGCGACCGCCTCGAAGCCGCGGCCGCCGCGGCCCGGGCGCGGCTTCGCGATCGGCCGCTGGCACAGCCGGGTCTCCGGCTATCCCGAGGTGGCCTCCGAGTTGCCCGCCGCGGCGCTGGCCGAGGAGATCGACACCCCCGGCGACGGACAGCTGAAGGCGCTCATCACGATCGCGGGTAACCCGGTGCTCTCCGCGCCCGACGGCGAGCGCCTGGCCCGCGCGATGACCGGGCTGGACTTCATGCTCAGCATCGATCCATACGTCAACGCCACCACCCGGCACGCCGACGTGATCCTGCCCCCGCCCCCGCCGTCGCAGAGCCCGCACTTCGACTTCGTGCTCAACAACCTGGCGATCCGCAACAACGCGCGGTACTCGCCGCCCGTGCTGTCGCTCGACGGCCGGCCCGACGAGACCGAGATCCTGGCGCGCATCGCCCTGGCGATCTTCGGTGTCGGTATCCACGCCGACCCGGCGCTGGCCGACGAGCAGGTGATCGCCGCGACGCTGGGCAAGGAGGTCGCCGACCCGCACTCGCCGGTGGCCGGCCGCGCCGTCGAGGAACTGGTGGCGATGCTGCCCGACGGACCGGGTTATGAGCGACGGCTGGACATGATGCTGCGGGTGGGCCCCTACGGCGACGCCTTCGGCGCCAACCCGGAGGGGCTGACCCTGCAGCGGCTGCAGGCCGCTCCGCACGGCATCGACCTGGGACCGCCGCAACCGCGGCTGCCCGAGGTGTTGCGCACACCGTCGGGCCAGGTGGAACTGGCGCCGGCGGCGCTGGTCGCCGACACCCTGCGGTTGCGGGACTCGTTGCCCCGCCGCGTCGACGGCCTGATGTTGATCGGCCGACGGCACCTGCGGTCGAACAACAGCTGGATGCACCTGATGGGCGGGACCAACCGGTGCACGCTGCAGATCCACCCCGACGACGCCACCGAACTCGGACTCGGCGACGTCGCGGTGGTCAAGGGGCCCGGCGGGGAACTGCTGGTCCCGGTCGAACGCACCGACGACATCCGCCCCGGCGTCGTGTCCATCCCGCACGGCTGGGACGAGGCCAACGTCAACCGGCTCAACGACGGCACCCAGCTCGATCCGCTGTCGGGGACCTCGGTGCTCAACGGCATCCCGGTCGAGGTCTCGGCCGTCGACCCGGTGCCCAGCTAGGGGCTGACGGCGAGCAGCAGCCGCACCAGCTCGGCCTGCCGATGGGTGCCGGTCTTGTCGAAGATGTGCTGAAGGTGTGTCTTGAGGGTGGCTGTGGACACCGAGAGGTCCTCCGCGATCGGCTTGAGGCCGCCGCCGCGCAGCACCCGCAGCGCCACATCGGCCTCGGCGTTCGTCAGGCCGAAGAGTCTGCGCAACAGGACCCGCGGCGGCGCCGGATCGGTTTCCGTATCGATGATGGTCACCAAAGCTGTTGCCGCCGCGTTCAACTCGGTGAAGTCCAGTGGTAGTACGTGAAAGATGTACGGACGTTTCCCGGACGGTCGGTGACACGCGAACGAGTCGCCCCGGCGCACATCACCGTGCTGTCGCACGCAGGCGTATCCGATGCTCCGCTGCAGCTGGCCGGTCCCGGTCGCCTCGATCCTGCCGCCGCGCACCGTCACCCCGTCGCCGGCCGCCAGAATCCGCTCTGCCGTGGAGTTCATGTGCAGCACAACGCATTCCGGACCGGCAACGATGACGCCGTGCCGGATGGCCTCCATCAGCCCGCGGATCTCGCCCGCCGTGGTGCCCAACTCCAGCAGGTGCCGCTGCGCCAGCAGTGCCTGCTGCAGGTGCGGGACCAACGCGCCGACGAACTTCGCGCGGTCGGCGGTGCCGAACGGTTCGGCACCCTTGGCCGCCGCCGCCAGGAACGTCACCGGCGTGCCGCCCACGGCCAGCCGGGCAAAGAGCCCGTCGTCCAGGTGGAACGGCCGCATGAAGTCGATCTCGAACTCGGAGCCCGGTGCGAGGGCGACCAGCGCCCGTCCGTTGTGGACCAGACCGGCCGGACCAGCCTCGACGGCCTCCAGCACGTAATCCATCGAGCGGTAGTAGCTCTGGTAGCAGTCGCTGGCCTCCAGCGGGACGGTGGCAGCCAGCAGCGATCGGCCACTGCCCGCGCCGGTGAACATCCCACACCCCGTCGCGTCGACGGCGCGGTCGATGCGGGCCAGTGCCGTCGGCCAGTTCTCTGGACGCAGTGACGACGCGTAGATCTCGGTGGTGACG
>JAEWRC010000182.1 GCA_023460175.1 Actinomycetes bacterium
ACCACGGGCAGCTTCTCGGCGACCAGCGGCCCGAGTCGGCGGCCCTTCCACAGCGCGACGAGGGCCACCACCAGGCACAGCTGCCAGACGATCCAATGCACCCGGTCGGGGATCAGGTCGGTGATGCTGGCCGCGCCGCTGCTCTCTCCCTCGGGCTGCTGCGGGGCGTACCAGATCAGCCGGGGCGCGGCGCCGGCCAGGTTCATCGCCAGCGCGGCGTTGCCGTCGCGCAGCAGCGTGGAGTTGGTCATGAAGTCGGCGGTGCCGATCACGGTGATGGTGCGGTCCCCGTCGGTGTAGCGGACCAGCGCGCCCTCGTAGCACCGGGTGAGGTCGATGTCGTCGTCGGCGGCCTCGTAGGTGACGGTGGGACCAAGCCGCGCCGAGCCGGCCCGATCCGCTTCGCGCAGAGCGCAGTCCGGCTCGCCGCCGAGCGTGGACTCGGTGCCCTCCGCGATGCCCGGCGCGAGCGCTTCGCGGGTCCGCGAGGTCGGCGCGATCAGCAGCAGGTCCCCGGGGGCGTCGGCGAGGGTGTCGAGCAACTCGTCGTCCCACAGGTAGAAGGTCTGGGCGACCAGCAGCAGCGAGTCCGGGCCCGCCAGGTCGGCGGCCTCGGCGGCGGTGTCGGCGACCTGAACCTGCACGCCCTGCTCGCGCAGCAGCGTCACCAGTGCCTGCGCGCCGTCGGGACCGGTGGCCGTAGGGTCCATCCGCCCGCCGTCGCGCGGCGTCGTCCACCAGGCGGTGACGGCGGCCAGCAGGACGACGGCCACGATCGCCACGGCGACCCAGCGCCAGGTTCGGCCGCGCTGGGCGGGGCCGGCGGTCACGGCGGTCATCGGATCTGGACCCAACCCGCCTGCGCTGCAGGGTCGGCGACTGGGCCGCGCGGGGTCGGCGGTCGCGAGCGCAGGTGGTCGTCGAGGCCGACCAGCTGCCGATAGGACTCCGGGGTGCCGGGGCGTTCGCCGAAGGTGACATCGTTGAACACTGTTGCGGCGTCGACGAATTCGGCGGACAGATCGGGCATGGCCGCGCCGGCGGCACGGGCCAGCTCCAGCGAGGTGCGGCCCGGGACGGCGTCGAGGACCCCGGTCTCCTCGAGGTGCCGCGCGATGGCGCGCAGCCGGTGCCGGATGGCGGCGGCCCAGTCGCCGTCGGCGGCGTACTGCTCGGCGCTCGCGCGGTGCTGCTCGGCGCTGCGCTCGGCGGTGTCGAACAGCGCCATGTCGCCGCTGCGGTTGGTGTGCATCGTGTTTCGGGCCACCCGCACAGCCACGACGACGGCGGCGGCGACCAGGATGAGCAGGACCGTGAGGGTGAACCACCCGCCGGGCACCGACGATCCGGAGTCGACGATGCGGTAGATCACGTCGTTGAGCCACTCGCTGAGCCGTTCGGACAGCGACGGTTTGGGGTAGATGGGCTTGCTGAGCTCCTGCTGCGCGAGCTCATGGGCGGTGTCGCGGTCGATGTCTACTTCTGCCACGGATGAACCTCAGCGCCGGGTCAGCCAGAGATGATCGGTGGACCGCGGGTCGGCGGGATCGGCCGTCGCCCCGGTGCGCAGCACCAGATCGAACGCCTCCGCGCGGATCCGGCGGTCGGTGTAGAGCAGCACAACCACGCCCGCGGCGAACGGGGTGGTGATGATCTGACCGACCACCGCGCCGACGCTGGCCAGCACCGCGGCGACCATGATCGCCGGTGTCGAGGCGCCCATCAGGCCGCTGGCCAGCGCCGCGGCGAACATGAACGGGACGGCCACCGCCGTCGCCACCAGGTAGGTCACGACGCGGGTGAGCAGCCAGATGCCGAAGACCCGCCAGAAGTCGCGGCGGATCAGGGCGAAGGACCGCGTGATGGAGGCCAGGACCGGTTGGCGTTCCAGCACCACAATGGCGGGGGCGAACGAGGTGACCACCGAGATCCAGAGCATGGCCGCGGCGGCGAACAGCCCCAGCGGGATTCCGACGGCCACTCCCGCCAGGCCGCCGCCGGCTGCGACTGCCGCGACGATGATCACCACGGCGACCAGGACCACCGCGACGGTCGCCAGTGTGATGAGCAGCGTCACCCCGATCAGCGGCCACAGCCGGTCCCGGATACGGTGCCAGGTCTCGCCGATGGTGATGGTGGATCCGAACACGGCACGGCCGACGACGACCGTCAACATGCCGGTGAGCACGATCGCGGCCAGGGCGCTGATCAACATGCCGGGCAGCTCGGTCCAGACGCTGCCGACGAAGGTGACGCCGAAGTCGGTGCTGTCCGGGTCGGTGTTGGCCAGCGCCCGCATGGGGCCGACCTGCAGCAGCAGCGCGATGGCCTGGGTGACGACCACGACGATGGCCGTCAGGCCCAGGGAGGCCTTGGGGTTGGTGCGGATGAAACCGACCGCGCCGTTGAAGATGTCGCTGAGGGTGAGCGGCCGCAGCGGGATGACGCCGGGCCGCAACTCCATGGGCGGCTGTGGGTAGCCGGGCGGCGGGTAGCCGGGCGGGCCATAACCGGGTGGGGGGCCGAACGACGGGTAGCCCTGCGGCTGCTGGGGTTGTTGTGGCTGCTGCGGCGGCCACCCCGGACCCATCGGCGGCATGCTCACCGGGCGATTCCCCTGTCTACATCGTTCAACTCCGTGCCCGACCAGTCTGGCATGCCGGGCCCGAGCTGGTCACAGCAAATGCGCCCAGGGCGTAGCGTCATGGCCATGGCTGAGCTGAAGAACCGGTTGCGTGCCGACCTGACCGCGGCGATGAAGGCGCAGGACAAGTTGCGTACCGCCACCCTGCGGCTGGTGTTGGCCGCGATCCAGAGCGAGGAAGTATCGGGCAAGCAGGCCCGGGAGCTCTCCGACGACGAGGTCATCAAGGTGCTCACCCGCGAGTCGCGCAAGCGCGGTGAGGCGGCGCAGATCTACGTCAGCAATGGTCGCGGCGAGATGGCGGCCAACGAGCGCGCCGAGGCCAGCGTCATCGACGAATATCTGCCGACCCAGCTCAACGACGACGAACTGGCGTACGTGGTGAACACCGCGATCGCTCAGGTGGCCGAAGCCAACGGGGAGGCGCCCGGCATGCGTCAGATGGGGCAGGTGATGAAGGCGGCGACCGCGATCGCGGCCGGCAAGGCCGACGGGGCGCGCATCTCGGCGTTCGTCAAAGACAGGCTGTGAAAGACCGGCTCTGAACGCCTAGGCGGTGTCAGACCGCGGCGTGGGAGAGTTCGGCGTACGCCCGGCGCTCCACGAGCAGCGGGACGAAATCGCGGATCTTGCTGCCGGAGAACCGATCCCGGGCCTGCTCGACGGCCGCGACCACGGCAGTTGGCGGGAGTTGAGTGAACTCGTCGATCAGCCGCCGCTCGACGTCGGACAGCAACTCCTCTTCGGTCCTCTTGGCCATAACTCGAATTATCGGTGCACGCACGGTTGCGGGCAAATGTTTCCGCAAAGTGTCAGCATCGCCACAGCGCTTCCTGCGACGTGGTGGCGATCAGCGTGCGGTCGGTGGTGTAGAGCGACCCGCGCACCAGGCCGCGCGAGTCGCTGTTGTTCAGCGATTCCACGTCGTAGCGGTGCCACTGCCGCGGGTCGAACGGGCGGTGGAACCACACCGAGTGGTCCAGGCTGGCCGCGAACCCCACGGTCGGGTCCAGCGGCAGGTCCGGCGGGCGCGCCACCGGCACCGGCCCGAAGTCGGACATGAACGCCAACGCGCAACTGCGCACCAGCGGATCGTCCTCGATCTCCTCCCGGGTGCGGATCCAGAACGGCGGGATCGCGAACTCGGAGGTGTCGTCGGGCATGGTCCGCAGCTCGAAGCGGTCGGCGAACTCGATGTCGGCTTCCTTGCCGACGGCGTCGTCGAGCCCGACGGTGACCATCGGTGGGGGATGGCGGTCGGCGCCGGGCTCGGGCAGGTGGAACGAGGCGATCATCTCGAGGATGACCGCTCCGTTCTGGACGGCGGTGACCCGGCGGGTGTCGAAGGATCGGCCGTCGCGGGTGCGCTCCACCCGGAACTCGACGTCCACGCCGTAGGCGCCGCCGCGCACGAAGTACAGGTGCAGCGACTGCGGATGCTTGCCCGGGTCGACGGTGGCGCCCGCGGCGCCGAGCGCCTGGGCCGCGATGAGCCCGCCGAACAGCCGCTGGCCCGGACCGGCGTGGGTCTGGGGCGGCACGAACGTATCCCCGTCACGGTCGAACTGCAGCAGCTGCGCGATCCAGCTGCGCTTGACACCCGTCATGACGGCCGACCCTATCGGGGCCGCGCTCAGCGGCGGTAGGTGGGCGCCGCCAGCGGTTCCGGCTCGGGGTTGGCCAGAACCCAGGCGACGGCGAGCTCGCTGACCCGGCCGACGGCGTCGTCGTCCCAGTCGCGGCCGAGTCCGCCCCGCAGCGTGGCGAGTTCGCCGGCCGTGGTGACCGGCGAGCCCGAGCCGAGGTGGCCGATCAGGGCATCGCGCAACCGGCCGAAGTCCCGGTCCCAGTTGGCGGCGCCATTCTCGAGCAGCTCGTGCCCGATGCGCCCGGCCAGCCGGATCACCCCTCGCCCTGGACCGTCGTCGCCGCGCCGCTGCCGGGCACCAGGTACTCCCACAGCTGGTCGAACTGCACGGGCCAGGGCGCGTCGTCGATCGTGATCGGGGCGACGCCGTCGTGGACCCGGCGCGCGGGGCCACGGGCCGCACGCCGAACAGCGCATAGAGCTCGGCCAGGCCGCGGTCGGGTCTCGTCGAGGTGGTCGGGATTGAAGTCGTCGCGGTGGAACTCGAACTGCCGGCCGATCTCGGTCACCACCTCGGCCGCGTCGTCGGGGGCGGGCGAGCCCGCCTCGAGCAGGATCCGGGCCGACCGGGCGACCTCGGCGATATCGGAGTTGCGGCAGGCCACCAGCCCGGCCGCCAGTGGAGTCTGGTCCATCCCGTTGCGGGCGGCGACGTCGGCGCGGTGTTCGATCAGGACGGCGACGGTGTCGGCGTTGACGGTGACCGCGTCGTGCAGCGGGGTGTCACCGCTGTTGTCGGTGACGTTGACGTCGGCGCCGTGCGCGATCAGCGTTCGGGTGAGATCGGCCCGGTTGCTCGCGGCGTGCAGCGCGCTGCCGTAGAAGTCCTCGGGCGCGTTGACGTCGGCGCCGAGTTCGAGCAGCAGCGCGATGTCCTGACCGCGAGACACTCGCTGCGACAGCGGGGTTCGCCCCCAGGCATCCGGGGTGTCGACGTCGAGACCCTGGGCGACCAGCCAGCGGGCCAGCTCGTCGGGGCAGTTGTCGAAGCCCAGCGCCGTGGTCTTGGGGTCACCGCCGCGCGCCTCGACCGCACACCCGTCGTAGACCGCCTTCAGCGCGTTCAGATCGCCGTCGGTGAGCAGGTCCTCGAAGTTCTTCGGCAGAGTCTTCCGTTTGCGGGCCACGCGTCGATTCTCGCCCGCCCCTAACCGGCCTGCAACTCGTGCGCGCTCATCGCGGCGCGCAGTGCTGCCTCGTCAATGCTATTGCCCCGCAGCGGGATTGACGCGGCCACGAACTGGTCGGAGCGCACCAGGTAGACGCGGTCGGATCGCAGTCGGCCGTGCGGGTCGGGACCGAAGTCGCGCGGACCCTCGATCCAGTCCGGCAGGTCCGGGCGTCGCAGCGCCCCGGCGCCGTAGCTGTGCAGCTGCCAGGTCATGGTGCGCAGGGCCTGCTGGTTGTCCCCGACCGGCGGAAGTCGCAGCCCCACCGCGGGATCCGACGGCCGGGCCTCGCCGTAGTGATAGCGGATCCGGTACTGCCCCAGGTACCCGCCGACCCGCGCGCCCAGCCGGGTCTTCGTCAGCGCCGGAACCGCCGTCGCGCCCAGAAAGGCCACGACGCGGCGGATCAGCGCCGGTACCACGCTGCGCCGCCCGATCACCCCGAAGACCCGGTCGGTGACGTTCACCAGCGTCAGCGCCACCGGTCGGCGTTCGAGTTCGTAGCGGTCCAGGGCGACGGGGTCGCGGCGGCCCTGGGCCACGTCGGCCAGCAGCGTGGCCAGGTTGTGCGCATCCTGCAGGCCGGTGTTCATGCCCTGTCCGCCGACGGGGGAGTGCACGTGCGCGGCGTCGCCGGCCAGGAACACCGATCCCACCCGGAACTTGGCGGCCACCCGGTGATGCACCCGGTAGGTGGAAAACCAGTCGACCGCGCCGTGGGTCAGGCCGAAGTCGGCGTCGGCGGCCGCCAGGGCCTCGTCCTGGGAGATCTCGTCCCGCGGGGCCAGTGCGATCAGCCGGGTATGCCCGCCCGGGCCCAGCGGGAAGATCACCGCGAAGGTCGATCTGCCGACCCGCAGGTTCAGCGCGGAATCGGGCACCCCGCGCACGTCGTGGACGTCGGCGACCCAGAACGTCGCGTCGTCGGTATTGCCCTCGAAGGGCAGGTTGAGCTGCCGGCGCACCGCCGAGGAGGCGCCGTCGGCCCCGATGCACCAGCGCGCCCGCACCCGCAGCAGGGCGCCGTCGTCGTTCTCGAGCAGCGCCTCGACCCGGCCGTCGGGTTCGGCGGTGCGGTCGGACAGATCGACCAGGCGATGGTTCCAGCGGACGTCGGCGCCGCCGTCGCGCAGGGTGTCGCTGAGCAGTTCCTCGTTGCGGCTCTGCTCGAACACCTGCACGCCGGGGAAGCGAGTGCCGCCCGTCTGCAACAGCGTGACGTTGGGTCCGGGGCCCCGCGGCGATGCGCCGACCTGCAGCCGGGTGGCGAGATAGGCGCGCTCCAGCACGGTCTCGGCCAGGCCGAGCTGGTCGTAGATCTCCATCGAGCGGGCGTGGACCACCAGCGCGCGCGACTCCCGGGTGGGGCCGGCCTTGCGGTCCACCACCACCGCGGCGACGCCCCGGCGGTGCAGGACCAAGCCGGCCATCAGGCCGGTCGGACCGGCCCCGACCACCAGGACATCGGTGTCGATCGCGGGCAGATCGTCGAGGCGGACAGCACTCACCCCACCATTTTCATTCCGGCCGGCGGGACCCGCGGGGATATCGCTGACAACACTCGTTGCCGCCATAACCTGACTTTCGAGTAATAAGCGTCACAATCGTGTCAGAATTGCCTCGCGGCCACCGTACTGGTTGGTAACAATGTCGAGAACGCAGACGAGATGGCTCAGGGGGGCAATCGGGTGGATGTCAGCGACGGGTGGCGCGTCGGTGCGCTCGACTCGACGTCAATTGTCGACAAGCGGATCGACCAACTGTTGGCCCTGATCGCCGAACACAGCCTCGATCCGGTGATCAGCGAGCGCGCCCAGGAACTGCGCCTGACCCCCGAACCCGAAGAGGACTGGTCGCAGAAGGCGCTGCAGGCGTGCCACGACATGGCGGTGTTCCTCAGCACGCGGGATGCCCGCGACGCGGACTGACGCCGCACTGCTCGGCGAGCGCATTCGCAACGGATCGGTGAGGATCGATCCGTTGATCAATGGCGACCACCAAGACTGAGCAGCGCACCCAACCCAGCGCAGCCCGCGGGCTGCGCTGGGTGCTGTTGGCGCTGTGCGTCACCGAGATCACCAGCTGGGGCGTGCTGTACTACGCCTTCACCGTGCTGTCCCCGCAGATCAGCGCAGATACGGGGTGGTCGGCGCCGGCGGTGACTGCGGCGTTCTCCGCGGGGTTGGTGACCTCGGCGCTCGTCGGCATCCCGGTCGGGCGCTGGTTGGACCGCATCGGCCCGCGGTGGATCATGACCGGCGGATCGGTGCTCGGCGTGCTCTCCGTGGTCGCCGTGGCCGCCGCGCCCAATTTTGGGCTGTTCGCCGCGGCGTGGATCTTCTCCGGGGTGGCGATGAGCGCGGTCTTCTATGCACCCGCGTTCGCGGCGCTGACCCGATTCTTCGGTGCCGACGCGGTGCGCGCGCTCACGGTGCTCACCCTGGTGGCCGGGTTCGCCAGCACCGTCTTCGCGCCGTTGACCGCCGCGCTGGCCGCGCAGCTGAGTTGGCGCCACACCTACCTCGTGCTGGCGGTCGTGCTCGCGGTGATCACCATTCCGGCGCACTTCTTCGGGCTGCGGCGCCCCTGGCCCGCGCTCGTCATCGACCACAAGGTCGAGTCACCGACCCGCATCGCGCGCAGCCCATCGTTCGTGGCGCTGGTCGGGGCCTTCGCGCTGTCCGGCCTGGCCTCCTACGCCGTGATCGCGAACCTGGTGCCGTTGATGAACCAACGCGGCATCGGCACCGGTGCGGCCGCGCTCGCGCTGGGACTGGGCGGGGCCGGGCAGGTGCTGGGCCGCCTCGGCTACCAGACCCTGGTGCGCCGGGTCGGCGTCGTGCCCCGCACGGTGGGTGTCATGGCCGGGGTGGCGGTCACCACCGCGCTGCTCGGTGTGTTCACCTCCTACGCGGCCCTGGTGGTTGCGGCGATCGGGGCGGGGGTGGTGCGCGGCATCATGACGCTGCTGCAGGCCACCGCGGTCACGGAACGTTGGGGCGCAACCCATTACGGGCACCTCAGTGCCTATCTCAACGCGCCGATCATGATCGCGACGGCGGTGGGCCCGTTCGTCGGCGCCGCCCTGGCGAGCCTGTTCGGCGGCTACGCGGTGATGTTCGTGGCCCTGGGCGCGATCGCGGCGGTGGGTGCGCTGCTGGCCCTCAAGCGCTGACCGGCGTCGCGGGCCGACGGAGTGCGCAAGCAAGAAGGCCCCGAGCTGGATAACCAGTCAGGGCCTTCTGTCTGCAGTCACACGAGTCGGGGTGGCGGGATTCGAACCCACGACCTCTTCGTCCCGAACGAAGCACGCTACCAAGCTGCGCCACACCCCGGGTGAAGCCACGACAGCGTATCGCACCACCGGCCCGGGAAGCCAAACGAGGTCCCGCTCACCCCCGGGATGAAATCCGCGTGTCGGTGCGGTT
Organism: Actinomycetes bacterium; assembly: GCA_023460175.1. Lineage (GTDB taxonomy): Bacteria > Actinomycetota > Actinomycetes > Mycobacteriales > Mycobacteriaceae > Mycobacterium. The sequence goes on from JAEWRC010000182.1 coordinate 8,890, forward strand.
GTACCGCCTGTACCGCTGCCAGGCTGGGCAACACACGAGGGAGGCTGAATATGACCGCGCTGGGAGCCGCCGTCTTCGGCGGGATTTTCGGAGTGGCCGTGCTGTGGCTGTTCCTCACCAACGACGAATCGGACGCCGCCGAGGCTCACCAGTGGGCGCAGGACCGCTCGAAGTCGGCCAACTGCGCCGCCGGGCCGGACAGGTCCAGCCTCATGCTGGTCACCCACTCGTCGCAGAAGTAGGTGTCCGCGTAGCGATCCCCGCTGTCGGCCAGCAGCGTCACCACCGAACCGCGCTGTCCCTCGGCGACCATCTCGGCCAGCAGCCCGAACGCGCCCCAGATGTTGGTGCCCGTCGACGGCCCCACCCGTCGGCCCAGCACCGCACTGACGTGGCGGGCCGCCGCCACCGACGCCGCGTCGGGCACCAGGACCATCCGGTCGACCACCTCGGGTAGGAACGACGGCTCCACGCGCGGGCGCCCGATCCCCTCGATGCGCGACGACTCGCCGGTCACCACGTCGCGGCGCTGTTCGTAGGACGGGAAGAACGCCGAGTTCTCCGGGTCGACGACGCAGAGCCGGGTGTGGTGGCGTCGGTAGCGGATGTAGCGGCCGATGGTGGCGCTGGTCCCGCCCGTGCCCGCGCCGACGACGATCCACGCCGGCACCGGATGCGGCTCGGCGCCCATCTGTGAGTAGATCGACTCGGCGATGTTGTTGTTGCCGCGCCAGTCGGTGGCGCGCTCGGCGTTGGTGAACTGATCGAGGTAGTGCCCGCCGGTCTCGGCGGCCAGCCGTTCGGCCTCGGCGTAGACCTCCGCGGAGTTCTCCACGAAATGGCACCGTCCGCCCTGAGCCTCGATCAGCGCGATCTTCGACGTGCTCGTCGACTCGGGCACCACTGCGATGAACGGCAGCCCGATCAGCGCAGCGAAATACGCCTCGGAAACGGCCGTCGACCCCGACGACGCCTCGATGAGCGTGGTGCCCGGACCGATCCAGCCGTTGCACAACCCGTAGAGGAACAGTGAGCGGGCCAACCGGTGCTTGAGGCTGCCGGTGATGTGGGTGCTCTCGTCCTTCAGGTACAGCGCCACGCCGTGGGCCTCGCCCCAGGCCGACGGCAGGGGGTAGCGCAGCAGGTGGGTGTCGGCGCTGCGGCGCGCCTCGGCGTCGATCAGGCTGATCGCGTGGTCGACCCAGGCCCGCTCGGGGCTGCGGTCGCAGACCGGACCCACCGCGTCAGAGGACGGCGGCGGTGGGTTGCGACTGGTCGAGGTTGCGGCTCGAGTCGTCGCCCCCGGTGGGTGCGGCGACCAGCGTCAGCAGGCTGGCCTCCGGCCGGCAGCAGAACCGCACCGGCGCGAACGGCGAGGTGCCGAGGCCCGCCGACACGTGCAGCGCCATGTGGGCGCCCCACTTGGACACGCCCTTGGCGCGCGACGGGTCGAGGTCGCAGTTGGTCACCAGCGCGCCCTTGAACGGCATGCACAGCTGCCCGCCGTGGGTGTGCCCGGCCATCACCAGCTGGTAGCCGTCGGCGGCGAACCGGTCCAGCACCCGGGTGTAGGGCGCGTGCACCACGCCGAGGCGCAGGTTGGCCGCGGCGTTGGCCGGCCCGGCGATCGCGGTGTAGCGGTCCCGGTCGATGTGCGGGTCGTCGACGCCGGCGGCGGCGATGGTCACCCCGGCGACCTCGAGTTCGCGACGGGTGTGTGTCATGTCCAGCCAGCCGCGTTCGGTGAACGCCGCCCGCAGGTCCTGCCAGGGCAGCGGATTGCCGTGCACCCGGTGCCCGCGGTCGGTGATGTACTTCGCCGGGTTCTTCAGGGTGGGCCCGAAGTAGTCGTTGCTGCCGAACACGAACAGCCCGGGCACCGACAGCAGATCACCGAGGGCCTGCACGACCGCCGGCACGGCCTTGGGGTGCGACAGGTTGTCACCCGTGTTGACCACCAGGTCCGGCTCCCAGCGCGCCAGGTCGCGCAGCCACGCCTGCTTGCGCCGCTGGGCGGGCCGCATGTGCAGGTCGGACAGGTGCAGCACCCGCAGCGGCGACGAGCCCGGGGACAGCACCGGCAGGGTCGCCTCGCGCACGACGAACGCGTTGCGTTCGATCAGCGAGGCGTAACCGACCCCGGCGATGGCGGTGCCGAGGGTGACCGCGGCGGTGCGTTTCAGGACGGGTAGAACTCCGGGCATGTGGCCACGATACTGCCCGTCGCTGTGTTACGGAGGCGGAGGCGGAACCAGCACCGGAACCGTGATCGGCGGCAGGCCGGGGATCTCGACGACGGTCTGCCCCAGCGGCGGCGGCGCGGGCAGGCCCGGCGGTGCGGCGGGCCGCGGCGGCGGCGCCGGGGCCACCCCGTTGCTCACCAGGATCGTGACGATCGACCCCGGAATGGTCTGTCCGGTCGGCGAGGTGCCGACGACGGTGCCGTAGGACGAACTGCTGTTGACCGACGACGCCTGCTCGGCGACCCGGAAGCCGGACTCGGCGAGCCGCTGGCGCGCGCTGTCCTCCTTCAGGCCGGCCACGCTGGGCACCCGGGAGTTGGGTCCGCCGTCGACGTAGCGCGGATCGGTCGGTGGCATGACGACCTCGCCGAAAGTGGTGGCGATCGGCTTCATCGCGGCGAACCAGGTGCTCGCCGGTTCGTTACCGCCGTAGAGGTTGCCGGACCCGCACTGCCGCAGCGGGTACGAGCACAGCTCGCTGGGCGCATTGGAGTCGTCGTAGATGTAGCTGGCGGCGGCCAGCTGATTGGTGAAGCCCAGGAATCCCGACGAGCGGTTGGCCTCGGTGGTCCCGGTCTTACCCGACATCGGCAGGTCCCAGCCCACCGACCCGGCGGCCCCGGCCGCGGTGCCGGCGCCGCGGTCGTCCTCGCTCATGGCGTTGGCCAGCGTGTTGGCCAGGCCCTCGGGCACCACCTGCTCGCACGTCGAGGTGGTCACCGCGATCTCCTTGCCGCGCCGGTCGAAGACCTTGTCGATCGGGTTCGGCGGGCACCAGGTGCCGCCGGAGGCCAGCGTGGCCCCGACGTTCGACAGCTCCAGCGCGTTGACCTCGAACGGGCCCAGCGTGAACGAGCCGATGTTCTGCCGCTTGATGAAGTCGGCCAGGCTCTCGGTGCTCTCCGGGTGGTAGTCGCGGGCGGTGCCGGGCTCGGCGTAGGACCGCAGCCCCAGCTTGATCGCCATGTCCACCGTGGGCTGCACGCCGATCTGCGAGATCAGCTTGGCGAAGGCGGTGTTGGGCGAGGTGGCCAGCGCGTCGGTGACGTTCATCGGGGAGCGGTAGCTGCTGACGTTCTGCACGCACCAGGTGTCCTTGGGGCAGCCGCGCGCGCCGCCGCTGCCCAGGCCCTTGGCCTCGAACCGGCCGGGCACGTCGAGGTTCATGTTGATCCCCATGCCCATCTCGAGGGCGGCGGCCACGGTGAAGATCTTGAACACCGAGCCGGCGCCGTTGCCCACCAGTGAGAAGGGCTGCGGATGCATGGTCTCCCCGGCCTCGAGGTTCAGGCCGTAGGTCCGGTTGCTGGCCATCGCCAACACCGGATGGGATTCCTTGCCGGGCCGGATGACGCTCATGACGCTCGCGACGCCGGGGGTGTCAGGCCGCGCGTACCGGTCCACCGATTGCTTGACCGAGGCCTGGATGTCGGGGTCCAGCGTGGTCTGGATCAGGTAGCCGCCCTTGGCCACCTGTTCCTTGCTGATGCCGGCGCGCGCGAGGTACTCCTGCACGTAGTCGCAGAAGAACGCTCGGTCGCCGGCGGCGATGCAACCCCGCGGCAGTTCGTTGGGCACCGGCAGCACGCCCAGCGGCTGCTGCCGGGCCACGCGCAGTTCCTCGGCCCGGTCCGGCAGGTTCTCGATCATGGTGTCGAGCACGACGTTGCGCCGCGCCAGCGCGCCCTCGGGGTTGGTGTAGGGGTCCAGCGCGCTGGTGGACTGCACCAGGCCGGCCAGCATCGCGGCCTGCTCCCAGTTCAGCTGGGAGGCGTCGACCCCGAAGTAGGTCTGCGCGGCGTCCTGGATGCCGTGCGCGCCGTTGCCGAACGACACCAGGTTCAGGTAGCGGGTCAGGATCTCCGGCTTGGTGAGCGTCTTGTCCAGGGTCAGCGCCATCCGGATCTCCCGCAGCTTGCGCGCGGGGGTGGTCTCGATGGCGGCGCGCTTCTCGGCGTCGGTCTGGGCGACCACCAGCAGCTGATAGTTCTTGACGTACTGCTGTTCGATGGTCGAACCGCCGCGGGTGTCGAGGTTGCCCGACAGATAGCCCGACAAGCCGGTCAGCGTGCCCTGCCAGTCGACGCCGTTGTGTTCGGCAAACCGCTTGTCCTCGATGGACACGATTGCCAACTTCATGGTGTCGGCGATCTGATCGCTGGGCACCTCGAAGCGCCGCTGGTTGTAGAGCCAGGCGATGACGTTGCCCCGGGCGTCCACCATGGTGCTGACGGCGGGGATGTCGCCCTCGACCAGTTGGGACGAGCCGTTGGCGACGACGTCGGAGGCGCGGTTGGACATCAACCCGATGCCCCCGACGACGGGGAACATCAGGGCCGCTGCGAGGACAGCGGCGAGCAGGCAGCACCAAGCCAGCTTGATGGCCGTTACTGCAACCGGTGGGCGGTCTGGCATGCGTACAGCGTAACGATGCCGCTGAGCGGCGCGAATACCGAGCAGCGCCACCGGCGGGCAGTCGGCGACGCCGGGTTCTGCTGCGTTTCATGATCGGACTGCACGGGCGTCCCAAAAAGATGAGCGCGCAATGGTTGCGCAAATGCGACCTGACCACCTAACTTATACACACAATGCGACGTAGGTAACACCTCACGAAGCAGTGTGGCGTAGATCGCAACAGGGTCTACACCCGAGGGCAGCGCCGCTGTATGGCGGACGAGCGAAGGGGAATCGCTGGTGTCAACAACTCGGCAAGCAGTTCGCAGGACGGTCACACCCCCGATGGATGCGCCGCCGCCCGGCGCGGAAGGTGAAGCCCGCATCGCGTGGGTGGCCAAGGCACGATGCCGGGGGGCTGACCCCGACGAATTGTTCGTCCGTGGGGCGGCGCAGCGGAAGGCCGCCGTCATCTGCCGGCACTGCCCGGTGATTGCCGAATGTGGCGCCGATGCCCTGGACAACCGGGTCGAGTTCGGCGTGTGGGGTGGCATGACCGAACGTCAGCGTCGTGCCCTGCTCAAGCAGCACCCCGAGGTGGTGTCCTGGGCCGATTTCTTCGCCGCGCAGCGCAAGCACCGCAGCGTCAGCTAATACCGCTCAGGCGGTGAGCTGATCGGCGATCGCGCGCAGCGCCTCCAGGTCGGAGACATCGAACGGCAGCGAGGGGACGCCGACGATCGGCACATCCGGATTGGCGCCGGTGAACCGCGACAACAGTCGCACCTCACGCTTGGCGGTCAAGCCGCGATCGGCATGGATCCGCAGCACGGCCGCGGCCAGTGCGTCGGGATCCTTGGCCTCCAACTCCTCGGCGCCGTCGGTGGCCCGCTCGACGGTCAGCGGGCACAACGGCGGGTGGGTGCGGTTGAGGATCAGGCCGGCCAGCGGCATCTTTTCCTGCGAGAGCCGGTCGACGAAGAACGTGGCCTCGCGCAGCGCGTCCGGCGCCGGCGCGGAGACCACGACGAACTGGGTGCCGCGGCGCTTCAACAGCTCGTAGGTGCGGTCGGCCTTCTCGCGGAAGCCGCCGAACGTCGAGTCCAACGACTGCACGAACGCCGAGGCGTCCGAGAGCATCTGCGAGCCCAGCACCGTCGACAGCGCCTTCATGGCCAGCCCGACGGCGCCGGTGACCAGCTTGCCCAGGCCGCGACCCGGGGCGAGCAGCAGCCGCCACAGCCGGCCGTCCATGAAGCTGCCGAGGCGCTTGGGCGCATCCAGGAAGTCCAGCGCGTTGCGTGACGGCGGGGTGTCCACCACCACCAGGTCCCAGCGATCCTGGGCCAGCAGCTGACCCAGCTTCTCCATCGCCATGTACTCCTGCGTGCCGGCCAGCGAGGTCGCCACCGTCTGATAGAACTGGTTGTCCAGAATCGCTTGTGCGCGTGCGGGATCCGAGTTCTCGATCACCATCTCGTCGAAGGTGCGGCGCATGTCGAGCATCATCGCGTGCAACTCGCCGGGGACCTCCGGGTCCAGCGGGACCCGCTGCGGGGTGTTGCCCAGATCCTTGATGCCCAGCGCCTGGGCCAGCCGGCGGGCCGGGTCGATGGTCATGACCACCACGGTGCGGCCGTACTCGGCGGCGCGCAGCGCCATGGCGGCGGCCGTCGTCGTCTTGCCGACGCCGCCGGCGCCGCAGCACACCACGACGCGGTTGGAGGTGTCCTGCAGGATCGACGCCATATCGAGCGCGGGCGGTTTGGTGCTCATCAGCGGACCCCCTGGTGGGCAAGGACGTCGGCCAGCTCGTACAGGCTGCCCAGGTCGATGCCGTCGTTGATGGATGGCAGTTCCAGTCGCGGCACGTGGATCTCGTCGAGCCGCTCGGCGGTTTCGGCCCGGGACTTCACCCGGGTGGCGTGCTGGATGGTCTCGGTGAGCAGACCGGCGAAATCGCTGTCGGGCATGGTGATCCCGATCTTCTCCAGGTCGGCGCGCACCGACTCGGCGTCGATATCACCGTCGGCGGCGGTATCCAGGTCCTCGGACGACAGGAACGCCGGGATGTTGCGGTTGACGATGACGGCGCCGATCGGCAGGCCGATCTCCTCGAGTTCCTCGATGGCCTCGATGGTCTCCTGGATGGGCAGCGACTCGAGCAGCGTCACCAGGTGGATGGCGGTCTGATCGGAGCGCAGCAGGTTGACCACGCCCTCGGCCTGGGAGTGCACCGGGCCGCCCTTGGCCAGGTCCGACACGGCGCGGGTGACGTCCAGGAACCGGGAGATCCGGCCGGTGGGCGGCGAATCGACCACGATGGCGTCGTAGACCGGCAACTTGTTGCGGTCGAGGCGGATCACCGATTCCTTGATCTTGCCGGTGAGCAGCACGTCGCGCAGGCCGGGCGCGATGGTGGTGGCGAACTCGACGGCCCCGATCCGCTTCATCGCCCGGCCGGCCAGGCCCAGGTTGTAGAACATGTCGAGGTATTCCATGAACGCGGCCTCGATGTCGATGGCCAGCGCGTTGACCTGTCCGCCGCGTTCGGCGGTCGCGATCTTGAGCTCCTCGTACGGCAGCGGCGGCACGTCGAAGAGTTGCGCAATCCCTTGGCGCTCTTCGACTTCCACCAGCAGGACCTTGCGGCCGCCGGCGGCCAGTGTCAGCGCCAGCGCGGCGGCCACGGTCGATTTGCCGGTGCCCCCCTTACCGGTGACGAAATGGAGCCGGGCCTTGGCCAAACGGGAGGGCCAGCCGACGGGTCTTCCGTCGCTCGGTGTGGTCGCCATGGACTGCATGTTAACCAACGTCTTAAGCGCGACCACTAGGCTCATAACCCATGAGTGCACCGACCACCTGGGAGTACGCCACCGTGCCGCTGCTCACCCACGCCACCAAGCAAATCCTCGATCAGTGGGGCGCCGACGGTTGGGAACTGGTCGCCGTGCTGCCCGGCCCGACCGGCGAGCAGCATGTGGCGTACCTGAAACGGCCCAAGTGAGCGCCACCGCGCGCCTGTCCGAACTGGGCCTGACCCTGCCCACCGTCGTCGCACCGCTGGCCGCCTACGTGCCCGCGGTGCGGACGGGCAACTTGGTCTACACCTCCGGTCAGCTGCCGATGGTCGACGGGAAACTGTCGGCCCAGGGCAAGGTCGGGGCCGAGGTCAGCGCCGAGGACGCCCGGGAGGTGGCCCGGCTGTGCGCGCTGAACGCGCTGGCCGCGGTGGACGCGCTCGTCGGGCTCGACAACGTGACGCGGGTGGTCAAGGTCGTGGGATTCGTCGCCTCGGCGCCCGGTTTCAACGGCCAGCCCGGCGTCGTCAACGGCGCCTCGGAACTGCTCGGTGAGGTCTTCGGGGACGCCGGCGCGCACGCCCGGTCCGCGGTCGGCGTCGCGGAACTCCCGGTGGACGCACCCGTCGAGGTCGAACTCATCGTCGAGGTGAATTGAGCAACGGCGACCGCACTCCGCAGGCGGGCGAGGTTCTGACCCACCCCGCCTACGGACTGCTGCGCCCCGTCACCGACACCGCGTCGGTGCTGCTGTGCGACAACCCCGGTCTGATGACCCTCGAGGGCACCAACACCTGGGTGCTGCGCGGTCGGGGCAGCTCGGAGATGGTCGTCATCGATCCGGGACCCGACGACGACGCACACCTCGAGCGGTTGGCCGCGCTCGGCAAGATCTCGCTGGTGCTGATCAGCCACCGGCACGGCGACCACACCGACGGCATCGACCAGATCGTCGACCGGACCGGCGCCGTCGTGCGCTCGGTGGGCAGCGGCTTCCAGCGCGGTCTGGGCGGCTCGCTGACCGACGGCGAGGTGATCGACGCCGCGGGGCTGTCGATCACCGTGCTGGCGACCCCCGGGCACACCGCCGACTCGGTGTGCTTCCTGGTCGACGACGTCGTGCTGACCGCCGACACGGTGCTGGGTCGCGGCACCGCCGTGATCGACAAGGAGGACGGCAGCCTGCGCGACTATCTGGAGTCGCTGCGCCGTCTGCACGGCCTGGGCTCGCGGCGGGTGCTGCCCGGGCACGGCCCGGACCTCGGCGACCTGCACGAGGTCAGCGAGATGTACCTGGCCCACCGCGAGCAGCGGCTCGAGCAGGTGCGCGGCGCGTTACGCGAGATCGGCGAGGACGCGACCGCCCGACAGGTCGTCGAACACGTCTACACCGACGTGGACGAGAAACTGTGGGAGGCCGCGGAGTCCTCGGTACAGGCCCAGCTGGACTACCTGCGCTAGCGGGCGCGGCGGGCCAGCCGTTCGCTGTCGCTGATCAGCACGCTCTTGCCCTCGAGGCGGATCCAGCCGCGGTGGGCGAAGTCGGCCAGCGCCTTGTTCACCGTCTCGCGGGAGGCCCCGACCAGCTGCGCGATCTCCTCCTGGGTCAGGTCGTGCGTGACGCGCAGCGCCCCGCCTTCCTGCGTGCCGAAGCGCTGGGCCAGCTGCAGCAGCTGCTTGGCGACCCGGCCGGGCACGTCGGTGAAGATCAGGTCCGCGAGGTTGTTGTTGGTGCGGCGCAGACGGCGCGCCAACACCCGCAGCAACTGCTCGGCGATCTCCGGGCGGTCCTTGATCCACGCCTTGAGCGCGTCGCGGTCCATCGAGACCGCGCGCACCTCGGTGATGGTGGTCGCGCTCGAGGTCCGGGGCCCCGGGTCGAAGATCGACAGCTCGCCGAACATGTCGGACGGCCCCATGATGGTCAGCAGGTTCTCCCTGCCGTCCGGGGAACGTCGGCCGATCTTCACCTTGCCGGAAATGATGATGTACAGGCGGTCACCGGGCTCGCCTTCGGCGAAAACGGTGTGCCCACGCGGGAAATCGACGGGCTGCAACTGCTTGGTAAGCGCAGATACGGCGCTGGGTTCGACTCCCTGGAAGATTCCGGCCCTGGCCAGGATCTCGTCCACGTTGCCCCTCTTAATTCTTGAATGGTCTGATGCGCGCTGACCAGCCTCTATACGGTTAGCGTGATCAGTCTAGAGGTAGAGCCTGGCGCGACAGGCCAACGCTACACACGATTAGCTTGGCGAGTCGGCCGAACCTGCGGATTCGGATTCACCGAATGGTAGATCCGCGTCGGCAAATCCGGCTCGTCATCGAGCCGGTACGGCCCCGACGGGGCGGCCGGGACCCGGACCCGCGCGCTCTCGGAGCGGGCCGCCGCGGCCGCCCGCTCGAGCAGAACGGCAACCTGGTCGTCGGTCTCCCGATCGTCGATCGCGTCTTCGAGTCGACCCAGCCCGAACGTCGCCAACATGAGCAACGCGGGTATGGAAACTGCCAACAACCAGGACACACGTCGAAGTAAACACGGGCAAGGTCTCAGCGGGATCACGAATTGCCATCCGCTACGCGGCTACCCTGTGGTGGTGGCGGGCAAGGGAAAACGCAACCGGAAATGGGACCGGGAGACACCTCTCGGGTTGGTTCGGCGCGCCCGCCGGATGAACCGCACCCTGGCGACGGCGTTCCCGCACGTGTACTGCGAACTGGACTTCACCAATCCGCTCGAACTCACCGTCGCAACCATCCTGTCGGCGCAGTGCACCGACAAGCGGGTCAACCTGACCACCCCGGCGCTGTTCCGCGAATATCCCACCGCGCTGGCCTACGCCCAGGCCGACCGCACCGAACTCGAGGAGATGATCCGGCCCACCGGCTTCTACCGCAACAAGGCCAACTCCCTGATCAACCTGGGCCAGCAACTGGTGACCCGGTTCGACGGTGAGGTGCCCGGCAAGCTGGAAGACCTGGTGACGCTGCCGGGCGTCGGTCGCAAGACCGCCAACGTCGTACTCGGCAACGCCTTCGACATCCCCGGCATCACGGTGGACACCCACTTCGGGCGCCTGGTGCGGCGCTGGCGCTGGACGGCCGAGGAGGACCCGGTGAAGGTCGAGAAGGTCGTCGGGGACCTGATCGAGCGCAAGGAATGGACCCTGCTGAGCCACCGGGTGATCTTCCACGGCCGCCGGGTGTGTCACGCCCGCCGGCCGGCCTGCGGGGTGTGCGTGCTGGCGTCGGACTGCCCGTCCTTCGGCGAGGGGCCCACCGATCCGCTGGAGGCCGCGGCGCTGGTCCGCGGCCCAGAGACTGAGCACCTGCTGGCGCTGGCGGGACTGTAGCGGCGGGTATGACCAGAACGGCGAAGTGGACGCTGGTGATCGCAGCGGTCATGGCGAT
>JAEWRC010000183.1 GCA_023460175.1 Actinomycetes bacterium
CCGGCCGTCGCGCTGTCTAGGGGCCGCGTTCGGCCGCAGCCGTTTCCCGGTCGAGCCGCTGCGCCTGATAGATCCCGACGTCGGTGCGGAGGATCAGCAGATAGGCGATGCCGACGGCGATCATCGCGGCCGGCAGCACCGAGAACGAGCCGGTCATCTCGGCCACCATGATCATCACCGCCAGCGGCGCGTGGGCGACGCTGCCGAAGCAGGCCATCATCGCGAGCACGATGAAAACCCCGGGCCCGGCGGGCAGCGCGGGCGCCCCGGCCAGATCGGCCAGCCGCCACAGGGCCGCGCCCACAAAGCATCCGATGACGATGCCGGGGCCGAAGATCCCACCGGAGCCGCCGGAGCCGATCGACAGCGAGGTCGCCACGATCTTGGCGACCGGCAACACCAGGACGATCCACAGCGGCATCGCCAGCAGGGTGGATTCGACGGCGGCCAACTGCACCCAGCCGTAGCCGCTGGACAGGATTTGCGGGATGGCCAACGCCAAAAGTCCGACCAGCAGCCCGCCGACGGCCGGCTTGAGCACCGCGCCGCCCGGGAAGGTGATCCGTCGGGCCAGATTCACCGTGGCGTAGAACGTCCGGGCGTACAGGTAACCGAGTGCGGCCGCGACGATTCCGATCAGCACGAACCAGGGCAGCTGGGCGGGGTCGAACGCGTAGTCGGGCACCAGTTGGCCGAACAGCGGCTCGAACCCGAGGAACGCTCCGTAGACCGCGTAGGCGGTGCCGGAGGTGATGAAGCCGGGGATCAACGAGCGGTAGTCGAAGTCGCGGCGGTAGACGATCGACGCCGCGAGCACCGCCCCACCCAGCGGGGCGCCGAAGATGGCGCCGATGCCGGAGCCGATACCCATCGAGACCGCCACCCGGCCGTCGTCGTCGGCGAGGTTGAGCCAGCGGGTCAGCAGGGAACCGAAGCCCGCGGAGATCTGCGCCGTCGGTCCCTCGCGGCCGCCGGATCCGCCGGAGCCGATGGTCAGCGCGCTGGCGACCATCTTCACCACGACGACGCGGGCGCGGATGGCGCGCGGGTCGGTGTGGACGGCCTCGATCGCGTCGTCGGTGCCGTGCCCCTGGGCCTCGGGGGCGAACTTCGCGACGATGGCCGCGGACACCAGCGCCCCGAGCGTGGTGATGACGGGGATGGCCCAGGCCCGCGAAAACCCCGGTGAGCCGGGGTTGTTGCCGTCGCCCTGGGCGGTGGGGACGTCGTAGCCGCCGAGGTCGCCCAGCAGCAGGCCGGTGGTGTAGCGCAGCGCCAGGAAGAACGTGACGGCGCCGAGACCGGCGATGATGCCGATGGCCACGCCCAGGATCAGCCACTTGCGCAGATAGCCGGCGTCGCGCACGAATGCCCCGAGTCGGCCGGCACCGCCGGTGTCGGCTTGCGCCATGTGGGGCAATGCTAGTCGAGTACCGGGGGTCGTCGAGGTTGCTACCAGGGCCGTTGCCGAGCCGAAGGAGCAGCCCGGGTGATGATCTCGGCGCCGAACACGCCCTGCAAATACCCCCAAGGGGTATAGGGTGGACGGCATGTCCGGCCACAGTCACACCGCGCACCAGCACGCTGAGCACGCGGGCCACGAGCACGCGGGGCACGGCGGCCACGGGGGTCACGGGGACCACGGGGACCACGTCGCTCAGTTCCGCCGGTTGTTCTGGGTGATGCTCGTCCTGGCGATCCCGACGGTGGCGATGTCGGGGATGTTCGCGATGATCCTCGGCTACCAACTGCCCGACTTCCCCGGCGCGCGCTGGGTGGCCCCGGTGCTGGGCACGGTGATGTACGTCTGGGGCGGGCGGCCGTTCCTCACCGGCGCGGTCAGCGAAATACGTTCCCGCGCACCGGGAATGATGCTGCTGATCGGGCTGGCCATCACGGTCGCGTTCCTGGCTTCCTGGGGCGCGAGCCTCGGCGTGCTGCACCACGAACTGGAGTTCTGGTGGGAACTGGCGCTGCTGATCGTCATCATGCTGCTGGGCCATTGGATCGAGATGCGCTCGCTGGCGCAGACCACCTCGGCGCTGGACTCGCTGTCGGCGCTGCTGCCCGACGAGGCCGAGCGCATCACCGGCGACACCATCGAGACCGTCGCGCCCGTCGACCTGCGCGTCGGGGACCTCGTTTTGGTGCGCCCGGGCGGCCGGATTCCCGCCGACGGGCGGATCCGCGACGGCGCCGCCGACATGGACGAGTCGATCGTGACCGGCGAATCGCGTACCGTGCGGCGTGGCGTCGGCGACAGCGTGGTCGCCGGCACCACTGCCACCGATTCGGCCCTGCGCGTCGAGATCACCGCCGTCGGCGACGACACCGCCCTGGCCGGGATCCAGCGCCTGGTCGCCGAGGCACAGAACTCGTCGTCGCGCGCACAGCGCCTGGCCGACCGGGCCGCCGGCTGGTTGTTCTGGTTCGCGCTGGGCTCCGCGGTCCTCACCGCCATCGTCTGGGGCCTCATCGGCCTGCCGGATCAGGCCGTCATCCGGGCCATCACCGTGTTGGTCATCGCCTGTCCGCACGCGCTGGGCCTGGCGATCCCGCTGGTGGTGTCCATCGCCACCGAGCGCGCCGCGCGCGGCGGGGTGCTGATCAAGGACCGCCTGGCGCTCGAACAGATGCGCACCGTCGACGCGGTGCTGTTCGACAAGACCGGCACCCTGACCAAGGGCCAACCCGTCGTCGTCGCGGCCACCGGCGGGGACGACGTGCTGGCCCTGGCCGCGGCCGCCGAACTGCCGTCGGAGCATCCGCTGGCCCGGGCCATCGTCTCCGCCGCCCGCGAGCGCGGGCTGTCGATCCCGAGAGCCACCGAGTTCACCTCGTCGGCGGCGGTCGGCGTGACCGCGACCGTCGACGGCCGGCAGATCCGGGTGGGCGGGCCGAAGCTGCTCGAGGAGACCGGGGTGCCGGCCTCCAAAGACCCGATGCCCGCCGGGACGACGGTGCTGCACGTGCTGGCCGACGGGCGGGTGCTCGGCGTGCTCGCCCTGGCCGACGAGATCCGGCCGGAGTCGCGGCAGGCCATCGACGCGCTGCACCGGCTGGGCTGCGAGGTCGTGATGATCACCGGCGACGCGCAGACCGTGGCGGACTCGGTGGCCGCCGAACTCGGCGTGGACCGGGTGTTCGCCGAGGTGCGTCCGGAGGACAAAGCGGCCAAGGTCGCTGAACTGCAGGCCGGCGGGCGGGTGGTCGCCATGGTCGGCGACGGCGTCAACGACGCCCCCGCCCTGGCGCAGGCCGACGTCGGGATCGCCATCGGCGCGGGCACCGACGTCGCGATCGCCTCGGCCGGGGTCATCCTGGCCAGCTCGGATCCGCGGTCGGTGCTGTCGGTGATCGAGCTGTCCAAGGCCAGCTACCGCAAGATGAAGCAGAACCTGTGGTGGGCGGCGGGCTACAACCTGATCGCCGTGCCGCTGGCCGCCGGGGTGCTGGCGCCGGTCGGCTTCGTGATGCCGATGTCGGTGGGCGCGCTGCTGATGTCGCTGTCGACGGTGGTGGTGGCGCTCAACGCGCAACTGCTGCGCCGGTTGGACCTACGCCCGGAGGCCGGCGTCGATTAGCGTGGTGCCGCAGGAGGGGGCATATGCGTAAATCCGATCGCGTCGCCGAGGCCGGCGCCTGGGTACTGGAGAACGGGCACCGGGCGCTGCTGGCGCTCACCGGCGGGCGGTTCCCCCGCACGCTGCTGGGCATGCGCACCGTCGAACTGCACACCGTCGGGCGCAAATCGGGCAAGCCGTACGCCAACCTGCTGACCAGCCCCATCCACGACGAGCGCCGCATCGTGCTCGTCGCGTCCAAGGGCGGCCATCAGGACCACCCGGACTGGTACAAGAACGCGCTGGCGCATCCGGACGTCACGCTGACCGTCGACGGCGCGCAGGTGCCCATGCACGCCCGCACGGCCACGGCCGCCGAACGCGCCGAACTGTGGCCGCAGGTGGTCAAGACCTACCGCGGCTACGCCGGCTATCAGCGCAACACCGACCGCGAGATCCCGCTGCTGATCTGCGAGCGCGCCTAAGCGTCCAGGTCCTGCTCGACCAGCTCGGCGATGGTGTTCAGCGCGGCCTCGTCCTCGGAGGCCACGGTCACCGATGCGCCCTTGCCCGCTCCCAGCGTCATGATCATCAACGCGGACCCGGCGTCCACCGGTTCGCCGCCGTCCATCGACAGCGTCACGGGTACACCGGCATTCACGACGGCCTCGGAGATGATGGCGGCGGGCCGGGCGTGCAGGCCGACGGCGGATCCGACGGTCACGGTCTTGCTGTGCATGCGGGTGTGCTCCTTCGTGGGTTGTGCCGAAATCGCCCTTATGGAGATTTCTACTCGAACTAGGCGGCCGAAAGTTGGGTTTGGGGGAGAGGTTTGGGGGCGGCGAACTGCTTGGCGGCGACCACCGCCAGCGCCGCGACGACGGTCCCGGCGACCAGCGCGACGATGAACCACACCAGGTTGCCGATCGCGAAGAACACGAAGATGCCGCCGTGCGGGGCGCGCAGCGTCACGTCGAACGCCATGATCAGTGCGCCGGTCACCGCGCCGCCGGCCATCATCGACGGGATCACCCGCAGCGGGTCGGCGGCCGCGAACGGGATGGCGCCCTCGGAGATGAACGAGGCGCCCAACAACCATGCGGCGCGGCCATTTTCCCGCTCGGGTTCGCTGAACAGCCGCGGTCGCAGCGCGGTGGCCAGCGCCATCGCCAGCGGCGGCACCATGCCCGCGGCCATCACGGCCGCCATGATCCGCAGCGACGACGGGTCGGCGACGTTGAGGCCGACGGTGGCGAACGCATACGCCGCCTTGTTGACCGGGCCGCCCAGGTCGAAGCACATCATCAGGCCCAGGATCACCCCGAGGATGATCACCGAGGTCCCGGTCATGCCGCGCAGCCAACTGGTCAGGCCCTCCTGGATGGCCGCCAGCGGCCGCCCGAGCAGCAGGAACATCAGCAGGCCGACGATCAGCGAGGCGAACAGCGGGATGATGACGACGGGCATCAGGCCGCGGAACCACTGCGGCACGTTGATCCGGCTGATCCAGAGCGCGGCGAAGCCGGCGATCAGCCCGCCCACGATGCCACCGATGAATCCGCCGTCGATGAAGATCGCGACCGCGCCGGCGGTGAAGCCCGGGGCCAGGCCGGGGCGGTCGGCGATGGCGAACGCGATGTAGCCGGCCAGCGCGGGGATCAGGAAGCTGAACGCCAGGCCGCCGAGGGTGTACAGCACCGCGCCCAGGTACTGCATGATGCCGCCGGGCGGCAGGTTGGTCAGCGTGTTCTCCAGCGCGATCAGGTTGCCCAGCGAGGTGTCGAAACCCTCGGGCGGGTTGGCGATGTCGTAGCCCGCGAACAGGAAGCCCAGCGCGATCAGCAGGCCGCCGGCCGCGACGAACGGGATCATGTAGCTCACGCCGGTGAGCAGGATTTGCCGGGTGCGGGTGCCCCAGCCGACGTCCGCGGAGCCCTCGGTGTCCCCGGCCCCGGCCCCGGCGCCGTCGCCCTCGACGCGGGCGGCGTTCGGGTTGTCGGCCGCGGCGATCGCCTCGGCGATCATGGCGTCGGGTTCGTTGATCGCGCGCTTGACCCCCGAGGCGATCACCGGCTTGCCGGCGAAGCGGCCGCGGTCCTTGACCCCGACGTCGGTGGCGAAGATGACCGCATCCGCGCCGGAGATGGTCGACGCGCCCATCGGGGTGCTGCCGGAGGACCCCTGGGTCTCAACGACGATGTCGACGCCGGCAC
This sequence comes from Actinomycetes bacterium, assembly GCA_023460175.1. Taxonomy (GTDB): domain Bacteria; phylum Actinomycetota; class Actinomycetes; order Mycobacteriales; family Mycobacteriaceae; genus Mycobacterium. The sequence continues at coordinate 5,777 of JAEWRC010000183.1, forward strand.
GCTCGGCGGCGAGCTTGAGCGCATCCGCGGCCATGTAGGTGTGGGCGATTCCGGTGGGGCAGGCCGTGATTGCCGCGATGGTCTTCTTCGCGGGTGCGGGCTCGGGTTCAGGTTCGGCGGCCGCGGGCTGGGCCGGGGCGGGGTTCACCGTGGAATCGACCAGCGCCACGATCTCGGCGGCCGTGGCCGCCGAGCGCAACGACGCGACGAACTCCGGTCGCACCAGGGCGCGGGCCAGGCTGGATAGCAGCTTCATGTGATCGGCGCCGCCGGCGTCCGGGGCGGCGATCAGGAACACCAGGTCGGCCGGGCCGTCCGGGGCGCCGAAGTCCACCGCCGGGGTCAGCCGGGCGAAGCCGATGGTGGGGGCGTCGACGTAGGGGGAGCGGCAGTGCGGGATGGCGATGCCGCCGGGCAGTCCGGTCGCGGACTGGGCTTCGCGGGCCATCGTCGCACCGACCAGGCCGTCGACGTCGGTGGCGCGGCCGGCCTCGGCGAGCGTGCCGGCCAGCCGCGCGATGACGTCGTCCTTGGCGGCTCCGGCATCGACGTCGAGCAGCACCAGATCGGCGGTAGTGATGGGCGGGTTGGTCATGGCTTCACCTTTGTCGGAAGGGCTCGTCGGCGTTGGCGATTGGCGAATGTGGGCTCAGCGGTCCGGGGCGATGGGGACCACCTGCACCGCG
>JAEWRC010000184.1 GCA_023460175.1 Actinomycetes bacterium
GTCCGCCCGGAACTCAGCGACTCCGCGGTGGTGTCGCGGTCCTGGGGCATGGCGGTCGCGACGCTGGTCAGCCGGATCACCGGCTTCATCCGGATCGTGTTGCTGGCGGCCATCCTCGGCGCCGCGCTGTCGAGTTCGTTCACCATCGCCAATCAGCTGCCCAACCTGGTGGCGGCGCTGGTGCTCGAGGCGACGTTCACCGCCATCTTCGTGCCCGTACTGGCCCGCGCCGAACGCGACGACCCCGACGGGGGCGCGGCCTTCGTCCGCCGGCTGGTCACGCTGGCGACCACGCTGCTGCTGGTCACCACGGTGTTGTCGGTGCTCTGCGCCCCGCTGTTGGTGCGGCTCATGCTGGGCAGCCATCCGCAGGTCAACGAGCCGCTGACGCGGGCGTTCGCCTACCTGCTGCTACCGCAGGTGATCTTCTACGGACTCTCGTCGGTGTTCATGGCAATCCTGAACAACCGCAACGAGTTCCGCGCGCCGGCGTGGGCCCCGGTGGTCAACAACGTGGTGGCGATCGCCACCCTGGGCCTGTACCTGGTGGTGCCCGGCGAGCTGTCGGTGGACCCGGTGCAGATGGGCAACGCGAAGCTGCTGGTGCTGGGTATCGGCACCACGCTGGGGGTGGTGGCCCAAACCGCGGTGCTGCTGATCGCCATCCGCCGCGAGCACATCAGCCTGCGGCCGCTGTGGGGCATCGACGACCGGCTCAAGCGGTTCGGCGCGATGGCCGCGGCCATGGTGCTCTACGTCATCATCAGCCAGATCGGGCTGATCGTCGGCAACCAGATCGCCAGTGGCGCGGCCGCTTCCGGACCCGCGATCTACAACTACACCTGGCTGGTGCTGATGCTGCCGTTCGGCATGATCGGCGTGACGGTGCTGACCGTGGTGATGCCCAGGCTGAGCCGCAACGCCGCGGCCAACGACGGACCGGCCGTGCTGGCCGACCTGTCGCTGGCCACCCGCCTGACCATGATCACCCTGATTCCGATCGTGGCGTTCATGACCGTGGGCGGCCCGGCGATCGGCAGCGCGCTGTTCGCCTACGGCAACTTCGGCTCCGTGGACGCCAACTATCTGGGCATCTCGATCTCGTTGTCGGCCTTCACCTTGATCCCCTACGCGCTGGTGCTGCTGCAGCTGCGGGTGTTCTACGCGCGCGAGCAACCGTGGATCCCGATCGGCATCATCGTGGTGATCACCATCGTCAAGATCGTGGCCTCGGTGCTCGCCCCGTACATGACCGACAATCCGGACCTGGTGGCCGGATACCTGGGGCTGGCCAACGGATTGGGCTTCACCGCCGGCGCGGTCGCCGGGTATGTGCTGCTGCGGCGCACGCTGCAGCCGCCCGACGGTCGGCTGCTGGGCCTGCCGGTGGTCCGCACCATCCTGGTGACCATCACCGCGTCGCTGTTGGCGGGGTTGCTGGGCTATGTCGCCGACACGGTGCTGGGGCTCTCGGGGCTGACCGAGGCGTGGGGTGGGGCGGGGTCGCTGCTGCGCCTGCTGATCCTTGGTGTCCTGATGCTGCCGGTGGTCGCGGCGGTGCTGTTGCTGGCCCGCGTACCCGAGGCGGCGGCCGCCAAGGCCGTGGTCCTGCGCCGGTTACGGCCGGGTCACGTGGTAGCCGCAACTGGATCCGGTGCAGCTCAGTCACATCCGTCGGGGAAGCCGGTCCAGTACTCTGAGCAGAGCAATTCGCCCCAGCCGGCGCCGCGGCCGACCCGCGACGACCCCCGGTCGGGGCCCCCGGCGGAGGTTGCCGGGCCCGGCAGCACAGGAGGAGCGGTGGTGGACGACGACCCGTCGAGCAAGCCGCTGACCGACGCCGCCGAGGCCGCACCCGACGCCGAACGACCCGCCCCCGAATCGGCCGACGCCGCGCCGTCGCGCCGCCCCCGCGCCGACTTTGCCGGGGATCCCAGCCGCGAACCGGTGGCCTTCGACCCGCCGACCGAACGCTCCCTCGACGGCGGCTCCGACGAGGTGTACCTGATGGCCGGGGCCAGCATCGCCGACGGCCGCTACCGGCTGCTGGTGTTCCACGGCGGCCCCGAACACCTGCAGTTCTGGCAGGCCCTCGACACCGCGCTGGACCGTCAGGTCGCGCTCACCTTCGTCGACCCCGAGGGCAACCTGCCCGCCGCCGAGGTGCAGGAGATCCTTTCGCGCACAATGCGACTGAGCCGGGTCGAGGCGTTGGGCATCGCCCGCATCCTCGACGTCGCCGACACCGGCTCCGGCGGCCTGGTGGTCTCGGAATGGATCCGCGGCGGCTCGCTGCAGGAGGTCGCCGAGACCTCGCCGTCGCCGGTCGGCGGCGCCCGGGCGGTCCAGTCCCTGGCCGCCGCGGCCGAGGCCGCGCATCAGGCCGGCGTCGCGTTGTCCCTGGACCACCCGAGCCGGATCCGCGTCAGCGTCGAAGGCGATGTGGTCCTGGCGTTCCCGGCCACCCTGCCGGGCGCCACCCCCGAGGACGACATCCGCGGCACCGGCGCCGCGCTGTACGCGCTGCTGGTCAACCGGTGGCCGCTACCCGAGACCGGGACGGCCGGTGGGCTGGCCCCAGCCGACCTCGACGCCGCCGGTCAGCCTGTCGAACCGCGCTCGGTGGACCGGGCCATCCCGTTCCAGATCTCCGCGGCCGCCGCGCGTTCGGTGCAGGAGGGCGGTGGGATCCGCACCGCGCCAACGCTGTTGAATCTGCTGCAGCAGACCACCGCGGTGGCAGATCGCACCGAGTTGATCGAACCGGTCGACCAGGACCGCGCCCGCCCCAACATCGACGACGAGACCCAGGCCCGGCGGCGCCGGGCGCTGATGATCGGCGGCGGCATCGCCGGGGCCATCGTGCTGGTGGCCCTGATCGTCCTGGCGTCGGTGCTGGGCCGCATCTTCGGTGATGTCGGCGGCGGCCTCGACGGCGATCAGCTCGGCCTGAACCCGAAGACCTCCGAGACGGAGGCCGAGACCGAGACCCCGTCGGCCTCCGGCGCCGAGGTCGAACCGACTGGCGTCACGGTGTTCTCACCGGGCGGCGGCGCCGATGCGCCGAGCCAGGCGCCGTTGGCCATCGACGGCGACCCGTCCACCGTGTGGCCCACCGACACCTATTCCGACGCCGTGCCGTTCCCCGACTTCAAGAGCGGTGTCGGCCTGATGCTCACCCTGCCGGAGCCCACCAAGATCGGCGCGGTGACCGTCGACCTGGCCAGCACCGGCACCCGGATACAGATCCGGTCGTCGTCCACGTCGAATCCGTCCACACTCGAGGACACCACCGCCTTGACGGAACCGGCCACCATGCGCCGCGGCGAGAACACCATCGAGGTCGACGCCTCGGAGCCGACATCCAATGTGCTGGTGTGGATTTCGACGTTGGGCAGCATCGACGGCGAGAGCCGCACCGACATCGCCGAGATCACCGTTCACGCCGCGGAATAGCCTGCCGGCAACGCTCCACAGCCCGGCCCCGCGGTGAAGTGCCGCCCGGTGTCGACGCCCTTACCGTCCGGCGGATGGTCAGCACCGAAATCCCCGCCCCCCGCTCCGATGCGGAACTGTTGAGCGCCCATGTCGCCGGCGAGGCCGACGCGTTCGCCGAACTGTTCGCCCGGCACGGCCCGCGCCTGGCCCGGCTGGCCGCGCGGTGCAGCGACACCCCCGAGGACGCCGCCGACGCGCTGCAGGACGCCATGCTGTCCGCGCACCGCCGCGCGGCCGGGCTGCGGCAGCACGCCGCCGTCGGCTCCTGGCTGTACCGCATCGTCACCAACGCCTGCATCGACCGGCACCGGGCGCGGGCCACGCGCCGCGAAGAGTGGTTCGACGAGGGCGCCCACCCCGTCGCGGACCGCACCGCCCAGATCGAGACCGCCCTGACGGTCCGCGCCGCCCTGCGCAGGCTTCCTCCGGCGCAGCGGGCCGCGGTGCTGGCCGTGGACATGCACGGATACTCGGTGCGCGAGGCCGCGGGGCTGCTGGGCATCCCGGAGGGCACCGTGAAGAGCCGTCGCGCCCGCGCCCGCGCGCAGCTGTTCGAGGCGCTGGACCCCCGACGGCTGTGCGACCCGGGGTTTGGCGGACACTGATCGGGTGGCGTCCACCCCGCCCGAGGGCGAATCTCACCAGGTCACCGGTGTGGATCCGGGCCGCGCGCAGCACGGCGCACGACCGTCGGCATGGTCCGCGCGGCGCGTCGGCGCCCTGCTGGGGGGTGCGGCGGCCATCGCGGCGATCGGGGTCGGCAGCTTCGCCCTGGTGAACTCCCCCGGCCCGGTGCGCTCCACACCGAGTTCGGCGCTGCACATCACCGTCACCCCCACCGTGCCGCTCACCGAGCAGCAGCTGCTGGTGCTGCTGCACCGCCCGCCCGATTACGGCCCGCTGGCCGATCCGGGCCGGCGCGCGGGCTGCCTGACCGGGCTCGGCTACCCGGCCTCGACCCAGGTGCTGGCCGCGCGGCCCCTCGACGTCGACGGCCGGTCCGGGGTGCTGCTGATCCTGCCGGGTGCGCAGGACGGCGAGCTGAGCGCCGTGGTGGTGGCGCCGAACTGCAGCGCCGCCGACACCGGTTTGTTGGCGCAGACCAGCGTGGCGCGGCCGACGGGTCCGTGACGACGGATCCGTGACGATGGGATCGGAACGACGGGATCGGAACGGCGGGATTTGTCGGCCGTGGGGAACGCCGTGGAACACCCGCGCCTACGCTGGTGTTGCTACGCGTATCCCGGCCGATAACCCCAGGCCGCCCGCTCGAGAACCCAGAAAGGCCCGCATGAGCGCCAGTCCGACCGTCCACGAGGTCATCATCATCGGCTCCGGCCCGGCCGGTTACACCGCCGCGATCTACACCGCCCGCGCCCAGCTGGCGCCGCTGGTGTTCGAGGGCAGCGCCTTCGGCGGCGCCCTGATGACCACCACCGAGGTGGAAAACTACCCCGGTTTCAAAGACGGCATCCAGGGGCCCGACCTGATGGACCAGATGCGGGAGCAGGCGCTGCGGTTCGGCGCCGACCTGCAGATGGAGGACGTCGAGTCGGTGTCGCTGAGCGGGCCGGTCAAGTCCGTCACGACCGCCGGCGGCGAGACGTTCCACGCGCGTTCGATCATCCTGGCGATGGGCGCCGCGCCGCGCTACCTCGGTGTGCCCGGCGAGCAGGAGTTGTTGGGCCGCGGGGTCAGTTCGTGCGCCACCTGCGACGGGTTCTTCTTCAAGGAACAGGACATCGCCGTGATCGGCGGCGGCGACTCGGCCATGGAAGAGGCCATCTTCCTGACGAAGTTCGCCCGCAGCGTCACCCTGGTCCACCGCCGCGACGAGTTCCGCGCCTCCAAGATCATGCTGGAGCGCGCCCAGACCAACGAGAAGATCAAGTTCGTGACGAACACCCAGGTCGTGGCCGTGGAGGGCACCGACACGGTCACCGGCATGCGGGTGCGCGACGTCCTGACCGGCGCCGAGTCGACGCTGCCGGTCACCGGCGTATTCGTCGCGATCGGCCACGACCCGCGCTCGGAGCTGGTCCGCGACACGCTCGATCTTGATTCCGACGGCTATGTGCTGGTCCAGGGCCGGACCACGGCCACCTCGGTGGAGGGCGTGTTTGCCTCCGGCGACCTGGTGGACCGCACCTACCGCCAGGCCATCACCGCCGCGGGCAGCGGCTGCTCGGCCGCCATCGACGCCGAACGCTGGCTCGCCGAGGCCAGCGACGAGAACACCGATCTGATTGGAGCGCAACAATGACCGCAGCGGAGGGCCACGCCACCGTCGAGGTGTCCGACGACTCGTTCGCCACCGACGTGCTGGGTAGCAATACCCCCGTGCTGGTGGACTTTTGGGCCACCTGGTGCGGGCCGTGCAAGATGGTCGCCCCGGTGCTCGAGGAGATCGCCGCGGAGAAGTCCGGGCAGCTGACCGTCGCCAAGCTCGACGTCGACGCCAACCCGAACACCGCCCAGCAGTTCTCCGTCGTGTCGATCCCGACGCTGATCCTGTTCAAGAACGGCGAGCCGGTGAAGCGGATCGTCGGCGCCAAGGGCAAGGCCGCGCTGCTGCGCGAACTGGCCGACGAAGTTAGCTGAGCGCCGGCCGGTGCGCCGGGCCCACCCCCCGGTGAGGCTCGCGCACTGGCCTGGTGTTTTCCCGATTCGGGCACAGGTCTGCGACAATATTCGCAGTCTGCCTTGCCAAGGTCGACGTTCTTGGGGGACGTCGACCACCGTGACCGAAGGGCCCTAACCCATGTCGAGTCCCCGCCACGGAGACGCTCCAGACGTACTCCGTCTCGGAGACCGCGGCCTCGCCGTGACCGAGATCCGCGCCGCGCTCGCGGCGCTGGGTCTCGTCGACAACCCGGATTCGGACCTGACCACCGGCAAGCACGTGGCAGTGGATCTGTTCGACGCCGAGCTCGACGAGGCGGTGCGCGCATTCCAGCAGCACCGCGCGCTGCTCGTCGACGGCATCGTGGGTGAGGCCACCTACCGCGCCATCAAGGAAGCCTCGTACCGGCTGGGCGCCCGGACCCTCAACCACCAGTTCGGCGCCCCGATGTACGGCGACGACGTCGCCACCCTGCAGGCCCGCCTGCAGGATCTCGGTTTCTACACCGGTCTGGTCGACGGTCACTTCGGGCTGCAGACCCACAACGCGTTGATGTCCTACCAGCGTGAGTACGGGATGGCCGCCGACGGCATCTGCGGCCCGGAGACGCTGCGGTCGTTGTATTTCCTGGGTTCGCGGGTCACCGGCGGTTCGCCGCACGCGATCCGCGAGGAGGAGCTGGTTCGCCGCTCCGGCCCGAAGCTCTCCGGCAAGCGCATCATCATCGATCCCGGCCTCGGCGGCCAGGACACCGGTGTCATCGTCCCCGGTCCGGACGGGCCGATCAGCGAGGCAGACATCCTGTGGGACTTGGCGAGTCGGCTCGAGGGCCGGATGACCGCCATCGGCATGGAGACCTTCCTGTCGCGGCCGGCCAACTTCGGTCCCACCGACGCGCAGCGCGCGGACACCGCCAACGGGGTGGGCGCCGACCTCATGATCAGCCTGCGCTGCGCCCGGCAGCCCAATCCCGCCGCCAACGGCGTGGCCTCGTTCCACTTCGGCAACTCCCACGGTTCGGTGTCCACCATCGGCCGTAATCTGGCCGACTTCATCCAGCGGGAGGTGGTGGCGCGCACCGGTTTACGCGACTGCCGCAGCCACGGCCGGACGTGGGACCTGCTGCGGCTGACCCGGATGCCCACCGTGCAGGTCGACGTCGGCTATATCAGCAATCCGCGCGACCGCGCCATGCTGGGCGCGACGCAGACCCGCGACGCCGTCGCCGAGGGCATCCTGGCCGCCGTCAAGCGCCTCTACCTGCTGGGCAAGAACGACCGTCCCACAGGCACTTTCACCTTCGCCGAGTTGCTCGCCCACGAACTGTCCGTGGAGCAGGCCAGCCGCTAGGCGCGGGGCGCTGCCCTCGGGATTTCCTGACGCCCGCGGGATTTCCTGACGCACGCGGCATTCCTGACGCACGCGGCATTCCTGACGCACGGGGATTTCCTGGCGCCCGCGCGCAGCTTCCTGGCGCGCCTTCGTAATTTCGTGGCGCACACCGGATTGCCCGGCTCTGAGCGACACTCCCCCGGGGTTGTCGCGCGAAGGTGGGCACCAAGACCAACGCGGCATTCAGCCGCCGTTGCCCGCCCCGACCGGCTGGCTCAGTTCCGCCGAGTTCAACAGCCGCTCCAGCGCGGCCTCGACCTCGGCCTTCCAGCCCAGCCCCTTGTCGAGCTCGAGGCGCAGCCGCGGGAAGTAGCGGTGCGGCGAAACCACGACGAACCCGACCTCGGTCAGGAAGTCGGCATCGATCATGCAGTGCTCGAACGAGCATTCACCGAGCGCCTGCACGGACGCCGCGGTCGCCGGATCGGTGCCGGCCGGATCGATGGTGCCGGCCTCGGCGGTGCGCCCGAACGCCTCGAGCGCGCGTACCCCGCGGCGGACCAGCTCGGCGACCACCTGGGCGATCAACGTGTGTGGCAAGCCGTCGGATTCCCAACCCGGCTCCACCCCCATCGAGGTGAGCAGGACCGCGTCGGCGCCGACGGGACCGGTCGGCATCCGTTGCGCGCGCGGCACGGCGTTCGGGGGCGCGTACAGGATGTAGCCCGCACACGGCGCCTCGTCGGCGCCGGCGTCGTCGGCGGGCGCGGGCCCGGCCAACGCGACCTGTCCGCACGACCCCCACTCGAGCATGACCATCGACAGCCACGCTTCCTTCTCGAACTCCGGGTCGGTCAGGTGATCGTCGCGGCCCACGATGTCCGGATCGACCTCCCAGAACACGCACCGGCGGGCGTGCTTGGGCAACTGCTCGAAAGCTTCGAGCCGAAGCGGCGAGATACGAGCCGACACTAGGTTTTCAGGCCTTTCTGCCAGGCCGCGGTGCGCGGCAGCCCCTCCAGAATAGGAGAGGAAGCGGAGTTCCCACCAGTAGCGGCCGTTTTCGGCGAATCTCGCTGCTGCACAGCAGCTTTGGTGGTCGCGCCGGGCCTACGGGCGGCGCCGGACGGAGGCTGTGTCACAGTGACGTAATTCCCCGGTATGTCCGGACCTACGTTTCAGCCGCTTTTTTGGTCCATCAACTCGACGATGCGCTGCAGATCCTCCACCGACCCGAACTCGACGACGATCTTGCCCTTACGTTTGCCGAGGCTCACCGTGACGCGGGTGTCGAAGGTCCCCGACAACCGCTCAGCAACGTCCTGCAGCCCCGGCATCTGGATCGGCTTGCGCCGCGCCGGGCTGGTGGAGGTGCCGTCGTCCCGATTCGCCAGCGTCACCGCTTCCTCGGTCGCGCGGACCGACAGCCCCTCGGCAACGATGCGCGCCGCCAACTCCTCCTGCGCCTCGGCGCCGGCCTCAAGGGAGAGCAGGGCGCGCGCGTGGCCGGCCGACAGCACGCCGGCGGCGACCCGGCGCTGCACGGCGATCGGCAACCGGAGCAGTCGGATCATGTTGGTGATCAGTGGCCTCGAACGGCCGATCCGCGAAGCGAGTTCATCGTGGGTGACGCCGAACTCGTCGAGCAGCTGCTGGTAGGCCGCCGCCTCTTCCAAGGGGTTCAGCTGCACCCGATGGATGTTCTCAAGCAGGGCGTCGCGGAGAAGATTGTCGTCGGCGGTCTCGCGGACGATCGCCGGGATGGTCGCCAGGCCGGCCTCCTGCGAGGCCCGCCAGCGCCGCTCCCCCATCACCAGCTGATAGCGCACCGGTTCACGTGAAACCTCGCGGACCACGATCGGCTGCATCAGGCCGAACTCACGGATCGAGTGCACGAGTTCCGCGAGCGCTTCCTCGTCGAACACCTGGCGCGGCTGGCGCGGGTTCGGCTCGATGGTGGCCGGGTCGATCTCCCGGTACGTCGCACCCATGTCGCTCTCGGGTGCGGACGCCGCTGCCGGCGGAGTTCCGCCGCCGCCCATCAGGACATCGGCGGCGGCCGACCCGATCTTCGGCGCGGTGGCATCCCCGTCGGCCGGCCCGGTCGGAATCAGCGAGGCCAGCCCGCGGCCCAGGCCGCCCTTGCGTTTCGATGGTGCGTTCGTCATGACTGTCCCTTCCCCGTGGGCGCGGCGCCCCGTTCGGCGATCTCCCGGCTGGCATCCAGATAGCTCATCGCGCCCCGGGACCCGGGGTCGTAGTCGATGATCGTCATGCTGTAGCCGGGAGCCTCAGAGACCTTGACGCTGCGCGGGATGACCGTCCGCAGCACCTTCTCGCCGAAGTAGCGACGGACCTCCTCGGCCACCTGATCGGCGAGCTTGGTCCGACCGTCGTACATGGTCAGCAGCACCGTCGTGACGTTGAGCGCCGGGTTGAGATGCGCGCGGACCATCTCGATGTTGTTCATCAACTGCGAGACGCCCTCGAGCGCGTAGTACTCGCACTGGATCGGGATCAGCACCTCGGGCGCGGCGACGAGGGCGTTGATGGTCAACAGGCCCAGCGACGGCGGGCAGTCGATGAAGACGTAATCGAAGTCGTACTGGTCCAGATCCGCCAGCGCGGAGCGCAGCCGGTTCTCGCGGGCGACCATGCTGACCAACTCGATCTCGGCACCGGCCAGGTCGATGGTGGCCGGCACGCAGTACAGCAGCTCGCTGTGCGGACTGCGGCGCAGCGCCTCCCGCAGCGGGATCTCCCCGATCAACACCTCGTACGAGGACGGGGTGCCCGACTCGCGGCGCTCGATGCCGAGCGCGGTGCTGGCGTTGCCCTGCGGGTCGAGATCGATCACCAAGGTCTTCAAGCCCTGGACCGCCATCGCGGCCGCGAGGTTCACCGCGGTCGTGGTCTTGCCGACCCCGCCTTTCTGGTTCGCCACCGTGAAGACCCGGCGACGCGGCGGTCGCGGCAACCGCTGATTGGTGTGCAGCACCTGGGTCGCGCGTTGGGCCGCGGCCCCGATCGGGGTGTCGTACTCACCGCCGCCCTGCCCGGGTCCGCTCCATGTTTCACGTGAAACATCGGTGCGCTGTGGCCGCGGCCGGTTCATCCGTCGTTGTTCCGACGTCATCGTGCTCCCCTGGTTGGCGGACGCGTTCGCCGTCCTGACTTCGGCTCCGACCGGCGGGCGGCGACGACGGTCGCCGGCGGATCCAGATAGCTCACGCCACATTTCATCACCCTCACATCGTCTGCGCCCAACGATGTCATCACACGCCGATGCTCGGTGACTTCGCTTTCGGCGCGCTCCCCCTTCAACGCCAACATCGTGCCGCCCACCCGCAACAGCGGCAGGCTCCACTTGGTCAGCTTGTCCAGGGCCGCCACCGCACGCGAGGTGACGACGTCGGCCTGGCCGTGCTCGGCGACAACCGCCTTCTCCTCCGCCCGGCCGCGCACCACAGTGACGTTCTCGAGCCCGAGGTCGGCGACGACCTCATTGAGGAAGACGGCCCGTCGGAGCAACGGCTCGACGAGAACCACGGCGAGGTCCGGGCGGGCGATGGCCAGCGGCACTCCGGGCAGTCCGGCACCGCTGCCGATGTCCACCACCCGTTGACCCTCGGGGATCAGCTCGGCGATCGCCGCGCTGTTGAGGAGATGGCGCTCCCACAGCCGGTCGGCTTCGCGGGGACCGATCAGTCCGCGCTCGACCCCGGCCGTCGCCAAGTACTCCGCGTAGCGCTCGGCGGTCCCCCACCCCTCGCCGAAGACCTCGCGGGCGACCGGGGGGACCGCACTCCCGCCGTCATGTTTCACGTGAAACATCCTCCGGGTGGTCGGGACGTCGGCGCAGAACTACATCGTTGTAAGTCAGATCAGTCGGGCAGGATGACGACGCGGCGCGACGGCTCCACGCCCTCGCTCTCGCTGTGCACGCCGTCGACCGCGGCCACCGCGTCGTGCACGATCTTCCGCTCGAACGGCGTCATCGGCGCGAGCTGCTCGCGCTCGCCGGAGTCCAGCACCCGCCGGGCCAGCTTGTCGCCGAGCGCGGCCAACTCGTCGCGCCGCCGGCGGCGCCAGCTCGCGACGTCCAGCATCAGCCGGCTGCGCTCCCCCGTCTTCTGGTGCACGGCCAGCCGGGTCAGCTCCTGCAGCGCATCGAGCACCTCGCCCTTGCGGCCCACGAGCTTCTCCAAGTCGTCGCCGCCGTCGATGCTGACGATCGCGCGGTTGCCCTCGACGTCCAGATCGATGTCGCCGTCGAAGTCCAACAGGTCAAGCAATTCCTCGAGGTAGTCGCCGGCGATCTCGCCCTCGGCGACCAAGCGCTCCTCGAGATCGTTGCCCTTCGCCTCGCCGGCGTCGGCGGGCTGGGTGGCCTCGTTCTCGGCGGCCTCGTTGGTCTCGGCGGCGTCGGTGGCTGTGGTGTCGGTCGTGTCAGTCATGTGTTCTCGGGTCCCTCTCAAATCACCGTGGGGTGGTATCGGTGCGCTGGCTTGTCAGCGCTTACGTTTCTTCGGCTTCGCGCCGGGGCGCGGATTACGGTTGGCGGTGCCGCCCGCCTTGGCCTGACCGCCCTTCGCCTGACCGCCCTTGGCCGCAGCCTTAGGGGTCTGCTTCTGGGCGGGCTGCTTCTCGGGGTCCTGCTTCTGCGGCGCCGGCGACTCCGTGGCCGCGGCGTCCGCCTGGGTCTCGGTGGCAGCCTCGGTATCGGCGCCGTCCTCGGTCACCGTCGTGGCGGCGTTCGCCGCGCCGGCCGTCGCGGACTTCTTGCGCTTGGCCGGCTTGGCGCCGGGGGCGGGGGCGTTCGCCGACCGGCGCTCGATCGCCTCCTGCTTCTTGGCTTCTTCTTCCTGCTCGATCTTGCCGAACACGTAGTGCTGCTGACCGAAGGTCCAGACGTTGTTGGCGAACCAGTACAGGATGATCGCCAGGGGCAGGAACGGACCGCCGACGACGACGCCCAGCGGGAAGACGTACAGCGCGAGCTTGTTCATGATCGCGGTCTGCGGGTTGGCGGCGGCCTCCGGGCTCTGCCGCGAGATCGAGGCCCGGCTGTTGAAGTAGGTGGCGACACCGGCCGCGATCATGACCGGAACACCGACCGCGATCAGTGCGGTCCGGCTGAAGTGACCGAACTGGGTGAACGCCTCGAGACCGGTCGACTGGGTCATCCACGCGCCGAGCGGGGCGCCGAACAGGTTCGCGTCCAGGAAGTTGCCGACGTCCTGAGCGCTGAAGAAGTAGTTGGGCAGCGACCGGTTGACGTCGACGGGCAGGTGCTGGGCGCCGATGCCGAACCCACCGGTGCGGTTGAACGACCGCAGCACGTGGAACAGGCCGATGAATACCGGGATCTGCGCCAGCATGGGCAGGCAGCCGAGGATCGGGTTGAACCCGTGTTCCTTCTGCAGCTTCTGCATCTCCAGCGCCATCCGCTGGCGGTCCTTGCCGTACTTCTTCTGCAGCGCCTTGATCTGCGGCTGCAGCTCCTGCATCTGCCGGGTGGTGCGGATCTGCCGGACGAACGGCTTGTAGAGCAGCGCGCGCAGGCTGAAGACCAGGAACACCACCGACAGCGCCCAGGCGAAGAAGTTCGTCGGACCCAGCAGCAGCGCGAAAAGCTTGTACCAGAGCCACATGATCCCCGACACGGGGTAGTAGATGATGTCGAGGCTTGCCCAGTTAAACATGCAACTCGTTCCTGCCGTCGGCGGCGTGAGGGTCGGGCGACTGGTGATCGCGCGGGTGTCGCTCGGGTATTGGGTCCCATCCTCCCCGATGCCACGGACCGCACTTCGCGAGGCGGACCGTGGCCAGCCAGCCGCCGCGGATCAACCCGAACTCGGTCAGGGCCTCGACGGCGTATTGACTACAGGTCGGCATGAATCGACACGTGGGCAGCCGCAGCGGGGACACCATGTGTCGGTAGAGCTGGATGACGAACACCACGGTGCGCACCGGCGCGGTGCGGAGACGGCGGAGACGGGACCTCATCGTCGCGCGTTCATCAGGTCGTGGGTGCGGCGCAGCCCGGACACCAGTTGTTGCCGCAACCGCGGCGAGGCCGCGTCTCGGCTACCCGGGAGGGCGCGGATCACCACGCGTTCGGTGGGATCCAGATCGCTCAGCACGGTTTTCGCCACATGCCGAAGTCGCCGCGCCACGCGGTGGCGCTCGACCGCGGAGCCGACGGACTTGCCGACGACCAAACCGATCAGGGGACCAGCGGCACCGTGGGGATCGCGACGACGATGAACAACGAGATCCGGCTGTGCGGCTCGCACCCCTTGCTTGACCGTCGCGCCGAACTCGGTTGACCGGGTCATCCGGTACTGCGCGGGGAGCACGTCAGGCGCCCGAGCAGACTCAGGCCGTCAGCGAACGACGTCCCTTACGCCGCCGGCCGGTTACGATCGCGCGCCCAGCACGCGTCCGCATCCGCAGGCGGAATCCATGCACCCGTGCGCGACGCCGATTGTTCGGCTGGAATGTCCGCTTGCCCTTGGCCACGGCTGTATCTCCTCATTGCGTTTGGCCGCCACATCCGCCCGCAGGCCTCTCTGGCAGCCCTTGGTAAGTTCTGCGGTCTTGCTTCGTAACCGGCGCGCTCCGCATGATCTCCGCGGAGATCGTTCGGGTTCGCAGCCGTATCGCCGACTTCCGGGCGACTGTTCGAGGGTACTGACACGAATTCGCTGGGTCAAACCTGGGAAGTACACCCCGCGACGGCTCCGCGGCCCGCCCCGGATCCCCCGCCAGAGCAGGCCGTCCTGGGCCGATCCTTCCCGGACAGAGCCTCGCCGACCACAACAACGCCTCCCCCGTCCACGGTCCGACAAGAACGTTTCCATCAATGTTGCAGAACGGTTGGCACTCCGAGATAAAACTGTTAGCTTCTGGCAATGCCGTTCCCACCGGGACGGCGCCGATTCCGACCAACGACAACAGGGCTGCCCGACGACTCGTGCGCCCCGACATACTTTCGCCGGTAGGCTGCCCCAGGAGGACAGTCGTCCTATCCACATCTGTGGATAACCATGTGGACAGACTGACCCCGTTAAGTTATCCATTGCATGTGCACAGTGTCCGAAACAGGGGGATCCGTCGTTGACCGATGATCCCAGTGCTGACTTTGCGACGCTGTGGGCCGAGGTCGTCGCCGAACTCAACGGAGAGGCCGAGGCCGCGCACAACGGCTCGGCCCATCCCAACGCCGACGGCTTCAACCGACCGCTGACTCCCCAGCAAAGAGCCTGGCTCAAGCTCGTCAAACCACTCACCATCGTCGAGGGGTTTGCTCTGCTGTCGGTGCCGAGCAGCTTCGTCCAGAACGAGATCGAACGGCACCTGCGCATCCAGATCACCGATGCGCTGAGCCGCCGGCTGGGCCAGCGCGTGGAACTCGGCGTGCGCATCGCGCCGGCCACCCCCGACGAGGACGACGACGCCGCGGACCCGACGGACGCCCGCTCCCCCGCGGCCGAAACCGAGGATCCCGACGAGGTCGACGAGGACAGCGAGGCCCTGGCCAGCGCGCACGAGAGCTGGCCGTCGTATTTCACCGACCGGCGGCAGTCCGCGGACTCGGCGCCCACCCAGGGCAACACCCTCAACCGGCGCTACACCTTCGAGACTTTCGTCATCGGCGCCTCGAACCGGTTCGCGCACGCCGCGGCCCTGGCCATCGCCGAGGCCCCCGCCCGCGCGTACAACCCGCTGTTCATCTGGGGCGAATCCGGTTTGGGCAAAACGCATCTGCTGCACGCCGCCGGCAACTACGCCCAGCGGTTGTTCCCCGGGATGCGGGTGAAGTACGTCTCCACCGAGGAATTCACCAACGACTTCATCAACTCCTTACGCGACGACCGCAAGGTGGCCTTCAAGCGCAGCTACCGCGACACCGACGTGCTGCTCGTCGACGACATCCAGTTCATCGAGGGCAAGGAAGGTATCCAGGAGGAGTTCTTCCATACCTTCAACACGCTGCACAACGCCAATAAGCAGATCGTCATCTCCTCGGATCGCCCGCCCAAACAGCTCGCGACCCTCGAGGACCGGCTCCGGACGCGCTTCGAGTGGGGCCTGATCACCGATGTGCAGCCGCCCGAGCTCGAGACCCGCATCGCGATTCTGCGCAAGAAGGCGCAGATGGAGCGCCTCGACGTGCCCGATGACGTCCTCGAGCTCATCGCCAGCAGCATCGAGCGCAATATCCGCGAACTCGAGGGCGCGCTGATCCGCGTCACCGCGTTCGCCTCGCTGAACCAGACCCCCATCGACAAGGCTCTGGCCGAGATCGTGCTGCGCGATCTCATCGCCGACGCCAGCACCATGCAGATCAGCGCGGCGACCATCATGGCCGCCACCGCCGAGTACTTCGACACCACCGTCGAGGAACTACGCGGACCGGGTAAGACCCGCGCGTTGGCGCAGTCCCGGCAGATCGCGATGTACCTGTGCCGCGAGCTCACCGACCTGTCCCTGCCCAAGATCGGCCAGGCGTTCGGTCGCGACCACACCACCGTGATGTACGCGCAGAAGAAGATCCTCAGTGAAATGGCGCATCGCCGCGAGGTCTTCGATCACGTCAAGGAACTGACGACCCGCATTCGGCAGCGCTCCAAGCGCTGACCCATCCGCTGTTGTTCGCCTCCGGCCCGGGCCCATGCCCGCCGCCGGCGCCCTGTCGTACGCCGTGCACCGCCCGGAATCCCAAAAAAATCCGCCGGATCGGGCGGGAAACTCCCGCACCGCCCGCCACACCAGTCCCGCAAGTCGGGTGTGTAGTTACCTGTGGACAACCTGCACACCAACAGTCGGCAACTGCGAGGTGTCGTGCACAACGGCCGTCTTCTACACAGCCATCCCGGGTAGTCCTCAGTGTCATCCACCGGTACTCCACACGGCCGCACCGCTCTGGACTGCAGCAACCCGCGTTCATCCCCAGCATGCACAGCCCCTATTACTGTTACTCAGTTATATCTCTAGATTCTTCTTTAGAAACAGACCGTTGGGGACAGCGCGGGACGAACCTTGGGCCGTAGCCCGATGACCTCGGCTCACAGCGCCGCTGTCAGCGCGATCGAATAGCTTTGAAGTTACGAGCGAAAGCTCTACGGTTGTTCTTCGACGGCGGTTAGGGTCGTCCTGCGGGGGCACGGTCACCGGACCTCTGGCGAAGGACTGCTGCGCTCTAGAGCTGTTTGTGATGACTGTGAAGTGACGAAGGGACGCTATGGCCGTGCATGGGCCGACGGTGACAGTTGGCACCGATTTGAAGTGCCGTCTGGTTCGGGATGATTTCGCCGACGCCGTCGCGTGGGTGGCTCGCAATCTCCCCACCAGGCCCACGGTGCCGGTCTTGGCCGGGGTACTGATCACCGGGACCGACGAGGGTCTGACGATCTCCGGATTCGACTACGAGACGTCCGCCGAAGTTCAGGTGGCGGCCGAAGTCGCTTCTCCGGGAAGCGTTTTGGTCTCCGGCCGACTGTTGTCCGACATCACCCGAGCTCTGCCGGCCAAGCCGGTCGAGGTCACTGTCGACGGCACCCGGGTGGCGTTGACCTGCGGAAGCGCGCGTTTCTCGCTGCCGACGATGGCCGTCGAGGACTACCCGACGTTGCCGTTGCTGCCCGAGGACACCGGCATGGTGCCGGCCGACCTGTTCGCCGAGGCCATCGGCCAGGTCGCCGTGGGGGGCCG
>JAEWRC010000185.1 GCA_023460175.1 Actinomycetes bacterium
CCCGGGCCGGCAAGCACGGTGTCGAGCACCGCCGCGGCGGCCGTGGACGGGTCGGCGCCCAGCGCATCGACGTGCCCGAAGGTCTGCTCGGGCTGTTCGAGGCCGATGCTGCGGACGGCGGCGGCCAGGGCGGCGGGCAGCGGTGCGGGCGCCGGGTCGGCGCCGTCGACCCGTTCGGCGCCGGCGGTGACCAGCCACACCTCGCGGCAGGCCGGCCCGATCTGCTCGGACAGGCGCAACTGCCCCGCCTCGGCCAGTTCGGTCAGGGTCGTCGCCGCCGCCACCGCGTCGGCCCCGTCGGCATCGGGGGCGACGAGGATCAGCACTTCGGCCCCGGCCGGATCCGTCTCGGTCACCCCGGCATCCGCCAGGCCCGTGCGCAGCGCGGCGCTGAGCGCCGATTCCGGCCCGAGTGGCCGCACCGCCAACAGCGGTGTCGCGGCGGGCCGTTCCGGGGCATCGGGTAGGGGCCGCCACGTTTCGCCGGCGATCGTCAGCGCGGCGATCGGCTCGAGCGGTTCCCGGCCGGCCCACAGCGGGGTGGTGCGCATCGGCGCGTTGGGGAAGTGCGGCAGCGGAAATCGCGGCCCGGGATCGTCGGTCGCGAGTTCCCGCCACCGGTAGGTGGGGTCGGCGACCGCGACGGCGGCCAGGTTGGCGCCGAACTGCTCGGCGGCCGGCGCGTCGCGGTGTCCCGTGCCGACCAGCACGGCCGAATCCGGCGCGCGCTCGGCGACCGCGTGCAGCAGCGCGGGGTGACCGGACAGCTCGATGAACACCGTTGCGCCGCAGTCGATCGCCGCCGCGACGGCGTGGTCGAAGCGGACCGTGTTGCGCAGATTGTCGTACCAGTAGTCGGCGAAGGCGGTGCCCGGGCCGACGACCGCCCCGGTGGTCCCGCCGATGAACTGCACCGGCGACTCGGTGAACCGGCCCCCCTCGTCGGGCGTGGGCAGTTGCGCCTGCACCCAGTCCCGCAGCGGCTCCAGCACGCTGGTGTGCACGGGGAAGTTGACGGTGATCTCGCGACCCAGCTGGCCCCGCTCGCGTACCCGCGCGACCGCGGCCGTGACCGCCGCGGCGTCGCCCGAGACCGCCACGGCGCTGCTGGCGTTGATCACCGAAAGTTCCAGCCACCCCGGGATCTCCGCGATCAACTCGCCGGCGGCCGCCGGGGTGATGCCCAGCGCCGCGACCGCGTAGTCGCCGGTGAGCCGGTCGACGACACCGGCCCGCGCGGCCACCACGCCGACCGCGGCGGACAGCTCGATCGTCCCGGCCAGGTAGGCCGCGGCGATCTCGCCGAGGCTGTGCCCCACGGTGAGGTCCGCGACGATGCCGTGCCGGCGCCACACCGCCGCCAGCCCGACGGCGTGGGTGAACTGCCCGCCCTGGATCTCGATCTCGGCGAACGACTCCGGGTCGGCCGCCTGGGTCAGATAGCGCAGCGGCGTCGCCAGGTCCGCGACCGCGAACTCGGCGCAGCAGGCGTCCACCGCGTCCCGGTAGCCCGGCAACACCCGGTAGGCGTCGGCGCCCATCCCGGGGTGCTGACCGCCCTGCCCGGGAACGACGAACGCGATGCGCGGCGCGCCCGCGTCCGTCGCGGCGGTCACCAACGGGTGTGGTTCGGCGTGGGCGACGGCGGTCAGGCCCGCGGTCAGCTCGGTCAGATCGGCGGCGCGCAGCACCGTCCGGTGGCGCCGGATCCGCCGGGTGCGCAACAGCTGCGCAGCCACCTCGGCGACGGTGGTCTCGGCGTCGCGGGCCAGATACCGGCCGATCGACCGCGCGTCGGCGGCGATCAGGTCCTCGGCGTGTGCGCTCAGCAGCACCGGCACGCGGCCGTCGGGCCACGGTGCGATGTTCGTCATGCGGGCATCTCCACGATCACGTGGGTGTTGGTCCCGCTCATGCCGAACGCCGACACCGCCGCGATCCGCGCACCGTCCGTCGCGGGCCAGGGCGTCAGCTTCTCGGCCAGCCGCAGACCCTGTCCGTCCCAGTCGATTTCGCCGCTGCGCTCATCGACATGCAGGGTGGGCGGGATGCTGCCGCGTTCGGCGGCGACCAGGACCTTGGCCAGGCCGAGTGCCCCGGCGGCGGCTTGGGTGTGCCCGACGTTGGACTTCACCGATCCCAGAACGGGCCCGGTGCCCGCCGCGGTGGCGCCGTAGGTCGCGGCCAGCGAGTGCAGTTCCGTGCGGTCACCGAGTGAGGTACCAGTACCGTGGCCCTCGACGACGTCGACCTGGTCGGGTGCCAGCCCGGCGCGGTCCAGCGCGCGGCGGAACAACCGCGCCTGGGCCGCTTCGCTCGGCGCGGTAAGACCGACGCTGCGGCCATCGGAGTTCAGCGCGGTGGCGCGCACCTCGGCCAGGATCGGGCGTCCGGCGCGCTGCGCGTCGGACTTCTTCTGCAGCAGGAACATCGCGGCGCCCTCGGCCCACACCGTGCCGGTGGCGTGCGCGCTGTAGGGCCGGCAGTGTCCGTCGTCGGAGAGCGCGTGTTGTTTGGCGAACTCCACGAAGTAGCCGGGGCTGCCCATCACGCAGACCCCGCCGGTCAGCGCGAGGTCGCAGTCGCCGGCCCGCAGGGCGCCGACGGCGGTGTGGAAGGCCGCCAACGCCGAGGAGCAGGACGTGTCGACGGTCAGCGCCGGTCCGGCGAGATCCAGCGTGTAGGCGATCCGCCCGGAGATCACGCCCAGCGAGGTGCCGGTAATCAAATGCCCGCTGTGGTGGGAGAATTCGCTCAGCGGCGGGCCGTACTCGAGCGTGGAGGCACCCACGTAGCAGCCGACGTCGTGGCCCGCCAGGTCGTCGGGGTTGATCCCGCTGTCCTCGATGGCCCGCCACGCCAACCGCAACGCGACCCGTTGCTGTGGGTCCATCGCAGTGGCCTCGCGCCGCGAGATACCGAAGAACTCGGGGTCGAATTCGGCGGCACCGGTGAGGAATCCACCGAGGTTGTGGATCTGCTTGAAGCCCTCGCGACGCGATCCCTCGAACAACTCGGCCAGCTCCCAGCCGCGGTCGGTGGGGAACGGGCCGAGCGCCTCACGCTGCTCGCTGAGCAGGGTCCAGTAGTCGTCGACGGTCTCGACGCCGCCGGGGGTTTCGACCGCCATGCCCACGATCACCACGGCGTCATGCGGATCGCCAGGATTGTTGATCCGGCCGGCGGTCATCTCCTACTCACCAGCTCCGTCACTGCGTCGAGGTGGTCATTGAGATAGAAGTGCCCGCCCTCGAAGTGCGAGAGGGAAAATCCGCCGGTGGTGTGCGAGGCCCAGTTCTGCAGCCAGTGCGGGCGGATCCGGTGGTCGCGGGTACCGCCGATGGCGTGGATGTCGGCGTTGATCCGCGCATCCGGGGCACACGAATAACCGCTGAGCGCACGGTAATCCGACTTGACCGCCATCATCAGCAGCTCGGCGAAGTCCTCGTCCTCGAGCAGCCGGGGGTCGGTCCCGCCGAGGTCGACCATGTCGGCCATCACGTCGGCGTCGGTGCTGGGCAGGGGCAGCACCTCGGGCACCGTGGAGGGGGCCTGCCCGGCCGAGGCCCACAGTCGGCGCACCGCGATGTTGCGTTCCTCGGCCAGCCGCGCGAACTCGAACGCCACCACCGCACCCATGCAGTGCCCGAACAGGCTCAGGGCGCCGACCCGGCCCCAGTCCCCCGCCTCGAACAGCTGGCGGGCCAGCTCGTCGACGCCGTCGACGGCGGGGTGCGCCAGCCGATCCGCGCGCTGCGGATACTGGACGATGAAGGCGGTGACGCCCTTGTCCGCCAGGGTCTTCGCCAGCGTGCGGTAGGCGGCCGCGGCGCCCCCGGCATGCGGGAAGATCACCGTCGCTTCGGCCGCACCCGGGGCGTCGAAGCGCTTGACCCAGGGCTGGAACTCGACGTCGGAATGCGTGCTCACGGTGCCGCCGCCGAGTCCAGTGCGGAGGCCACTTCGGCGCTCTCCATGTCCGCCACTTCCAGGTACACCTCGGCGACCTGCTCGAGGCGGTCGCTGCCCGGCTCCCGCCCCTGCAACAGGGTCGCCAGATCGGCGACGGTGCGGGCCGCGAAGATATCGGCGACCATCACTGTCGGCGTGTCCAGCCAGGCGCGCACGCGCGCGACCAACTGGGTGGCCAGCACCGAATCACCGCCCAGGGCGAAGAAGTCGTCGTCCGCGCTCAGCGATTCGAGGCTCAGCAGGCTCGCGGTGATGTCGGCCAGGGCACGCTCGAGCGGCGTCGCGGGTGCCCGGTGGGCCGGCCCGTCGGCTCGGCCGCGCTGCTCGGCCGCGGCGGTCAGACGTTCGGTGGCCCCGCGGCGGTCGATCTTGCCGCCGACGGTGTAGGGAATCGCCGCCACGAGCTCGATCAGATCCGGAACCATGTGCGGCGGAACGAATCCCGCGATGGCCTCGGTGATCTGCGGGGCCGTCAGGTTCGGATCGGTGATCGCCACCAAGGCGGCCAGCTGCTGGCGACGTGGGTCGCCGGCGACCGGTACGACGGCGGCCACGGCGCCGTCGACGGCGCCGAGGCGGTTCAGCGCGCCCTCGACCTCGCCGAGTTCCACGCGGTAGCCGCTGATCTTGACGCGGTGATCGGCGCGGCCGACGAATTCCAGTGTGCCGTCGGGCAGATAGCGCGCCAGGTCCCCGGTGCGATACCAGGTGGTGCCGTCGTGTTCGACGAAGCGCTCTTCGGTCAGGTCGGGCCGGCCGCGGTAACCGCGGGCGATGCCGCGCCCGCCGACCCAGAACTCGCCGGGCACCCAGTCCGGGCAGTCCGAACCGTCGGCCGCGACCACCCGGCACTTGTTGTTGGGCAGCGGCACGCCCAGCGGGACGGCGGCCCAGTGGGCCGGCAGCTCACCGGGTTCGCAGATGGTGTTGTGGGTGGCGGTCTCGGTGGCCCCGCCCAGGCCGGCGATGCGCGCGCCGGGGGCCTGGGACCGCAGCGCGCGCACCATCTCGGTGCGCACCCAGTCCCCGCCCGTCGGCACCACCCGCACCGAGGAGATCCGGTCCGAGTTGACCGCGGCCAGCATCTCCAGCCAGCCCGGCAGCCAGTGCAGCACGGTGACCTGGTGCTCGTCGATCATCCGGACCCACGCGTCGGGGTTGCGGCGGTCGTCCTCGTCGACGACGACGATCGAGCCGCCGGCGCGCAACATGCCGAAGATGTCGAGCACCGAGATGTCGCATTCCAGGGTGGACAGCGCCAGGCAGCGGTCGGCCGGCCCGATCTCGAAGTGCCGGTTGATGAATTCGAGGGTGTTCATCGAGGCGCCGTGGCTGACCTCCACCCCCTTGGGTTCGCCGGTGGAGCCGGAGGTGAACAGGACGTAGGCGATGTCGTCGGGGGCCGCCGTCGCCGGCTCGGTGCCCGCTGCCGCCGTCCAGCCCGCCGCGATGGCTTCGGCGACGGTCAGCGCCGGGATGGGCAGCGCGGCGGTCTGCGCGGTCGCCTCGCCGCACCACAGCACCGAGTGCACGTCGGAACTCGTCAGGATGCGCGTCGCCCGGTCCTCGGGCTGGTCGACGCCGATCGGCAGGTAGACCGCGCCGGCGGCGTGGATGCCCAACAGCGCGGGGATCTGCTCGGCATTCTTCGGACCCATCACGGCCACCGCGTCACCGGGACCGACGCCGCGCGCCCGCAGCGTCGCCGCCACGGCCAACGCCTGCTCGCGCAACTGGGCGTACGTCAGGTCGCCGAGACTGCTGAACACCGCCGGGGCGTCCGGGGTGGCGGCAGCCGCGCGAAAGAATCCGTCGTGCAACGCATCTCCGCTCAGCGGAGCCGTCTGCGAGTTGTGCGCGTCCCGCACCTCGCGTTGCTGTCCGGGCACCGCGGTGATGTCCAGCGCGTCCCAGGCCGCGTCGTCGCGGGCCAGCCGGATCAGTTCGTCGACGTGGTGGGCGAACATCGCGTCGGCCACGCCGGGCCGGAAGGCGTCCTCGCGGACGTCCCAGTTGATCAGCAGGCCGCCGTCGAACGGGGTGGCCTGGGCGTCCAGCAGCACCTGCGGGCCCTGCGAGATGTGCCACACGCACTTGCCGAACTGATCGGTGACATCGCCGGCGAACAGGTCACCGAGGCCCAGGGCACTGGTGAACACGAACGGCGCCAGCGTGGGCACGCCGCGGTGCCGGGTGAGGTCGCGCAGCACCGACAGCCCGGAGTAGCTGGCGTGCCGGGCCGTGGTGTGCAGCGAGTCCTGCACCGCGCGGGCCCGCTTGGCCGCGCTGTCCGCGCCGGTCAGGTCGACGTCGAGCATCAGCGACGAACTGAAGTCGCCGACCAGCTTGTCGACGTCGGGGTGGAACGGCTCCCGGCCGAACATCGGCAGGTTCAGCAGGAAGTGCGAGTTGGTAGACCAGCGGGCCAGCGTCCCGGCGTACGAGGCCGCGATCGCCATCGCGGGGGTGATGCCGCGCTTGTGCGCCGAGGCGAACAGCGGCTCGCGGATCTCCGCGTCGAAGAAGTGCCAGCGCCGGGTGTTGCGCCGGGGGTTGGCCTGCTCCGACGGCGGGACCAACGGCGGCGACGGCGGCTCCGGCAGGTGCGGCACCCGCTCGGCCCACCACTGCCGGTCCTCCTCGGACACCGGGGTCGAGGCGGTCAGCGCCGAGCGGTAGCGCCGGTAGGTGTAGCCCAACTCCGGCAGGTCGTCGCCGCGGTAGAACAGCGCCAGGTCGGCCATGAAGTTGCGGTAGCTCACGGCGTCGGCGGCCGACATGTCCATGTCGACGTGCAGCCGGGTCCGGCCGTCGGCCAGCAGCGACAGCGAGATCTCCAGGACCTCGCCGTGCAGGATCTGATGCGACTTGGCGTCCCGGATCTCCTCGAGCCGGGCATCGGCGGCCTCGTCGTCGAGGTCGCGCAGGTCGTGCACCGTGACCGGCAGCGTCCGGTCGCTGATCCGCTGGGTGCCGTCGGGCAGGATGTCCACCCGCAGCATCGGGTGGCGGCGGGCCAGCGCGGCGGCGGCGACGCGCAGCTGGCGCGGGTCGACGCCCTCGCCGTCGAACTCGACATAGAGGTGCGGGGCGACGCCGCCGAGGGCCTGCTCCTCGTTGCGGCCCAGCCACAGCGCGTGCTGGATGGGCGCCAGCGGGAATGGTTCGTTGTCGTCG
This sequence comes from Actinomycetes bacterium, assembly GCA_023460175.1. GTDB lineage: Bacteria > Actinomycetota > Actinomycetes > Mycobacteriales > Mycobacteriaceae > Mycobacterium. The sequence goes on from JAEWRC010000185.1 coordinate 7,150, forward strand.
AGGTCCTGGGCCGGCTCGGCCGGTTCCTCCGGTTCGGCGGCGCTGTCCTCGGTGCGCTCGGCGACCAGGCGGGTCCAGGCGGCCACCGTCGGGGTCTCGGCCAGCGCGGCGAAGCCGATGTCGAGGCCCTGCCGCCGCCAGCGGCCCGACAGCGACATCATTCGAATGGAGTCGAGACCCGAAGCAATGAGGTCGGCTTCGGGGTCCAAGGTGTCCGGGCTGACACCGAGCAGATCAGCGACCTGCTGATGTACGGTCTGGGAACTCGTCGCGGAGCGACCCACTTATCGACCCTCCCAAAGTTTTAGTAAAGGCTGCCCTAACTTTGAGGAGGCTACCCTATATATGATCGTCCCGACACACCTACCCGGAAGGGCGGTACAGGTACGGGATGAGTACAGGAACACCGAACACGCAGCACCCTGTCGATAACGAAATCGACGACCTCCGAACGGGATTCGTCCCCTTCCCGGCCGACCGGGCGGAAACCTACCGGCAGGCCGGATATTGGACCGATCAGCCGCTGGACACCCTGCTGAGCGAGGCCGCGGCCCGCTGGCCGCAACGGACCGCGATTGCTGACGCGGGCATCAGCTACACCTTCGCCGAACTCGACGCGCTGGCCGACCGGGCGGCTGCCGGCCTGACGGCCCGGGGCATCGCCCCGGGCGACCGAATCCTGCTGCAACTGCCCAACTCGTGCCGCTTCGCGGTGGCGCTGTTCGGTCTGCTGCGCGCCCGCGCTGTTCCGGTGATGTGCCTGACCGGTCACCGCACCGCCGAACTTGGCCATTTCGCCGAGGTCAGCGGCGCGGTCGGGATGGTGATCACCGATCGGGCCGGCGGGTTCGACTTCCGCGACATGGCCCGCCGGCTGGTGGCCGAGCACCCGCGGCTGACCCACGTCCTGGTCGACGGCGAACCCGGCGATTTTCACTCGTGGACGGCGGTCACCGAGTATTCGGGACCGGTTTCCGAGCCCGCCGCGGTCGACGCGAGCCTGCCCGCGCTGCTGCTGGTCTCCGGCGGCACCACGGGTCTGCCCAAGCTCATCCCCCGCACCCACAACGACTACCGCTACAACGCGATCGCCTGCGCCCAGGCCTACGGGATGACCGGCGACGACGTGTGCCTGGTGGCGCTGCCGGCCGGGCACAACTTCCCGTTGGCCTGCCCCGGCTTGCTGGGCTCGATGACCGTCGGCGCCACAACGGTTTTCACCGACGACCCGTCCCCCGAGGCCGCCTTCGCGCTGATCGACAAGTACCAGGTGACGCTCACCGGCCTGGTCAACGCGCTGGCCAAGCTGTGGGCGCAGGCCTGCGACTGGGAACCGGTGCTGCCGACGTCGCTGCGGGTGGTCCAGGTCGGCGGGTCCCGGATGATGCCCGACGAGGCGCGCTTCATCCGGGAGAACCTGTCCCCGGGCACCCAACAGATCTTCGGCATGGCCGAGGGCATGCTGAACTTCACCCGCCCGGGCGACCCGATCGACGTCGTCGACAACGTCCAGGGCCGGCCCATGTCACCGCACGACGAGATGAAGGTGGTCGACGACAACGGCGTCGAGGTGGCCCCCGGTGAAGAAGGGGAACTGCTGGTCCGCGGCCCCTACACGCTCAACGGCTACTACCGCGCCGACGAGGCCAACGCCCGCTCCTTCAGCCCGGACGGCTTCTACCGCAGCGGGGACCGGGTGCGGATCTTCACCGACGGCCCGCGCGCCGGCTATGTGGAGGTCACCGGCCGCATCAAGGACGTCATCCATCGCGGCGGGGAGACCGTGTCGGCCGCCGACCTCGAGGAACACCTGCACACCCACCCGAAGATCGCGGCCGCGGCCGCGGTGGCGCTGCCCGACGAATACCTCGGCGAAAAAATCTGCGCCGCGGTGGTTTTCAACGGACCGCCGATCACCCTGGCCGAACTCAACGGGTTCCTCGACGAGCGGGGAGTGTCCGCGCACACCAAGCCGGATCTGCTGGCCCCGATGCCGTCGCTGCCGAAGACCGCCGTCGGAAAGGTGGACAAGAAACAGATCATCGCCGCCCTGGTGGACACATGAGACACCGGACGCCCGCACCGCATGGATGTAGCCCCCAATTCGACGGGTCGACATGCCAAGATCGACCTCGGGCGAGGTCGATTCGGCCTGCTCAAAACCCCTTGGCGCACTTGGACTCTCACTGACATGAACACGAACGGCCAGAAACACGAAGCGTTTTCACAGCCAACTGTGAGCGACGCCACCCCGGAACCGATCGCGATCGTCGGCATCGGCTGTCGGCTCGCCGGCGACCTCACCACCGTCGCGCAGTTCTGGCAGTTCCTGCTCGACGGGCGCAGTGCCGTGCGGGAGGTGCCCAGCGAGCGCTGGGAGCCCTACCTGCGGCGCGATCCGCGCAACGCCGCCGTGCTCGGCGAGACCACCACGCTGGGCACGTTCATCGACGACCTGCCGGGCTTCGACGCCGAGTTCTTCGGGGTCTCGCCGCGCGAGGCCGAGTTGATGGACCCCCAGCAGCGACTGGCCCTCGAGGTCAGCTGGGAGGCCCTCGAACACGCCGGGGTGCCGCCCCGGGCACTGGCCGGCTCCGACACCGCGGTCCTGATGGGCGTCAACTCCGACGACTACGGCAAGTTGCTGATGGAGGACCTGCCCGGCATCGAGGCGTGGACCGGGATCGGCACCTCGCTGTGCGGCATCGCCAACCGGGTCTCCCACCTGCTGGATCTGCGCGGACCCAGCGTGGCGTTGGACGCGGCGTGCGCGGCCTCGCTGGTCGCCGTGCACCAGGCCTGCCAGTTGCTGCGCGCCGGCGAGACCTCGCTGGCGCTGGCCGGCGGCGTCAGCGCGCTGATCGGGCCCGGGCTGACCCGGGTGCTCGACCAGGCCGGCGCCACCGCCCCCGACGGCCGCTGCAAGACCTTCGACGCCGCGGCCGACGGCTACGGGCGCGGCGAGGGTGCGGCCGTGGTCGTGCTCAAGCGGCTCGCCGACGCCGAGCGCGACGGCGACCGGGTGCTGGCCGTGGTCCGCGGCGGCGCGGTGGCCCAGGACGGTCGGACCGTCGGGATCATGTCCCCCAACGGCGCCGCGCAGGCCGACCTGTTCCGGCTGACCTGCCGGACCGCCGGGATCGACCCCGCCAGCGTCGACTTCATCGAGGCGCACGGCACCGGCACCCCCACCGGCGATCCCGTCGAGGTGGGCGCGCTGGCCGAGGTGTACGGCGCGGCGCGCCCCCAGGGCGACCCCGCGCGCATCGGTTCGGTCAAGCCCAACACCGGCCACCTCGAGGGCGGCGCCGGGGCCGTCGGCCTGATCAAGGCCGTGCTGGCCCTGCACCACGAGACCATTCCGCCGACCGTCGGCATCCAGACGCTGACCCCCGCGGTGGACTGGGCCGCCACCGGCCTGCGGGTGCCCACCGAGGTCGAGGCCTGGCCGCGCCGCGCGGATCGCCCGCGGCGCGCCGCGGTCTGCAGCTACGGCTACGGCGGCACCATCGCCCACGTGCTGCTCGAGGAGGCACCCGCCGCCGCGACCCCGTCGGCTGACGACGTCGCGGGACCGATCGCGGTGCCGATCTCCGCGCGCTCGCAGCCGCGCCTGGTCGCCCAGGCCGCGGCGCTGGCCACCCATCTCGACGAGCACCCGCTGGAGGTTTCGGAGGTGGCCGCCGCGCTGTGGGCGCGCCGCTCCCACGAACCCGTGCGGGCCGCCGTCATCGCCGAGGACCGCGCGCAGTTGGTGGCCGGGTTGCAGGCCCTCGCCAACGACGTCCGCGACCCGGCCGTCGTCGTCGCCCACGTGCTGCCGCAGGCCGACGACGGTGCGGTCTGGGTGTTCTCCGGGCACGGCTCGCACTGGCCGGAGATGGGCCGCGAACTGCTGGCCACCGAACCCGCCTTCGCCGCGGTCATCGACGAGATCGATCCGATCTTCGGCGCCGAGCTGGGCTTTTCCGCGCGCACCGCGCTGAGCACCGGGGAGCTGGGCGGCACCGATCAGGTCCAGGCGTTGACCTTCGCCATGCAGGTCGGCCTGGCGGCCGTGCTGCGCGCGCGGGGGGTGCGCCCGGCCGCGGTGATCGGGCATTCGGTCGGCGAGGTCGCCGCCTGCGTGACCGCCGGGGTGTTCGACCTGGCCCAGGGTGCCGCGGTGGCGTGCTACCGGGCCCGCGGCTTCCGCGCCGTGCTGGGCCAGGGGGCCATGGCGCTGGTGCAATTGCCGTTCGACGAGGCGGTGCGCCGCCTCGTCGAGCGCACCGACGTCGTCGCGGCCATCAGTTCCTCACCGATGTCCACCGTCATCTCCGGGCGCCAGGCCGCCGTCGAACAGATCGCCGCCGACTGGACCGAGGCCGGCGTGATGGTGCGCCGGGTCAAGACCGACGTCGCCTTCCACAGCCCGGCCATGGACGCGCTGACCGGCGAACTCGGCCGGCTCACCGGCGCCTTGGCGCCGTCGCGACCCGCGCGGGTGCCGCTGTACACCACCGCGCTGGCCGACCCGCGCTCGACGGTGGCCCGCGGCCCCGACTACTGGGTGGCCAACCTGCGGGACCGGGTGCGCTTCGCCGAGGCGGTCACCGCGGCCGCCGAGGACGGCCATCGCCTGTTCCTGGAGGTCTCCGCGCACCCGGTGGTGTCGCATTCGGTCGTAGAAACGTTGCTGCACTTGGGAATCGACGAGCACGCCGCCGTCGGTGTCCTGCGCCGCGAGCAACCTCCCATTCGGAGCATCGCCGCGGCCGTGGCCGCGCTGCACTGCCACGGCGCCCCGGTGGACCACGGCGCAGCAGCGCGCCCGTGGGCCCCCGATCTGCCCGGCACCCAGTGGCAGCACCGGCACTTCTGGCGCACGCCGAGCGCTCCCCCGGGCGGGCGCGGCCTGCACGATGTGCACAGCCACACCCTGCTGGGCGGTCCGCTGGAGGTCTCCGGCGGCGTGCCGGCCCGGGTGTGGGAGACCCGCCTCGACATGGCGACGCGGCCCTACCCCGCCAACCATCCGGTGCAGGGCACCGAGATCATCCCGGCGGCCGTGCTGCTCAACACCTTTCACACCGCGGCCGGTGGCGCCATCACCGATGTGCACCTGCGCACGCCGGTGGCCCCGGCGCGCACCCGCGACCTGCAGGTGGTGCTGCAGGATCAGGCGCTGAGCATCGCCAGCCGCCTCGTCGACGAGGACGAATCCGGCGTCGGCGGCTGGCTGACGCACTCCACCGCGCTGGTCGCGGCCGACCCGCATCCCGAGGTCGCCCCGCTCGACGAGCACGCCGCCCGGGCCCGCTGCGGCACCGAATTGCCACCGGACTACGTGGTGGAGCGCCTCGCGACGCTCGGCGTGGCCGAGATGGGCTTCGGCTGGCAGGTGGTGGATCTGCGCCAGGGCGACGGCGAATTCCTCGCGCAGGTGCGGGCCAATCCCGACGGCTCCCGGCCGGACACCTGGGCCGGCCTGCTCGACGCGGCCACCTCGGTGGCCTCCACCGTGTTCGACGGGCCGCCCCGGCTGCGCATGCCGGCGCGCATCGAGCGGGTGAGCATCCTTGCCGCACCGTCGGATTCGGTGCTGCTGCAGGTGCAGCGCCGGCCCGGAACCACCTGCACCGACGTGCTCATCGCCGACCTGACCGGCACCCCGCTGGTGCTGCTCAGCGGCATGGCGTTCGAGGAACTCGAGAACACCGCCGGTGATGTCAATCGCGTGCTGCACCAGGTCAATTGGCACCCCACGGAGTACGCCGAGCAGGCCCGGCCGGCGCATGTGGCACTGGTCGGCGGCGACGCCGAGACGCTCGACTGGTGCCGCCGCGACCTCGCCGCCGCGCGGGTGAGCACCAGCGTGCACGCCGAGCCGGCCGAGATCCCGGCCGACCTGGGCGCCGACGCCGTCGTGCTGGTACTGCCCGACGCCGACCACAGCGCCCTCGCCGCGGTGGACACCGTGCTGGAAACCCTGAAGCACCTGCTGGACAAGGGCATCGACGCGCGATTGTGGGCGCTGACCCAGCGCGTGCACGAGGGCTGCGGTTTCGACCGCTCGCCGCTGTGGGGCATGTCGCGGGTGGCCACCACCGAGCATCCGCAGCTGTGGGGCGGCGTGCTCGACGTCGCCGAGCAGCACCTGCCGCTGGGGGCACTGGCCACCCTGCCCGGCCACGCCGTGGTGGTGGTGCGCGACGGGGTGGCGCTGACCGCGCGGCTGGGCCACCTCGAGTCTGCGACCGGTACGCCGATGGAATGCTCACCGGCGGGCAGCTACCTGATCACCGGTGGCACTGGCGTGTTGGGCCTGCGGATGGCCGAACGGCTGGCCGACCTCGGGGCCCGCCGCCTGGTGCTGCTGTCGCGCTCCGGGCTACCGGCGCGCGCCACCTGGGACACCGCGGACAACCAGCAGCAGATCCGCGCCGTTGCCGCGCTCGAGGAACGCGGGGTCTCGGTGCACGTCGCCGCGTTGGACATCGCCGCCGACGGTGCGGCCGATCAACTGCGCGCGCTGCTGGCCGAGCTGCCGCCGGTGCGCGGGGTCGTGCACGCCGCGGGCGTGGAAGCCGGTGTGTTCCTGGCGAACACGACGATCGACGAGATCGCCACGACCATGCATCCCAAGGTCGACGGCGCGCTGGCCCTGCACGAGGTGTTCCCGCCCGGGCAACTGGACTGGATGGTGCTGTTCTCCTCGTGCGGCTATCTGGCCGGCTTCCCGGGACAGGGCGCCTACGCCTGCGGCAACGCGTTCCTGGACGCGCTGGCCCGGCATCGCCGCGAACTCGGCGACGCCACCACCAGCGTGGCCTGGACCGCCTGGCGGGGGCTGGGCATGGGTTCGGACTCCGGATTCGTTGCGGCCCAACTCGACGCGCTGGGCATGGACACCATCGGCGCCGACGACGCGATGCGCGCGCTGGATGTGGCGATGCGCTCGGGGCAGGCGAACCCGGTGGTGCTGCCGGTGCTGCCGGACGCGGTGGCGGTGCCGATCCTGGCCGACGTGGCGGCCGCCGCGGTCGCCGAATCCGCCGCCGCCGGCGAGGCCCCCACCGGACCCGTCGGGCCCGGCGACATGGACACCCCGGAATGGGTTGCCGAACAAGTGCTCTCGGCGGTGGCGGGCGAACTCGGGCTGCCCGCCGACAGCGTCGACACCCGGCTGCCGCTGGTCGAGATCGGCGTGGATTCGATCATGACGGTGTCGTTGCGGCGGCAGTTGGAGAAGCAGACCGGCCTGTCGCTGCCGCCGACGCTGCTGTGGGAACATCCTACGGCCGCGGCGGTGACCGCCCGCATCATCGAACTGCTCGATGACGAGATCTCGTCGGCGACCGCCGAAGAGGGCGTCTCGGTCTCCTGACTCAGTCCGACAGCAGGTCGCGCACCACGCCGTCGGCGAGCAGCCGGCCGCGGTCGGTCAGCCGCAGGCGCGTGCCCGCCTCGGTCAGCAGGCCGTCGGCCACGGCGGCGCGGGCGCGCTCACGTTCGTCGTCGTCGAGCAGCGCCAGCGGCAGACCGGTGCGCATCCGGATCTGCAGCAGCACGTCCTCGACGTGCCGGTCCCGCTCGTCGAGCACCTCGAAGCCCGCGATCGGCAACGCGCCGTCGGTCAGGGTCTGCGCATAAGCGTTGGGGTGCTTGGCATTCCACCACCGGGTATCGCCGACGAAGCCGTGCGCACCCGGCCCGGCGCCCCACCACTGGCCGCCGCCCCAGTAGCCCAGGTTGTGCCGGCACTCCGCACCCGGGCGGCTCCAGTTGGACACCTCGTACCACTGCAGGCCGGACTGGGCCAGCCAGCCGTCGAGCAGTTCGTAACGCCGGGCCAACACGTCGTCGTCGGGGGCCGGCAGTTCCCCGCGGCGCACCCGGCGCGCCAGCGCGGTGCCGTCCTCGACCACCAGCGCGTAGGCCGACAGGTGATCGATGCCGGCATCCAGCGCCGCGGCCACCGACCGGCGCAGGTCGTCGTCGGTCTCGCCGGGCGTGCCGTAGATGAGGTCCAGGTTGACGTGGTCGAAGCCCGCGGCCCGGGCCTCGCGGGCGGCGTCCAGCGCCCGGCCCGGGGAGTGCACCCGGTCCAGCACCCGCAGCACCGCCGGGGCCACCGACTGCATGCCGAGCGAGACGCGGGTGAACCCGGCGCCGCGGATGGCGGCGAAGAACTCCGGCGAGGTCGACTCGGGGTTGGCCTCGGTGGTGACCTCGACGTCGTCGGCCAGGGTGAACTCGGCGCGGATCGCGTCGAGCACCGCGACCAGCCCGGCACCGCCCAGCAGCGACGGGGTCCCGCCGCCGACGAACACCGTGTCGACCGCCGGACCGGGCAGCCGGCGCGCGGCGAGCGCCAACTCGACGCGCAGCGCCTCGAGCCAGCCCTCGGGCGTCGCACCCCCGAGTTCGCCCGGCGTGTAGGTGTTGAAGTCGCAGTAGCCGCAGCGCGTCGCGCAGAACGGTACGTGCACGTAGATGCCGAACGAGCCGCCGCGAGTCAGCTCGAACTCGGGCGAGGGGATCTGCAGCGCCCGCATCGTCATGATGGCCAGTGTCCCAGACGATGGGTTTCGTTCACCGCGAGCGGAAATCTGGCCTGATTGGGAGGTCACGGGTGGTTCATGGCAGAATGGCCGCGTGACCGCCGTACGCAGCTTGACCCACCGAGTTTCTCTGGTGGCGCGTCGGCATGTCGATTTCAAGCGCGTTTGCACCTGTTCTTGTCTGCCGTAACGCGCTGACTTCGGAAGCCCTGCCCACCTGTACGTACAGCTGGCCACCGGACCTGCGCTGCCGGAACAGCCACCGGTAGATGTGCGCACACCGATCGCCAGCTCCTTGATATGAGGAGCCTCAATTGACTGAGACCACCGAAGCCCCGCAGAAGGCTGCGGCCCGGCCCGCCAAGAAACCCCGCTCCGAGGGACAGTGGGCGCTGGGTGAACGCGATCCGCTGAACCACAACGAGCAGTTCAAGCTGGACGACGACGCGCTGAACGTGCGCGACCGCATCATCAACGTCTACTCCAAGCAGGGCTTTTCCAGCATCGCAAAGGACGACCTGCGCGGCCGGTTCCGCTGGATGGGCCTCTACACCCAGCGCACCGAGGGCTACGACGGCACCTGGACCGGCGACGACAACGCCGACCTGCTGGAAGCCGAGTACTTCATGATGCGGGTCCGCACCGACGGGGCCGCCATGTCCGCGGCCGCGCTGCGCACCCTCGGCCAGATCTCCATCGACTTCTGCCGCGAGAGCGCCGACATCACCGACCGCGGCAACCTGCAGTACCACTGGCTGCGCATCGAGGACGTGCCGGAGGTCTGGCGGCGCCTCGCCGAGCACAACCTGCAGACCATGGAGGCCTGCGGCGACTGCCCGCGCGGCATGCTGGGCTCCCCGCTGGCCGGCGATTCCCTGGACGAGGTGATCGACGGCACCCCGGCGCTCGACGAGATCGTGCGCCGCTACATCGGCAACCCGGCGTTCTCCAACCTGCCGCGCAAGTACAAGACCGCGATCTCGGGCCTGCAGGACGTCGCCCATGAGATCAACGACGTGTCGTTCATCGGCGTGCACCATCCCGAGCACGGACCCGGCTTCGACCTGTGGGTCGGCGGCGGGCTGTCGACCAACCCGATGCTGGCCAAGCGCCTCGGCGCCTGGGTCCCGCTCGACGAGGTCGCCGACGTCTGGGAGGGCGTCACCTCGGTGTTCCGCGATTACGGCTACCGCCGGCTGCGGTCCAAGGCCCGGCTGAAGTTCCTGATCAAGGACTGGGGTACCGAAAAATTCCGGAAGGTGCTCGAGGAGGAGTACCTCAAGCGGCCGCTGATCGACGGCCCCGCGCCCGAGCCGGTCAAGCACACCGTCGACCACGTCGGCGTGCAGCGCACCAAGAACGGCCTCAACGCCGTGGGTGTGGCGCCGATCGCGGGCCGCGTCACCGGCACGCTGCTGACCCAGGTCGCCGACCTGGCCGCCGCGGCGGGCTCCGACCGCATCCGCTTCACCCCGTACCAGAAGCTGATCATCCTCGACGTCGCCGACGACAAGCTCGACGCGCTGCGCGACGGCCTGGACGCGCTGGGCCTGGAGACCCGCCCGTCGCACTGGCGCAAGAACCTGATGGCCTGCACGGGCATCGAGTACTGCAAGCTCAGCTTCGCCGACACCCGCGGGCGCGCCCAGCATCTGGTGCCCGAACTCGAGCGTCGCCTCGAGGACCTCAACACCCAGCTGGACGTTCCCGTCACGGTGAACATCAACGGCTGCCCCAACTCGTGCGCCCGCATCCAGGTCGCCGACATCGGCTTCAAGGGGCAGATGGTCGACGACGGTGACGGCCCCGAGGAGGGTTTCCAGGTGCACCTGGGCGGTGCCCTGGGGCTCGACAGTGGCTTCGGCCGCAAGCTGCGTGGACACAAGGTGCTGGCCAGCGAGCTCGGTGACTACATCGAGCGGGTGGTGCGCAACTTCGTGAAACAACGCGGCAGCCAGGAGCGTTTCGCAGAGTGGGCCGTTCGGGCCGACGATGACGATTTGAAGTGAGACGCTGATGACTGTTGAGGCAAACCACGCCACCGAGACCGAACTGCGGGAGCTCGCCGCCCGCGGCGCCGCGGAACTGGCGGGCGCCGGCGCCGAGGAATTGTTGCGCTGGACCGACGAGCACTTCGCGGGCCACTACGTGGTGGCGTCGAACATGCAGGACGCGGTGCTGGTGGAGATGGCGGCCAAGGTGCGGCCCGGGGTCGACATCTTGTTCCTCGACACCGGCTACCACTTCGCCGAGACCATCGGCACCCGCGACGCCGCGGAGATGGTCTACGACGTCAATATCGTCAACGTCACGCCCGAGCACACCGTCGCCGAGCAGGATGAACTGCACGGCAAGGACCTGTTCGCCCGCGACGCCGCGGCGTGCTGCCGGATGCGCAAGGTGGAGCCGCTGTCGAAGGCGCTGTCCAACTACTCGGCGTGGGTGACCGGCATCCGCCGGGTGGAGTCGCCGACGCGCGCCAACGCCCCGCTGATCTCGTTCGACGAGGCGTTCGGCCTGGTGAAGATCAACCCGATCGCCGCCTGGTCCGACGAGCAGATGCAGGACTACATCGAAGCCAACGGCATTCTGGTGAACACCCTGGTCGACGAGGGCTACCCGTCCATCGGTTGCGCGCCGTGCACCGCCAAGCCCGCACCGGGCTCCGATCCGCGCAGCGGACGTTGGCAGGGGCAGGCCAAGACCGAATGCGGACTGCACGCTTCGTGACCTGGTCCCCCACCCTTGTCCTGACCGCCCACGGCAGCGCCGATCCGCGCTCGCCGGCGGTGACGCACGCCGTGGCGGGCCGGATCCGTCGGTTGCGCCCCGAACTCGATGTGCGGGTGGCGTTTTGCGAGCAGAACGCGCCGAATCTGCGCGACGTGCTCGTCGCGCTGGACCGGCCCGCGGTGGTGTCGCCGCTGCTGCTGGCCAACGCCTTCCACGCCCGGGTGGACATCCCGGAGATGATCGCCGCCGCCGGCGCCGACGTGCTGCAGGCGCCGGTGCTCGGCGAGGACCCGGCGTTGCTGACGGTGCTGCGCCAGCGGCTCAGCGAGGCCGGGGTTTCCGGGGACGACGACGAGATCGGCGTGATGGTGGTGTCGGTGGGCTCGTCCAACGAGCTCGCGAACGCCCGGACGGCGACGGTGGCCAAGATGCTGCTCGCCGGAACCCGTTGGGCCGGAGCGCGTACCGCCTTTGCCGCGGGCCCCAACCCGAACCTGGCCGAGGTCGCGCTGCGGCTGCGGACCGCGGGTGCGCGCCGGGTGGTCATCGCGCCGTGGTTCCTGGCGCACGGCCGCATCACCGACCGCATCCTGGATTACGCCGCCGGCCAAGGGATCACCGTGGCCGAGCCGTTGGGCTCGCACAACCTGGTCGCGGCGACGGTGCTGGATCGCTACGACGCGGCGCTGGATCAGCGGGTCGCGGCCTGACTCAGGGAATCTCCCCTGGCGCGAACGTGCGCAAACGACGTAAATTCCTCGGCGCGTTTCCCGGGGACGCGCACGTTCGCGCTGGAAAAGGGGGCGCTCAGTTGGGCAGGCGCACGGCCTGTTCGGGCGCGCTCTGGGCGTCGCCCGCGATCGGGGGCACGCGGGTGGCCCGGACGTACACCGTGTCGCCGGCCGCCAGGTTCAGCGCCTCGGCGTCGCCGCGGGTAATCTGCGCGGTGAACGGTGCATTGTTGACCGCGCTGGTCAGCTCGACGCGGACCTCGAAGCCGAGCACCACGATCCGGTCGATGGTGGCCTTGGTGACGCCGGTGTCCTCCGCGGAGTCGTCCACCGCGACGGCCATGTCCGGGTTCAGCCCGACGCGAATGTCGTGCGGGCGCACCAGGATTCCGTTCAGCGCCGAGACCGTGCCCAGGAACGACATGACGAACGCGTTGGCGGGCTGGTCGTAGACCTCGGTCGGCGAGCCCACCTGCTCGACGCGCCCCTTGTTGAGCACGGCGATGCGGTCGGCGACGTCGAGCGCCTCGGCCTGATCGTGGGTGACCAGCACGGTGGTGACGTGCACCGTGTCGTGCAGCCGTCGCAGCCAGGTCCGCAGGTCGTCGCGCACCTTGGCGTCCAGGGCGCCGAACGGCTCGTCGAGCAGCAGCACCTCCGGGTCGACGGCGAGCGCGCGGGCCAGGGCCATCCGCTGCCGTTGGCCGCCGGAGAGCTGATTCGGATAGCGGTTCTGGAACCCGGCCAGCCCGACGACCTCGAGCAGGTTGTCGACCCGCTCCTTGATCTCGGCCTTCGGCTTCTTGCGGATCTTGAGCCCGAAGGCCACGTTGTCGCGCACCGACAGATGCTTGAACGCCGCGTAATGCTGGAAGACGAAACCGATCTCGCGCTTCTGCGGGGGGATCCGGGTGACGTCGCGACCGTTGATGGTGATGGTCCCGGTGTCGGGTTCGTCGAGGCCGGCGATGGCGCGCAGCAGCGTCGACTTGCCGGAACCGCTGGGTCCCAGCAGTGCCGTCAGCGAGCCGGTGGGCACCACGAAGTCGACGTTGTCCAGGGCGGTGAAACTCCCATAGCGCTTGTTGGCGCCCACTACCGAAATGGCGTTCTCGGTCATCGGATGGGTCTCCTTGCTCATTCTTCGGTCTGGCCTCGGGAGCGCTGCGAGTCGAACAGGATCTGCGCGACGAGCACGATCAACGCCACCGCCATCAATACGATCGAGATGGTGTAGGCGCCATAGGGATTGCCCAGAACGTAGCGGTCGTGCACCAGCAGCGTCAGGGTCTGCGATTGGCCGGGCAGGTTCGACGACACCATCAGCACCGCGCCGAACTCCCCGAGGGTGCGGGCCACCGTGAGGACCACCCCGTAGGTCAGGCCCCAGCGGATGGACGGCAGGGTGATCCGCCAGAAGGTCTGCCACCAGCCGGCGCCCAGCATGGCCGCGGCCTCCTCCTGATCGGTGCCCACCTCGTGCAGCACCGGTTCCACCTCGCGGATGACGAACGGGATGGTGACGAACAGGCTGGCCAGCACGATGCCGGGGAACCCGAAGATGATCTTCAGCCCCAGGTTGTTCTCCACGAACCCGAACAGGCCCGCGCTGCCCCACAGCACGATCAGCGCGACACCGATCACCACCGGCGACACCGCGAACGGCAGGTCGATGATCGCCTGCAGCGCGCTCTTGCCGCGGAAGCGCCTGCGCGCCAACACGATCGCGGTGGGCACGCCGAAGATGACGTTCAGCGGCACGACGATCGCCACCACCAGCAGCGACAGCTGCAGCGCGGACTGCGCCGCCGGGGTGGTGATCGAGGCCCAGAACTCGCCGAGCCCGGGCGCGAAGGCGCGCCACAGGATGGCGCCCAGCGGCACCACCAGCAGCGCAAAGATGTACAGCGAGGCGACCAGGCGCAGCGCCAGGCGGGCGGGCTTGGACAGCATCATCCGCTCGTCGCCTCCCGCCGGGCGGCCCGCGCCCCGAGGTAGCGCAGCACGAACAGCACCGCGAACGAGATCACCAGCAGCACGATCGAGATGGCGGCCGCACCCACCGGGTCGTCGTTCTCGATCAGGGTGCGGATCCACTGCGAGGAGACCTCGGTCTTGCCCGGGATGGCCCCGCCGATCAGCACGATCGACCCGAACTCGCCGATGGCCCGCGAGAACGCCAGGCCCGCACCGGAAAGCAGCGCCGGCGCCAGCGCGGGCAGGATCACCCGCACAAAGATCGTCAGGTTGTTCGCGCCCAGCGAGGCCGCGGCCTCCTCGACCTCGTGGTCCAGTTCCAGCAAGACCGGTTGCACCGCGCGCACCACGAACGGCAGCGTGACGAACGCCAGGGCCAGGCCCACGCCCCAGGCGGTGTGCTGGATGTGGATGCCCGCCGGGCTGCCCGGCCCGTAGAGCGACAGCAGCACCAGGCTGGCCACGATCGTCGGCAACGCGAACGGCAGGTCGATGATCGCGTCGACGGCGCTTTTGAGCGGAAAGTCGTCGCGCACCAACACCCAGGCGATCAGCAACCCGAAGACGGCGTTGACCACGGTCACGATCACCGAGATCGTCAGGGTGACCCGGAACGACGCCAGCGCCGACGGGGTGGTGACCGCCGCCCAGAACGCGTCCCAGCCGCCCTGGGCCGACGTCCACATGATCGCGGCCAGCGGCAGCAGCACGATCAGTGACAACCACAGCACCGCGAGGCCGATCTGCAACGATCCGCGGTCGCGGCGCCCCGGCAACCGAAGCCCCCGCCCGGCCGCCGAGGCGGCCGGCTCGGGGTCGACGAGAGCCGTCATCCAGTGGCCTGCTTGTAGATCTGGGTGATGGTGCCGTGGTCCTTGTCGAACAGCTTGGCGTCGACCTCGTCCCAGCCGCCGAGATCGTCGATGGTCCACAGCTTCTCCGGGGCCGGGAACTTCTCGGCGAACTCCTCGGACACCGCCGGGTCGACGGGCCGGAAACCGGCCTCGGCCCACAGCCGCTGCGCCTCGGGGGTGAACTGGAAGTTCACGAACCGCCGGGCCTCCTCGACGTGCTTGCTGGTGTTGACGATGGCGACCGGGTTCTCGATCTTGAAGGTCTGCGCCGGGTTGACGTACTCGAGGTCGAAGTTCAACGCCTCGTTCTCGTAGGCCAGCAGCACATCGCCGGTGCCCTGCCGGAACACGTCGGTGGCCTCGCGGCCCGAACCGGGGCGCAGCTTGACGTGGTCCTTGACCAGTTCTTCGACGAACGCGATGGCGGCCTCGTGGTCCTGGCCGCCGTTGCTCTTGACCGCGTACGGCGCGAGCAGGTTCCACTTGGCGGACCCGGAACTCAGCGGGCTGGGCGTGATCACCTCGACGTCGTCGCGCAGCAGGTCGTCCCAAGTCTGGATGTTCTTCGGGTTGCCCTCGCGCACCGCGAGGGTCACCAGCGAACCGAACGGCACACCCTTGTGGGCGCTGCTGTTCCAGTCCTCGTCGACCAGGCCGGCCTCGACCAGACGGGTGATGTCGGGCTCGACGGAGAAGTTGACGACGTCGGCGGGCTTGCCGGACTCCACGCCGCGGGACTGGTCCCCGGAGGCGCCGTAGGACGCCGTCACCCCGACTCCCTCGCCTTCGGGGGTGGCCGCGAACGCCGGGCCCACCTTCGACCAGCCCGGCTCCGGGACCGCGTAGGCCACGAGCGTGAGCGTGGTGTCGGCGTCGGGAGCCGCGCCCCCGCCGGCGACATCGCTGGCTCCGCCGCCGCAGGCCGCGACCAGGGTGGTCGTCAGGGCCAGCGCGGTGAGCGCGCTCAGGCGTTTGCTCGACGACAGGACATTGCGCATGAAAGGCCTTTCCTCAAAGTGGACTGTAGGGAAAATCGGAGTCCAAAACGGAAAGACGACGGCTCAGCACTCGAAGCTACGACGCAGCTCGCACCGACGCCAGACCGCAGGCGGACTGGTGATCAGCGACAACAGCAGACATCGGCGACAGCGGAGAAACCCACGGCAATGAGGGCCAAGACATGGCCACGCTTGTTGCCGGACGCTGAGCGCATGGCGGGAAGCGTAACAGAATGGTGCCGGATCACCCGGCGAGGCACCGACCGGTCAGCGCGTCAGCAGCCACATCACCACGACGAACACCACCAGCAGCACCAACGCCAAGGTCACCCGTGATCGCGGCATGGATTTCACTCCCCGTCCCCGTCGGCTTGTCGACCGCCCCGAACGGCGGCGGTGAGGCGGTTGCTCACCCGGATGGTGTTCCCCAGCACGGCATCGAGCAGCAGGGCGGCGCCGTAGGCCAACGCGAGCACGACGGGCATCACCACCAGCGTCTGCAGCACAAAGTCCAGGCCGGACAGCCACAGCTCCACGCCGTCCCACCAACTCAGAAACCCGTCCATCGCCACCACCCTACGAGCACCGTCCGGCAACGCCCGCCCAGCCCGGGTGCAAGTGGGGGTTAAGTGGACGCCGGCAGCGTCGAGAGCCGATGATGTGCCAATGGCAATTGACACCGGGACCAACCAGAGCCCGCCCTTCACTGCCACCGCGCCCGTGCCCTACGTGCCGTCGGGTCCGCTGCGCAACGCGTTCCCGCCGATCGCCGACTACGGGTTCCTGTCGGACTGCGAGAACACCTGCCTGATCAGTTCGGCCGGCTCCGTGGAGTGGCTGTGCGTGCCGCGGCCGGACTCGCCCAGCGTCTTCGGCGCCATCCTGGACCGCGGCGCGGGCCACTTCCGGCTCGGGCCGTACGGAGTATCGGTGCCCTCGGCGCGGCGCTACCTGCCGGGCAGCCTCATCCTCGAGACCACCTGGCAGACCCACACCGGCTGGCTGATCGTGCGGGAGGCCCTGGTGATGGGGCCGTGGCACGACATCGAGTCCCGGTCGCGCACGCACCGCCGCACCCCGATGGACTGGGACGCCGAACACATCCTGCTGCGCACCGTGCGCTGCGTTTCCGGCACGGTCGAGCTGGTGATGAACTGCGAGCCGTCGTTCGACTACCACCGCATCCCCGCCACCTGGGAGTACTCCGCGGCCGCCTACGGCGAGGCCATCGCCCGGGCCAGCCGGGACGCCGACGCGCATCCGACCCTGCGGCTGACCACCAACCTGCGGCTGGGCCTGGAGGGCCATCAGGCCCGGGCGCGCACCCGGCTGACCGAGGGCGACAACGTGTTCGTCGCGCTGAGTTGGTCCAAGCATCCGGCGCCGCAGACCTACGAAGAAGCCGCCGAGAAGATGTGGAAGACCAGCGAGGCCTGGCGGCAGTGGATCAACATCGGCGACTTCCCGGACCATCCGTGGCGGTCCTATCTGCAGCGCAGCGCGCTGACGCTGAAGGGGCTGACCTACTCCCCGACCGGCGCCCTGCTGGCGGCGAGCACCACGTCGCTGCCGGAAACGCCGCAGGGCGAACGCAATTGGGACTACCGCTACGCGTGGGTGCGGGACTCGACGTTCGCGCTGTGGGGGCTGTACACCCTGGGCCTGGACCGCGAGGCCGACGACTTCTTCTCGTTCATCGCCGACGTCTCCGGCGCCAACAACGGCGAACGGCATCCGTTGCAGGTGATGTACGGCGTCGGCGGGGAACGCAGCCTCGTCGAGGACGAACTGCACCACCTGTCCGGCTACGACAACGCGCGGCCGGTGCGGATCGGCAACGGCGCCTACAACCAGATGCAGCACGACATCTGGGGCACCATGCTCGACTCGGTGTACCTGCACACCAAATCCCGCGAGCAGATTCCCGAGACGCTGTGGCCGGTGCTCAAGAAGCAGGTCGAGGAGGCCATCAAGCACTGGCGCGAACCGGACCGCGGGATCTGGGAGGTGCGCGGCGAACCGCAGCACTTCACCTCCAGCAAGATCATGTGCTGGGTGGCGCTGGACCGCGGCTCCAAGCTCGCCGAACTACAGGGCGAGAAGAGCTACGCCCAGCAGTGGCGCGCCATCGCCGAGGAGATCAAGGACGACGTGCTGCGCCACGGGGTCGACGAGCGCGGCGTGCTCACTCAGCGCTACGGCGAGCCGGCGCTGGACGCCTCGCTGCTGCTGGCCGTGCTGACCCGGTTCCTGCCGCCGGACGACCCCCGCATCCGCGCCACCGTGCTGGCCATCGCCGACGAGTTGACCCACGACGGGCTGGTGCTGCGGTACCGCGTCGAGGAGACCGACGACGGGCTGAGCGGCGAGGAGGGCACCTTCACCATCTGTTCGTTCTGGCTGGTGTCGGCCCTGGTCGAGATCGGCGAGATCCACCGCGCCCGGCATCTGTGCGAGCGGCTGCTCTCGTTCGCCAGCCCGCTGCACCTCTACGCCGAGGAGATCGAACCCCGCACCGGACGGCACCTGGGCAACTTCCCGCAGGCGTTCACCCACCTGGCATTGATCAACGCCGTGGTGCACGTGATCCGCGCCGAGGAGGAGGCCGACAGCTCCGGGGTGTTCGTGCCCGCCAACGCCCCGATGTAGCGGCGGCGACGTAGCGGCTAGCGCCGGTAGGCCGCCAGGTTCTCGCCGAGCTCGTCGAACAACGACTGGTTCAGGTTGAACGCCACCTTCACCTCGTCGACCACGCGCGCCTTGTCGGCGGGGCTGAGGTCGAGCTGGTCGAGGCGGGCGCGGTAGGCGTCCTTGTACGGCTTGATCTTGGCGATGTCGGGGAACTCGTAGAACGCCGTACCGGCACCGTCGAGGTCGAAGCTGCGCTCGAGGATCCGGCCGATCGCCTGTCCGCCGGACAGATCGCCGAGGTAGCGGGTGTAGTGATGGGCCAGCAGGTCGCCGCCCCAGTCGCGGCTGCGCAGCCGCTCGGCGTACTCGGCGGCCGCGACGCTGTCGGTGCCGTACGGCGCACCGGGCGCCCAGTGGTCGAGGTCGGCTTCCAGCGCGGCGCGCCGCTCCACCGCGGGGTCATAGACCGCGGCCACCGCGGGGTCGCCGCGCCGCGCTGAGATCGCGTCCTCGAGCGCCACGTAGACGGTGTGCAGCCGCTGCAGGTAGGCGGTGTAACCCGCCGCGTTGATCCGACCGGCCAGCAGTTCCACGGTGAAATCCGAGTTCTCCGCGGCATCGTGCTCGGCCTCCGAGCCCTCCCGCATCGCGGTGGACAGCTGCTGTTCGGCCAGTGCGGTGCTCGTCATCGACGCTCCCTCTGCGGTTGGACACCTTCCGACCACCCTAGGTGGCGACGGCCGGTTCGTCGCGCGCTCACAGCGGTAGGCCGTCGCGTTCGGCGTCGGCGCGATAGCGCTCCACCCACTCGTCGGAACGCTGGTCGGCCTGGCGTTCCAGCACCGGGGCCGGCGCCAACCGGGGATCCTCGCCGAGCGCCTCGAGCACCGTGCCCACGGTCTGGGTCAGGTTGCGCCACAGCACCGGATACGGCACGTCGATGGGATGCACGTCCTCCTCGGCGAACCATTTGCGCCAGCCCTCCTCCTGGTCGCGCAACATCCTCACCACGTGCGCGATGGCCCCGGCGTGGTACTCGACGCGCGCGTCGCGGACCGGGTCGGGCCGCCCGCGCCAGACCCGGGTCTGCACGGCCCGCCAGAACGACACCGCCTGGGAGACCACGTCGGGCCGGTATACGTGCACGAGCACCGGATCGGTACCGACCACGTCGCGGATGGCGGCCAGCAGGCCCTCCCCGGAGCGGTCCGGCAGGTTCTTGGCGCGCTGCAGCAGCAGCGGGACCTGGTTCCACATCAGCTTGCCGCCCCAGGTCCCGTTGGGGGTCCGGCCGACCGTGCGGATGTAGTCGCGCCAGATCTCGGCCGGCGCCAGATCCGGCGTCCCCTCGATGAGCGGGTCCAGCAGACTCAGGATCGTGGGGTCCTCGGCGTCGGCGAACCACTCCCGCGGCTGCGGGGACATGCTGGTGCGGGGCAGGTACTGGAAGAACTCCTGCGGTTCGCCGGCGACCCCGGTGGCCCGCAGGGATTCCACCAGCAGCGTGCTGCCGCTGCGCTGTGAGGCCAGGACGAGGTACGCCGTCGGTGTCTCGGACATTCGCGGAAGCCTAATAGCAATTCAATCCGACCGCGCACCGCGGCGATTTTATTCAGTCCGAACTTAACTCTTGTTCGTCCTGCGGTTTCATGCCGCGTTCCGCGAAGGCCGCCGACCGACTCGGATAGGGAATACCCTTGATATGCGCATAGGTGCGGGTATAGCGGTCCGAGATCCGGGTGCCCGCGAACTCCGACGGAATGACATCGCCGGTGTCCTCGCGCCACTCGTTGAGCCGGAGCGCGAACTCCTGCGCGACCGATTCCATTTCCTCGCTGTCCGCACTGGTCAACAGGTTGTTCAGCTCGCGTGGATCGGTGCGCAGATCGTAGAGTTCGCGCCGCGGTCGAGGGCCGTCGATCTGACCGGCCAATGCCCGCCCGGGAGCGCTGTCCGCGATGTCCCACGGCAGGTCCAGGACGGGCCGGTCCGCGTAATTCTCGATATAGCTGTATTCCTTGGTACGAATGGCTCGAATGGGGTCGAAAGAATCGTGATAAGTCTTGCTCGTATACACCGCCGACCGCATTTCTTCGCCATTCTTCAGCAAATTTTCGGCTTGGGAAACTCCCTCCACCTCCGCGGGCACCTCGACGCCGAGGACATCGAGCAGCGTGGGCAACAGATCCACCCCGCTGAAGAGTTCGTCACAAATGCGCGGGGCCGCATTCCGCGACCGCGGCGGCCGGACGATCAGCGCGATCCCGGTGCCCGCGTCGTAGAGCGTGGACTTCGCCCGCGGCAGGGCCGGGCCGTGGTCGGTGACGAAGACCACCCAGGTGTTCTCGTCGAGTCCGGTGTCCGACAACGTGTCGAGCAGTTGCCCGACCGCCGCGTCGGCCACGGTGATCGACCCGTAAAAATCAGCGAGATCCTGACGCACCTCCGGGGTGTCGGGCAGATAGTCCGGGACCCGCACCGTCGACGGATCCGCCGGTTCGTAGCGGTCGTGCGGATAGGGCCGGTGGGTCTCGAAGAATCCGGCGGTCAACAGGAAGGGCCGCGCCGGCGGGCGGCGCAGCCACTCGATGGCACGTGCGACGACGTACTCGCAGTACGAATTGGACACGTCGAACTCGTCGAAGCCCAGCCGCGACGGGAAGCTCGACTCGTGTTGCATACCGAAAAGTGCGGTGTGCCAGCCAGATTCGGAAAGCAACGCGGGCAGCGTCCGGACTCCGGACCGGTATTCCCACCCGTGGTGGGCCAACCCGACCAGGCCGTTGCTGTGCGGATGGCGGCCGGTGAACAGCGATCCCCGCGACGGCGAACACAGCGGCGCGGTCGCATGGGCCCGGGTGAACAGCACGCCCTCGCCCGCCAGCGCGTCCAGACAGGGGCTGTGCACGTCGGGGTTTCCGTAAACGCCCAGGTAGCGGCCCAGATCGTGCCAATGTACGAGGAGAACGTTCTCGTTGGCGGTCACAATCCCACCTTGCCTGACGGCCGCGAGATGGGCACGGGAGGGCTGCGTTGCCGACAGGTTCACCGGCACCCGCTAGTCTCGATCTGACGAATCTGAGCTGCATCAGAAGGGCGGTCATGGGCACTATCTACAACGACGTCAGCGAATTGGTCGGGCGCACGCCGCTGGTCCGGCTCAACCGCCTCACCGAAGGCCTCGGTGCGCAGGTGCTGGCCAAGCTCGAGTTCTACAACCCGGCCAACAGTGTCAAGGACCGCATCGGCGTCGCCATCATCGACGCGGCCGAGGCTGCCGGCGCGCTGCGCCCCGGCGGCACCATCGTCGAGGCCACCAGCGGCAACACCGGCATCGCGCTGGCCATGGTCGGCGCCGCCCGCGGTTACCGGGTGATCCTGACCATGCCCGACACGATGTCGACCGAGCGCCGCGTGATGCTGCGCGCCTTCGGCGCCGAGATCGTCCTGACCCCGGGCTCGGAGGGGATGGCCGGCGCCGTGGCGCGCGCCAAGCAGATCATCTCCGAGACCGAGAACGCGGTGGCCGCAGACCAATTCGCCAACCCCGCCAACCCGGACATCCACGAACGCACCACCGGTGCGGAGGTCTGGACCGACACCGACGGCGCCGTCGACATCTTCGTCGCCGGCATCGGCACCGGCGGTACCCTGACCGGCGTCGGCCGCTTCCTCAAGGCACGCAAGCCCGAGGTCAAGATCGTCGGCGTGGAACCGCTGGATTCGGCCATCCTCAACGGTGGCGACCCCGGTCCGCACAAGATCCAGGGCATCGGCGCCAACTTCATCCCCGAGGTGCTCGACCGCGGTGTCTACGACGAGATCGTGGACGCCACCTTCGAGGACTCGATCCGGATCGCCCGCGCGCTGGGCACCGACGAGGGCATCCTGGGCGGCATCTCGGCGGGCGCAAACGTCTGGGCCGCACTCGAATTGGCCAGACGCCCGGAGAACGCGGGCAAGCAGATCGTGGTCATCGTCCCCGACTTCGGTGAACGCTACGTGTCGACACCGCTGTTCGAACACATCCGGGACTGAGGACCTATGGCGCTGTTGGCCACGCTGCGTGAAGACCTGCGAAACGCCCGAGCCCACGACCCGGCCGCGCGCGGGGACGTGGAGAACGCGCTGGTGTACTCCGGTCTGCATGCCATCTGGGCGCATCGACTGGCGCATCGGATGTGGGCCCGGCCGGCGCTGCGCGGCCCCGCGCGGATCCTCATGCAGGCCGTCCGCGCCGTCACCGGGATCGAGATCCACCCCGGCGCCACCATCGGCCGGCGGTTCTTCATCGACCACGGCATGGGCGTGGTGATCGGCGAGACCGCCGAGATCGGCGACGACGTGATGCTCTATCACGGGGTGACTCTCGGTGGCCGCACGCTGCAACAGGTCAAACGACATCCCACCATCGGCAACCGGGTCACCATCGGCGCCGGTGCAAAGGTGTTGGGACCGTTGACCATCGGCGACGACAGCGCGGTCGGCGCCAACGCCGTCGTCACCCGGGACGTGCCGGCCGAGTCGATCGCGACCGGCATCCCGGCGGTGGTGCGGCAGCGCTCCGCCAAGGAACGCGAGCAGGCCGTCGACCCCACCAGCTACATCGACCCCGCGATGTACATCTGAAGCGTCAGCGCTACTTCTTGGTGCCCTTGTCGGCCGCAGAATCGGTGGACAGCGCGGCCACGAAGGCCTCCTGCGGGACCTCGACCCGACCGATGGTCTTCATCCGCTTCTTGCCCTCCTTCTGCTTCTCCAGCAGCTTGCGCTTACGGCTGATGTCGCCGCCGTAGCACTTGGACAGCACGTCCTTGCGGATGGCCCGGATGTTCTCGCGGGCAATGATCTTCGAGCCGATCGCGGCCTGCACCGGCACCTCGAACTGCTGGCGCGGGATGAGCTCCTTGAGCTTGGTGGTCATCTTGTTGCCGTAGGCGAACGCCGAATCCTTGTGCACGATAGCGCTGAACGCGTCGACGGCCTCGCCCTGCAACAGGATGTCGACCTTGACCAGCTGCGACTGCTGCTCGCCGGCGTCCTCGTAATCCAGGCTGGCGTATCCGCGGGTGCGCGACTTCAACGCGTCGAAGAAGTCGAAGATGATCTCCCCCAACGGCATCGTGTAGCGCAGTTCGACGCGCTCGGGCGACAGATAGTCCATGCCGCCGAGTTCGCCGCGCCGCGACTGGCACAGCTCCATGATGGAGCCGATGAACTCGCTGGGCGCGATGATGGTGGTCTTGACCACCGGCTCGTAGATCTCGGCCACCTTGCCCTCGGGCCAGTCCGACGGGTTCGTCACCGTCATTTCGGCCCCGTCGTCCTTGCGCACGCGGTAGACCACGTTGGGCGAGGTCGAGATCAGGTCGAGGTCGAACTCGCGCTCCAACCGCTCGCGGGTGATCTCCATGTGCAGCAGACCCAGGAAGCCGCACCGGAAACCGAAGCCCAGCGCCACCGAGGTCTCCGGCTCCCACGTCAGCGCCGCGTCGTTGAGCTGCAGCTTCTCCAGTGCGTCCCGCAGGTTCGGGTAATCCGAGCCGTCCACCGGGTACAGCCCGGAGTACACCATGGGCTTGGGTTCGCGGTAGCCGGTCAGCGGCTCCTCGGCGCCCTTGCGGGCGGTGGTGACGGTGTCGCCGACCTTGGACTGGCGGACGTCCTTGACGCCGGTGATCAGGTAACCGACCTCGCCGACGCCGAGGCCGTCGCTGGCCTTGGGCTCGGGCGAGACGATGCCCACCTCGAGCAGCTCGTGGGTGGCCCCGGTGGACATCATCGCGATGCGCTCGCGCGGCAGGATCTTGCCGTCGACCACGCGGACGTAGGTGACCACGCCGCGGTAGATGTCATAGACCGAGTCGAAGATCATCGCCCGGGCGGGGGCCTCGGCGTCGCCCTGCGGGGCCGGCACCTGCCGCACCACCTCGTCGAGCAGCTCGGTCACGCCCATCCCGGTCTTGCCGGAAACCCGCAGCACTTCCTCGGGTTCGCAGCCGATGATGTGGGCGATCTCGGCGGCGTAGCGGTCCGGGTCCGCGGCGGGCAGGTCGATCTTGTTGAGCACCGGGATGATGGTCAGATCCCGGTCCAGCGCCAGGTACAGGTTGGCCAGCGTCTGCGCCTCGATGCCCTGGGCGGCGTCGACCAACAGCACCGCACCCTCGCAGGCCTCCAGCGCGCGCGACACCTCGTAGGTGAAGTCGACGTGGCCGGGGGTGTCGATGAGGTGCAGCACGAAGTCCTCGTCACCGACGCGCCACGGCAGCCGCACGTTCTGCGCCTTGATGGTGATCCCGCGCTCGCGCTCGATGTCCATCCGGTCCAGGTACTGGGCGCGCATCGAGCGGTCGTCGACCACGCCGGTGAGCTGCAGCATCCGGTCGGCCAGGGTGGACTTCCCGTGGTCGATGTGGGCGATGATGCAGAAGTTGCGAATCTGCGCCGGCGCCGTGAACGTCTTGTCGGCGAAGCTGCTGATGGAAATCTCCTGGTAGGTCGGCCTGTCAGGCGCGATGGGACGTGTCCAGAGTAGCCAGCGACCAACCTCCGCTCACAATCGAGCTTGTCCGTGAGCGCTTATGCTTGGCAGCTATGGCGTCGCAATGGAGGCCGCTGCAGCAGGTTCTGAAGGTCACAGAGCATCTGGTGTTCAACGAGGCACCGAAATTGATCCGCAATCTGCAGAACCCGCAGGCCGTGCAGCGCAGCATTCAGCAAGGTCTTCAGCAGGGGCTGAAGATCGGCGTCGACGCGCTGGTCGGGGCCACGGTCGCCCCACCCGCCGCGATCACCGCGGGCCGGCCGGTCACCCAGAACATCGTGCCGACGGCCCACCGGGCGCGGCGGATCTCGTACGCCCCCGACCTCGACGGCCAGGCCGATCCGGGCGAGATCGTCTGGACCTGGGTGGTCTACGAGGACGACCCGAGCCGCGGCAAGGACCGGCCGGTACTGGTGGTCGGCCGCGACCGCAAGGTCCTGCTCGGCCTGATGCTGTCCAGTCAGCAGCACCACGCCGACGACCGGCACTGGGTCGGGATCGGCGCGGGCCCCTGGGACGGCGAGGGCCGGCCGAGCTGGGTGCGGCTGGACCGGGTGCTCGACGTCCCCGAGGAGGGCATCCGCCGCGAGGGGGCGATCCTGGAGCGCACGAAGTTCGACGTCGTCGCGACGCGGCTGCGCGCGGAATACTCCTGGAGCTGACCCTCCTGCCGCTGAGAAGTAGCTGCCGTACACAAAACGCCAGGACGGGGTGTCATCCCGCTACTTCTCGGCGAGGCCGGCCCACGATCAGCGCGGGTCGCGCCACATCTGCCACATCATCGGGCCGTCGTCGGGCAGCTGGATCTCGCCGGTGACCTCGAACCCGAACCGCTGGTAATAGGGCAGGTTGTCGGGGTTGCTGGACTCCAGATAGGCCGGGGCGAACTCGGCGTCGCAGCGGTCCAGCCGCGAGACCATCAAAGCGCGGCCGTACCCGCCGCCCCGGAAGGTGGGGTCGCTGCCGATCACGCCCAGGTACCAATGCGGCTCCTCGGGATGATGCTTCTTCATCAGCTCGCTCATCTGTTGCCCGCGCTGGAAGCGCGAGCCGAACGCGCCCACGAAGGAGGCCAACATGCGCAGGTCCTGCCAGCCGGACGTCTTCCACTGCCCCGGCGGTGACCACAGCGCGGCCGCCGCGATGTGCGCCCCGTCGGTGGCGACCTCGGATGCGCCGTGCGCCAGGAACTGGTGCCGGGTGAGCGTCGCGAACATCTTGGGCAGGACCTTGGCGCGCCGGCCGGCCTGCGGCAGCATCCACGTCATCACCGGATCATCGAAGAACGCCCGGCCCAGCGTGTGTGCCAGTTCGCGGATGTCGGCCTTTCTGGCGGCCGCGACCTCAGGGGTGGCGTCGGGGGAAAGCACCCGTTCAGCCTGTCATAGCAAAGCCCGAGGATCAGCCCTGGGTGATGTAGGCCTGCAGGAGTTCCTGCTCGGACTGCAGTTCCTCCAGCCGGGTCTTGACGATGTCGCCGATGCTGACGATGCCCACCAAACGGCCCTCGACCAGCACCGGAATGTGGCGCACCCGATTGGTGGTCATCATCTCCGAGAGCTCGTCGACCGAGGAATCCAGCCCGCACGTGGCCACCGCGGGGGTCATGATCTCGGCCACCGGCAACTCGAGAATCGCCGGGCCCCGCTCGTAGAGCCGGCGCACCACGTCGCGCTCGGAGACCATCCCGGCGATCACCCCCGCCGAGCCGACGACCACCATGGCGCCGATGTTGGCCTCGGCCAGCCCGGTCAGTAGCTCACCCACCGACGCCTGGGGGCTGACCGTCGCGACGTCGGCCCCCTTGCTTCTCAGGACATCCGCGATCCGCATCGCAACCTCCACAGCTGTGATCCAGTTCACACCAGCCTAGGCGGGATCGTCCCGGGGCGAAAGGCCCGATTTGCGCGATCCCCCCGCCCGGGCTGCCCGGGTATGAGATACCCGAGGGCATGACGATCGAGATCATCCTGTTGGGCACCGGCAGCCCGATCCCCGATCCGCACCGCGCGGGCCCGGCCACCCTGGTCCGCGCCGGCGGTCAGACGCTGCTGGTGGATTGTGGTCGCTGCGTCCTGCAACGCGCCGCCGCGGTCGACGTCGGGGCCAACAACCTCGACGCCCTGCTGCTCACTCACCTGCACAGCGACCACATCACCGATCTCGGCGACGTGATCATCACCCGCTGGGTGACCTCCTTCGACGCACACCCGGCGCCGTTGCCGATCATCGGCCCGCCCGGCACCGCCGCGGTGGTGCGGGCGACGCTCGAGGCGTTCGGTTTCGACATCGGCTACCGGATCGCGCACCACGCCGACCTGACCGAACCGCCCCCGCTGGAGGTGCACGAGTTCACCGAGGGCCCGGTGTGGGACCGCGACCCGGTGCGCATCACCACCGCGCCGACCGATCATCGACCGGTGGAGCCCACGCTGGGATTCCGGGTGGAGTGCGAGGGCACCGCGGTGGTGCTCGCCGGTGACACCGTGCCGTGCGCCGGCCTGGATACCCTGAGCGCGGGCGCGGACGCCTTGGTGCACACGGTGATCCGCGAAGACCTGGTGAATCAGCTGCCGCTGCAACGATTCAAGGACATCTGCGACTACCACTCGTCGGTGCAACAGGCGGCGGCCACCGCCGCGCGCGCCGGGGTCGGCACGCTGATCCTCACGCACTACGTCCCGGCGATCGCCCCCGGGCAGGAGGAGCAGTGGCGGCAGCTGGCCGCCGCCGAATTCGACGGCCGCATCGAACTCGGTGACGACCTGCATCGGGTGCAGGTCGGCTGAGGCCGCCGGGTCAGGCCAGCCGGGTGATCTCCACGGCGACGTCGAGGTCGGTGGAGCCCGCACCGGAGTAGATGCCCTTCAGCGGCGTCACATCCGAGTAGTCGCGGCCCACCCCGACGCTGATGTACTGCTCGTTGATGCCGGTGTCGTTGGTCGGGTCGTAGTACCACCACTCCCCGGTCCACGCCTGGATCCAGGCGTGGCTCTGCCCATCGACGGTGTCGCCGATGCCGGCCTCGCCGTGCGGGTGCAGATACCCGGACACGTAGCGCGCCGGGATTCCCATCCCCCGCAACAGGATCAGCGTCAGGTGCGCGAAATCCTGACACACGCCCTTGCCCTCGCGCAGCGCGTCCAGCCCCGAGGAATGCACCCCGGTGGTGCCTGCGACGTAGGTCAGCTCGCCCTGCACCCAGCGCGCCGCCTCGATGACCGCGCCCTGCGGGTCGTGGTCCTTGGCGATGCGGCGCCCGACCCGCTCGATGCGCTTGCTCGCCGGCGAGTAGTGGGTGGGGCTGAGCATCTCGTTGTAGCGGTCGGCCACGGCCTCCGAGGCCAGGTCGTCCCAACTCACCGACGTCTGCGGCGCCTCGGGCTGCTCGGTCTCCACCACCGACGACGCGGTGACCTCGAGTTCGGTGTGCGGGGCGTGCAGATCGAACGCCGTGACGGCGGTGCCCCAGTAGTCGACGTAGCGATAGGAGCGGGTCGCCGGCACCGTCTCGACTCGGTTGAGGATCACGTTCTGCCGCTGATCCGACCGCGGCGTCAGCCGCGCCTCGTTGAACGAGGCGGTCACCGCGGACTGGTAGCCATACCCCGTCGCGTGCACCACGCGCAGCCGCCACATCGCTAGATCTCCCCCTCTTCGATCACCAACGCGTCGTGACCGGCATCGGTCCAGGCCACCCACGGCGCGGAGTGGAAGTACTGCAGCGCCAACGCTTCTGACACCTCCGAGCAGGTGCGCTGCAGGTCGTCCAGCCCGGCTTCCAACGATTCCAGCAGCACCCCGGGGCGCAGGAACTCCAGCTCGCTGCGGGCCCGGCCCAGCAGTCGCTGCGCCTCGTCGGTGGCCCCGACCCGATTGTGCTTGCGGTGCTGTAGCCCCTCGAGACTGTGCTCGGCCATCCGCAGCGAGTAGAACACCGACCGCGGGAACAGCCGGTCCAGCAGCAGGAATTCGACCACCCGGCGGGCGTCGAGCACGCCGCGGTAGGTGCGCAGGTAGGCGTCGTGGGCGCCGGCCGAGCGCAGCACCGTGACCCACGCGGGCGAGGACGCGCTCTCGCCGACCCGGGACTGCAACATCCGCACCGTCATGTCGACGCGCTCGATGGCCCGGCCCAGCACCATGAACCGGTAGCCGTCGTCGCGCGACAGGGTGGAGTCCGCCAGGCCGTCGAACATCGCGGCGCGTCCCTCCACGTAGGCGAGGAACTCGTGCGGCCCGAGCCGCCGCGCCGCGCGCTCCCGCTCGGGCAGCGCGTTGTAGGTGGTGTTGAGGCACTCCCACATCTCGGCGGAGGTGACTTCCCGTGCGCCGCGGGCGTTTTCCCGCGCGGCCGTGATCGCGTCGACAATCGAGGAACCGCCCCCGGCGCCGCGGGAGAACGCGACCAGCTCGGTCAGCGACCACACGTCCAGCGGCTCGTCGGGCGGGTCGATGTCCAACACCCGCAGCAGCACGCGCGAGGTGTGGTCCGGGTCGACGCTGGAGTCCTCGAGCAGCTGGTGGATCACCACGTCGAGGATGCGCGCGGTGTCGTCGGCGCGTTCGACGTAGCGCCCGATCCAGTACAGCGATTCGGCGTTGCGGGCCAACATCAGCCGCTCACCGCCTGCTGCTGCTGTTGTTGTTGCTGCTGCTGGTCGCCGGTGGCGCTCGCCTGCTGTTGCTGCTGCTGTTGTTCGCCGGACTTGCCGTTCTTCGACGACCGCTCGGTGGATTTCGGCGCCGCGGCCTTGGCCTCCCCGGGCAGGCTGCGGACCACCTCGGCGGCGGCGAGTTCGCGGTCGGCCGAGGACGTGCGCGAGGCCAGCACCCAGGTGTCCTTGGAGCCGCCGCCCTGACTGGAGTTGACCACCAGCGACCCCTCCGGCAGCGCCACCCGCGTCAGACCGCCCGGCAGCACCCAGACCTCATCACCGTCATTGACGGCGAACGGCCGCAGGTCGACGTGCCGGGGCGCCAGGGTGTGGTCGATCTGGGTGGGCACCGTCGAGAGCTGCACGACGGGTTGGGCGATCCACCCGCGCGGATCGGCTTCGACCTTGCGCCGGATCGTGGCCAGTTCCTTCTCGGAGGCCTCGGGCCCGAACACGATGCCGTACCCGCCGGAGCCCTCCACGGGTTTGATGACCAGCTCGTCGATCCGGTCGAGCACCTCCTCGCGCTCGTCGTCGAGCCAACACCGGAAGGTGTCGACGTTGGCCAGCAGCGGCTTCTCCCCCAGGTAGTAGTCGATGATGGTCGGCACGTAGGTGTAGACCAGCTTGTCGTCGCCGACGCCGTTGCCCACCGCCGAGGAGATCACCACGTTGCCGGCGCGCGCGGCGTTGACGATGCCGGCCACGCCCAGCACCGAATCCGGCCGGAAGTGCATCGGGTCCAGAAACTCGTCGTCGATGCGGCGGTAGATGACGTCGACCTGGCGTTCCCCCTCGGTGGTGCGCATGTAGACGGTGTTGTCGCGGCAGAACAGGTCGCGGCCCTCGACCAGTTCGACGCCCATCTGCCGGGCCAGCAGCGAATGTTCGAAGTACGCCGAGTTGTAGACGCCGGGGGTGAGCACCACGACGGTGGGATCGGCCACGTTGGTGGGTGCGGCCTTGCGCAGCGCCCGCAGCAGGTACGACGCGTAGTCACCGACCGCGCGGACCCGGTTGGTGGCGAACAGATTGGGAAAGACCCGCGCCATGGAGCGGCGGTTCTCCATCACATAGGAGACCCCCGACGGGGACCGCAGGTTGTCCTCGAGCACCCGGAAGGTGCCCTGCTCGTCGCGGATCAGGTCGATGCCGGCGACGTGGATCCGGACGCCGTTGGGCGGCACGATGCCCGCGGCCTCCCGGTGAAAGTGGTCGCAGGAGGTCACCAACCGCCGCGGGATCACCCCGTCGCGCAGGATCTGCTGGTCCCCGTAGATGTCGTCGAGGTACATCTCCAGCGCGGTGACGCGCTGCTTGATGCCCCTTTCCAGCCGGGTCCACTCGGCGGCCGAGATCACCCGGGGCACCAGGTCCAGCGGAAACGGCCGTTCCTCGCCGTACAGCGAGAAGGTGATGCCCTGATCGGTGAAGGCCCGGCCCAGCGCCTCGGAGCGCGCCGCCAACTCGGAGGCGTCCGAGGGCGCCAGTTCGTGGTAGATCCCCTTGTAGGGGCCGCGGACCGCGCCCCGGGCATCGAACATCTCGTCGAACGCATCGGCGTAGGTGCCGCGCTCGGTGTAGCCGTCGAAGATGGGCGCGGCCTTCTTGGCGGCCCGCGACCTCGACGTCTTTCGTTTGCTCTGGCCGGGCACAGTGCGAACGCTCATCGTTCCCATGCTGCACCACGCGAGTCGTTCAGGCAGGCCCGCCGGGTAATCGGCTCGGCGGATCCGGCACGCTTTGGGGGTTGCCCGACCGAACTGGTAACCTGAACAATCGCTGCCCGGGGTCGGGCATCAGGAGACACTTCTCCCGAACACACCCAGCTTGAGAATCAGAAGGAACTGACGCGTGGCCAACATCAAGTCGCAGGTAAAGCGCAACCGCACCAACGAGCGCGCCCGTCTGCGCAACCAGTCGGTGAAGTCCTCACTTCGCACGGCTGTCCGCGGGTTCCGTGAGGCCGTCGAGGCCGGCGACAAGGACAAGGCCGCCGAGCTGCTGCTGTCGACCAACCGTCAGCTCGACAAGGCCGCCAGCAAGGGCGTCATCCACAAGAACCAGGCCGCCAACAAGAAGTCGGCGCTGACCCTGGCGCTCAACAAGCTCTGATTCAGTTGTTCCTGGCCAATTCGGCCACTTTCCGCACGGCCGCCTCGAGCGCGTAATCCGCGTCGGCGGCCGCGCCCTTGACGTCGGCGTTCAGCGCCGCCACCACCTGCAGCGCGCCGGCCACCCGGTCCCGCGACCAGCGACGCGCCTGCTTCTGCGCCTTCTGGATGCGCCACGGCGGCATGCCGAGCTCCCCCGCCAGCCGGTAGGGATCCCCGGACAGCGGCGCCACCCGCGCGACGGTGTGCACGGCCTCGGCCAGCGCGTCGGCCAGCACCACCCGCGGCTCGCCGGCCAGCATGGCCCAGCGCAACGCCTCGGCCGCCCCCTCGACGTCGCCGACGATCGCCTTGTCCGCGATGTCGAACCCTTTCACCTCGGCCTTTCCGCTGTGATACCGGCGCACCGCGGCGGCGTCCACGCGGCCGTCGGTGTCGGCGACCAGCTGCGAGCACGCCGCGGCGAGCTCGCGGATGTCGGAGCCCACCGCGTCGAGCAGCGCGGTCACCGCCTCGTCCCCGACCTTGATCTTGAGGGTGCGGAATTCGCCGCGCACGAAGTCGGCGCGCTCGCTGACCTTGGTGATCTTGGCGCAGGGGTGCACCCGGGCGCCCAGGTCGCGCAGCCGGGTGGCCAGCGCCTTGGCGCGGCCCCCGCCGGAATGCAGGACCACCAGCTCGGTGCCCGACGGCAGATCCGCCGCCGCGGCGGCGACCAGCTCGACGGCGTCCTTGCCGGCCTCGCCGGCGGCCTCGAGCACCACGATGCGCTCGTCGGCGAACAGCGACGGGCTGAGCAGCTCGGCGAGCTCGCTGGTGCTGACGTCACCGGCGCGCAGCCGGTTGACCGGGATGTCGCCGATCTCCAGGCCCGCGCCACCGGAGCCGGCCCGCGCGCGGACCTCCCGGGTGATCGTGGCGACGGCCCGATCGACGAGCAATTCTTCGTCACCGAGGACCAGATGCAGACCGGGAACCTGTGCACTCACGCGACGATGGTGCCACACGCCGGCGACGCCGCGGGACCAGCGCTCACAGCAGCCCCGACAGCGCCCACGCGAACGCCACCGCGGCCGCGCCACCCAACCCGATCCGCGCCCAGCGACGACCCCAGCCGACTGCCACCGCCACGGTCGCGCCGGCCAGCGCCAGCACGCCGACGGCGCCG
>JAEWRC010000186.1 GCA_023460175.1 Actinomycetes bacterium
GAATTTCGCTCTGCCGCAGCCGAATCCGGTGTCCGCGTGCCAGACGGTGACAGGCTCGCAGTGCGCCTGGGTGCCCGCGCGGTGCAGCAGCGCGACCTCGGCGAGGCGACGACGGCCGCCGGCCCGGTCGACGTGCAGCAGCACCTGCACGGCCGCGGCGAGTTGGCTGTGCAGCGCGGCGCGGTCGAGCCCACCGGTGGCCGCCAGGGCCTCCAGCCGGGCCGGCACCTCCGCAGTGCTGTTGGCGTGCACGGTGCCGGCACCGCCGTCGTGGCCGGTGTTCATCGCGGCCAGCAGATCGACCACCTCGGCGCCGCGCACCTCGCCCACCACGATGCGGTCCGGGCGCATCCGCAGGGCCTGGCGCACCAATTGCCGCAGCGTGATCTCGCCCGTCCCTTCGACGTTGGCGCCGCGGGCCACCAGTCGCACGACGTGCGGGTGGGCGGGCTGCAGTTCGGCGGCATCCTCCACGCACACAATGCGTTCGGCCGGATCGACCGCGCCGAGCAGCGCGGCCAACAGCGTCGTCTTGCCGGCGCCGGTACCGCCCGAGACCAGGTAGGCCAACCGCGCGGCGACGACGTCGCGCAGCAGCCGTTCGGCCTGCGGTTCCACGGCACCGAGGTGCACCAGGCCGGTAAGGGTCTGGGTGGCCGGGCGCAGCACCCGCAGCGAGATGCAGGTGCCGGCGGCGGCCACCGGGGGCAGGACCGCGTGCAGGCGTACCGCGGTGCCACCCAGGCCCGGCAGCACCGCATCGACCCAGGGTTGCGCATCGTCCAGGCGGCGCCCCGCGGCCAGCGCCAACCGCTGGGCCAACCGCCGCACCGCGCCGTCGTCGGGAAACCGGACCGGGCTGCGCCGCAAGCCTTTTCCGGTGTCGCTCCACACCGAGTCGGGCGCCACCACCAGCACGTCGGTGACATCCGGCGCGCGCAGCAGCGGCTCCAGCGGGCCGGCCCCGGTCAGCTCGGTCTGCAGGACCCGCAGGTTGGTCAGCACCTCGGTGTCCCCGAGGACCCCGCCGGACTCGGCGCGGATGGCCTCGGCGACCAGGCTGGGACGCAGCGGCCCGGCTTCGGCGGCCAGGCGTTCCCGAACCCGGTCGACCAGCGAGGAACTCATGCGGCGGCCTCCGCCCGTTGGCCGGGTCGGCGCCCGAGGGTCTGCAACACCGCGGTGGCCGCGGCCGCCAGCGGTGAGCGGGCACGCAGCCGCAGACCGCCGCGTTCGAGTCGTTCGCCGATCAGGGGTTCGGGTCGCATGGCAGCCAGCAGCGGCAGGCCCACGACGTCGGCGACGTCGGTGGCGCGCAGGCCGCCCGGGGCGGGACCGCGCACCACCAGGCCGACGTTGGGGTTGACCGCGCCGAGTGTCGGCGCGATCGTCGCGGCCGCCGCGCACGAGCGGACGTCGCCGGGGCAGACCACGGTCACCAGATCGGCCAGTTCCAGGGCGGCCAGGGCCGCGTCGGTCAGGCGGCGCGACAGGTCGCACACCACGAACCCGCCGCCGTGGCGGGCCGATTCGATGATGGCTTCGGCGGCACCGCAATCGATTTCGGTACCGTCGCGGCCCGCCGAGAGCACCGCGACCGGCCCGTGCGCCGGCAGCGCCGCGCGCACCTCGGCCCAGTTGAGCCGGCCGCTCTTGACCGCGATGTCGGGCCAGCGCAGCCCGGCGGCGGATTCCGCGCCGAGCAGCAGGTCGATCCCGCCGCCGATCGAGTCCAGGTCGATCAGCACCGATCGGGCCGCACCCAGCGCGAGTGCGGCGGCGAACACCGAGGCCCCGGCGCCCCCGCGGCCCCCGATGACGGCAACGACCGCACCGCGCCGGGCGTCGGCGCGCACCCCTTCGAGGGTCTCCGAGACGCACCGGACCAGTTCGTCGGCCTGGGCGGGCAGGCTCAGGGCGGCCTGTGCCCCGAGGGACATCGCGGCGTGGAAGACCTCGGCGGTGGGCGCGCCGGCGGCGACGACGAAGACCGCGGTGCGCCGCGGCAGGCCGAGCGCCACGCAGCGCTGGGCCCCGTCCTCATCGACCACCACCACCGTCGCGGCGTTCCAGGCGGTGCGGCCCAAGGTTGCCGACGGCGTCAGTCGGACCACGCCGGTGCCGACGGCCGCGGCGACGCGGTCGACCTCTTCCCGCAGCGACGGGTCGGACAGCAGCGCCAACATTGCGCGGTGTTCGGTCACGGGTTCACGGTGCGCCGGGGCCGGCCGTCACGGCCAGCACCGATGCCCGCAGGTGTGGATCGACACGGGTCTGTGGATGGATCCGTCCCCGACGAAGTTGTTTGCGTAGCGAAGAATCTTCCCGCGCCGCCGAGGGTCGAGACGCGGGGTCACCGCGTGGCGTTGGGGCGTGCTGGCGCACCGGAATGCGGGCGGGCAACGGGTGCTCGAAAGGCCGGCGACGAGGCGGGGCAACACGATGCCCAGCAACCTCGATTTGGGGAGTCCGGACCGGCCGGAGAATCGTGCTGGAGATAAAAGACGACCCCCGCCAGGGGGGGAGGAGGCGAGGGTCGTCGTGTATCAGCCCCGGGGGGTCGGGCTGATGCACACCCGGCCATAAGCCGAGTAATACTCACTATACACACGCGCGCCGGACCCCGCGCAAGTCTGACACGGAATGATTCCGACGCCCCTCACTGCAGAATTGCAGTCTGCGACACCTGTCTTGAACTGCCATTTTGAACACTCTTCGAGGCTCTGTCACGCACCGCCCTATCCTGGCGTGGTGACCGCAGCCGTTCCGGATGACGCCGCACCCCGAAGTCCTCGAAACGAGGCGGTGGCCGACGGTCCACCGCGCACCGCCGCCTTTTTCGATCTCGACAAGACCGTGATCGCCAAGTCGAGCACGCTCGCTTTCAGCAAACCCTTCTACGCCCAGGGGCTGCTCAACCGGCGCAGCGTCCTGAAGTCCAGCTACGCCCAGTTCGTGTTCCTGATGTCGGGCGCCGACCACGATCAGATGGACCGGATGCGCTCGTACGTGACGAGCATGTGCACCGGGTGGGACGTCGAGCAGGTCAAGTCCGCGGTCGAGGAGACCCTGCACGAAATCGTGACCCCGCTGGTGTTCGCCGAGGCGGCCAACCTCATCACCGACCACAAGCTCTGCGGCCGCGACGTGGTGATCGTCTCGGCCTCCGGCGAGGAGGTCGTGGCGCCGATCGCCCGCGCCCTCGGCGCCACCCACGCCATGGCGACCCGGATGGTGGTCGAGGACGGCAAGTACACCGGCGACATCGCCTTCTACTGCTTCGGCGAGGGCAAGGCCCAGGCCGTCCGCGAGTTGGCGGCCCGGGAGGGTTACCTGCTGGAGCACTGCTACGCCTATTCGGATTCGGTCACCGATCTGCCGATGCTGGAGCTGGTGGGTCATCCGGCCGTCGTCAATCCCGACCGCAACCTGCGCAAGGAGGCGGCCGCCCGCGACTGGCCGGTGCTGACGTTCTCCAAGCCGGTGTCGTTGCGCGACCGGTTCTCCGCCCCCTCGGGCGCGGCGATCGCGACGACGGCGGCGGTCGGCATCACGGCGCTCAGCGCCGGCGCGCTGACCTTCTCGCTGCTGCGCAGATTCGTTTTGCGGTAATCAATTTCGCTTTCGGGATAACGATCTGGGCTCGCGTGCGCGCCGGGTACTTGCTGTGACCAAGATCACGTAGTACAAAGGAGGCACGGAAGCCCGCTAGGCCAAGATCGGCTCGGAGGAGAAGGGCCGAATCTCCCGAAACGGGCGACCCAGCACGGTACCCGGCACCCACGCGGAGCCGAAGCCGCGATAATGGCAGAAGTGTTGCGGGCCTGCGAAATTGCGAAGAGCGGACGGGATCGTAGCCCTTTGGGTGGGGTCACCACCGAAGCGCATCGCAAGTATCGCCGAGGCCAACCCACGCAGCCCACAGTCGCACGCTTGGTAACCGAGTTCCGTGCTAGCGGGCGGCGATCCGAGCAATCGGGGCGCCGCCCGCTTCGCCATGTGGGGACCGGCCATGTGGAGCCGGGTGTCAGTCGCCCGAGGGCGCAGCCTTCCCGGCCTGATCCTTGGCATCGGCGATCGCCAGCGCCTCGCGCGCGCCCTCCTGCATGGCCCGGCAACTGAGCAGCAGCCATTCGGTGAGCCCGCGCTCGGTGCCGCCGGCGAAGCTCTCGGCGGCCTTGCGGTAGTCCGCGGCCCGCCGCATCCAGTACACCTCCGGTACGGCCAGGCCGTGCGGGTCGAGTCCCGTCGCGATCGAGACCAGCCGGGACACCGCCCGGGCCACCACGCCGTCGGCGCTGCCGAACGCGCCCAGCGCCAACATCTCGCCGTGCGCCACCGCGGCCAGCACCGGCGCGGGCGCCGAACTCCCGCCGGTCACCAACCGGGTCATCAGGTCCAGGCGCGGCGAGATCTCCGGGGTCGCGCGCGGCCGGCCCAGTTGGTCCTCGTCGACGAGGTCGGCGGCGGCCAACGAATGCAGCCGCGCCAGGGCCTGCAGCGGGGCCCGCCGCCAGACCCCGATCAGCGTCCCGGAACCACCCTCGAGTGCCTGGGCCACCCGCAGCGAGCCCGCGAACACCGGGTCACTGCTGGCGTTTTCGTCGAGTTGCAGCACCCCGCCGTCGAGCACCGATGACGCGCGGGCGGCCCGCAGCGAGGCCTCCGCGGCGGTCACCGGCCAGCCCCGCAGGTTGGCCCGATGCCGGTGCGCGCGCCCCAGCGCCGCCCGGGTCTCCTCGGCCGCCTCGGCCACGCCGGGCAGCGCCAGCAACGGAGACAGCGGATCGGATGCCACGGCGGCTCACCTTACCGTGGCGATTTGCTCGTAGTCCGGCAGACCGTTCCAGCCGATCACCACGTCGGCGACCCCGGCCGAATGCCCGGCGGTCGCGACGGGGTTCCACAGCGGGATCACCGGCATATCGCGCAACAAGATCCGTTGCGCGTCCCCGGTCAGCGCGTAGGACTCGGTGAGCGTGGGCGCGGCCTGCGCCGCCGTGAACGCGCCGTCGAAATCCCGGTTGGAATAGCCGACATCGTTGCCGGGCGCCCCGGTGACCCAAGGCTGCAGGAACGCCAGCATCAACGGGTACTGGCCGCGGCGGCCGGCCCGAAAGGCGGTGTCGCCGGTCCGGTCGTCGACCTGGGCGCGCAACCCCGCCGACGTCGGCGTCGGGGCCGCGACGACGTCGATGCCCAGCGTGCTTTCGATGCTGTCGGCCACCGCGTCGACCCAGCGCGCGTGGTCGCCGTCGGCGTTGTAGGCAATGGGGTAGCGCCCCCGCCACGGCGCGATGGCCTCGGCGCGCACCCACAGGTGCCGGGCGAGCTTCGGGTTGAACTCCACCAGGTAGCCCTCGGGCAGCCCCGGGTCGAATCCGGGCAGCGATGCGGAGGTGAAATCCGCTGCGGGAGAGCATGTCCCGCCCAGCACCTGCGTGCAGATCCGCACCCGGTCGATCGCCGCGGACAGCGCCAGGCGGCGCAGCCGGCCCTCCTCGCCGCCGAAGTGCGGTAGGCGCAGCGGCGTGTCCAGCGTCTGGTTCTGCGCGGCGAGGCCGGTGACCACCCGTCCGTCCAGGTCGTCGGCGGCGGAATCCAACGCGTCGGCCGGGACGGTGTCGAGCACGTCGAGGTCACCGGCGCGCAGGTCGCGGTAGGCGGCGTCGGCATCGGTGTAGGAGACGAACCGCAGGCCGGGGTTGCGCGGGATCCGGTTGCCGCGATAGTCCGAGTTGGGCACCAGGTCGACACCGCGCCGGGACACGCTCCCGGCCAGCACGTAGGGGCCGTTGCCGATCGGTTGCCGGCCGAATGCGGCGAGGTCGTCGAACGCCACCGCCGGCAGCGGATAGAACGGCGCGGCCCCGAGGCGCTGGACGAACTCGATGCTGGGGGCCTTGAGGCGCACGACGAACTCGCTGTCGTCGACGACCTCGAGGCCCGACATCGTCTGGTCCTCGGGATCCGGTGCCGCCACCTGGTCGTAGCCCTCGATCAGCGCGAAGTGGCCGTGCAAGGACTGGCCGTTGGTGCTCAGCGCGCCGTAGTTCCACGCGTCGACGAACGAGTGCGCGGTCACCGGCGAGCCGTCGGTGAACGTCCACCCCGGTTCGAGCTTGATCCGGAAGATCCGGTTGTCGACGGTGTCGATGGACTCGGCCACCTCCCGCATCGGCGTGCCGGCGGTGTCGTAGGACATCAGCCCCGCGAACAGGCGGTCCAGGATCCGGCGGCCGTCGGGGTCGGCGGCGTCGGTGGTGAGCAGCCCTTGCTGTGGGATCGCGCCGTTGACCCGCACCAGGTCGACGTCGGCGTCGATGGGCCCGGCGCAGCCGGTGAGCAGCAGCAGGCCGGGAAACAGCAGGACCGACACCGCGCGGCGGATCCGAGCCACTGCAGGCCTCCTTGACCGCCGTCAGCGGGGACGTTCCGAGGTAGCGTTGCGGCATCGCGGCTGGTGACTACGCTCACGTATATGACCGAGACGCACACGGGAGTTCCGTCATCGTATCCACCGTCGCCGGAGTTCGCCGCGCAGTCCAACGCGACCGCCGCGCTCTATGACGAGGCCGAGGCCGACCGGCTCGCATTCTGGGCCGAACAGGCGCAGCGGCTGTCCTGGGCGACGCCGTTCACCGAGGTCCTGGACTGGTCGGAGGCGCCGTTCGCCAAGTGGTTCGTGGGCGGCAAGATCAACGTCGCCTACAACTGCGTCGACCGCCACGTCGAGGCCGGCAACGGCGACCGGGTGGCCATCCACTGGGAGGGCGAACCCGTCGGCGATGCCCGCGACATCACCTACGCCGAACTCAAGGACGAGGTCTGCCGGGCGGCCAACACGCTGACCGAGTTGGGGCTGACCGCCGGGGACCGGGTCGCGATCTACATGCCGATGGTGCCCGAGGCGATCGTGGCGATGCTCGCGTGTGCGCGCCTGGGCGTGCTGCATTCGGTGGTGTTCGCCGGCTTCTCCGCCTCGGCGCTGCGCGCGCGCATCGACGACGCCAAGGCCAAGGTGGTCATCACCACCGACGGGCAGTTCCGGCGCGGCAAGGCCGTCTCGCTCAAGGCCGGTGTGGACGAGGCGATCGAGGGGCTGGGCGACGACAGCCCCGTCGAGCACGTGCTGGTGGTGCGGCGCACCGAGATCGACGTGCCGTGGACCGAGGGCCGCGACCTGTGGTGGCACGAGACCGTGGCCAAGGCCGACACCGAACACACCCCCGAGGCGTTCGACTCCGAGCACCCGCTGTTCTTGCTCTACACCTCCGGCACCACGGGTAAGCCCAAGGGCATCATCCACACCACAGGCGGCTATCTGACGCAGGCCTCCTACACCCATCACTACGTCTTCGACATCAAGCCGGAGTCGGATGTGTTCTGGTGCACCGCCGACATCGGCTGGGTCACCGGGCACACCTACATCGTCTACGGGCCGCTGTCCAACGGCGTCACGCAGGTGGTCTACGAGGGCACGCCCGCCTCCCCGGACGAGCATCGCCACTTCCAGGTGATCGAAAAGTACGGCGTGACAATCTATTACACCGCGCCGACGCTGATCCGCACGTTCATGAAGTGGGGCCGCGAGCTCGCCTTCGAACACGATCTGTCCAGCCTGCGGCTGCTCGGATCGGTGGGCGAGCCGATCAACCCGGAGGCCTGGCGCTGGTACCGGCTGGTGTTCGGCGGCGACCGCACCCCGGTGGTCGACACCTGGTGGCAGACCGAGACCGGGGCCATCATGATCTCGCCGCTGCCCGGGGTGAGCGACGCCAAGCCGGGTTCGGCGATGCGCGCGCTGCCCGGCATCTCGGCCAAGGTCGTCGACGACGACGGCAACGAACTGGGCCTCGGCGCCGAGCACGGCGAGCAGGCCACCGGCTATCTGGTGCTGGATAAGCCGTGGCCGGCGATGCTGCGCGGTATCTGGGGCGACCCGGAGCGCTATCAGGACACCTACTGGTCCCGGTTCGCCGACAAGGGTTGGTATTTCGCCGGCGACGGCGCGCGCTACGGCAGCGACGGCGAGACCTGGGTGCTGGGCCGGATCGACGACGTCATGAACATCTCCGGGCACCGGATCTCCACCGCCGAGGTGGAGTCCGCGCTCGTCGGGCACACCGGGGTGGCCGAGGCCGCCGTCGTCGGGGCCACCGACGATCAGACCGGGCAGGCCATCTGCGCGTTCGTGATCCTCAAGGCGCACCACGGCGAGACCGCGCCGGACAAGCTGGTCGAGGACCTGCGCGCCGAGGTGTCCAAGGAGATCTCACCGATCGCCAAGCCCCGCGAGATCCACATCGTGCCGGAGCTGCCGAAGACCCGTAGCGGCAAGATCATGCGACGGCTGCTGCGCGACGTCGCCGAGGGTCGCGAACTCGGGGACACCTCGACGCTGGTCGACCCCAGCGTGTTCGAGGCCATCCGCGCCAACAAGTAGGGCCTCAGGCCCCGAACGGGACGAAGCCGCTGCCGGGGCGGCCCTTGGCGACGATGTCGGCCAGCTGCGTGTTGAACGACATCGTCACCGCCGGGGTGTGCAGCGGGATGAACTTGATGACACAGGTGGGCAGGCCCTCGGTGAAGGCGCCGTGCAGCATCCCGACGAGCTTGTTGTTCACCGTCACCGGCGCCCCGGAGTCCCCGGGCTGCCCGCAGACCTGGTTGACGATGGTGCCCGGCTCCTGGCCCGGGCCCCACGTCACCCCGCACGAGTAGCCGGTGGTCCGGCCCAGCTTGCAGGCCACGTCGCCGAACGCGGGGTCGGGCGCCAGGCCGTCGATGATGAAGCCCTTGACGTTGTTGGTCGGGGTGACCTTGGCCGGGTCGAAGCGGATGACGGCGTAGTCGAGCGCGTCGTTGCCGGCGACCATGGTGCCCACCGGGCCGGCCGCCTCGGCGCCCTCGGCGGCCACCACCGCACCCGGCCCGCCGCAGTGCGCCGAGGTGAAGCCGATCAGGTCGCCGCGGTCATCGGTGCCGATCGAGGTCAGGGTGCAGTAGGAATCGCCGTCGACGACGATGCCCGAGCCGCCGCCCAGCGTCACCGGCGCGGCGGCCACGGGGCCGGCCAGGACGAGCGACATTCCGAGCGCGGCGCACATACTCGCCGCAATCCCCCACCACCGGTG
Organism: Actinomycetes bacterium; assembly: GCA_023460175.1. Lineage (GTDB taxonomy): Bacteria > Actinomycetota > Actinomycetes > Mycobacteriales > Mycobacteriaceae > Mycobacterium. Next base: position 9,138 of record JAEWRC010000186.1, read on the forward strand.
CCCGGTCATCAAATAGCTCTCCTACCTGCTCGAGCCCCGACTCGTCGGGCAAGTCTAGCTCCCACCACAGCAGCAACACCGGTATCACGGCTCGTGCGGTACGCGGCCGACATGGCAACATGGCCTCTGTGAGCAAAGGTGATCAGCAGAACGGCGTTCCCGCCACCGTGACCTCGATCCCGTTGGTCGACCCGCATGCGCTGCCCGCCGACGCCTCCATCGGCGATCTCGTCAAGGAAGCCTCCTCGCAGGTCTCGACGCTGGTCCGCGCCGAGGTGGAGTTGGCCCGCGCGGAGATCACCCGGGACGTCAAGAAGGGCGTGACCGGCAGCGTGTTCTTCATCGCCGCGCTGGTCGTGCTGTTCTATTCGACGTTCTTCTTTTTCTTCTTCCTCGCCGAACTGCTCGACACCTGGCTGTGGCGCTGGGTCGCCTTCCTGATCGTGTTCGCGATCATGGTGGTCGTCACCGCGGCGCTGGCCCTGTTCGGCTATCTCAAGGTCCGCCGCATCCGGGGACCGCAGAAGACCATCGAATCCGTCAAGGAAACCCGCTCGGCGCTGACCGGGGGCGATCACGGCCCCGGTGCGCAGGGCACGCCGGACAAGGCTGCAGTGCCCGATCCGTCGGGGTGGTGATGTCCTGATGGCGGCCGGGCCCGACCCGTCCGTAACCCGGATCGCCGGGCCATGGCGTCATCTGGACGTGCACGCCAACGGAATTCGCTTCCAGGTCGCCGAGGCCAACCCCAAGCCGAACGACGCGCCGGCGCACCAGCGTCCGTTGGTGATCCTGCTGCACGGTTTCGGCTCGTTCTGGTGGTCCTGGCGGCATCAACTGCGCGAACTCAGCGGCGCGCGGGTGGTGGCCATGGATCTGCGCGGCTACGGCGGCAGCGACAAACCGCCCCGCGGTTACGACGGCTGGACGCTGGCCGGCGACACCGCGGGCCTGATCCGGGCGCTGGGCCACGGCTCGGCGACGCTGATCGGCCACGCCGACGGCGGGCTGGTGTGCTGGGCGACCTCGGTGCTGCATCCCCGGCTGGTGCGGGCCATCGGGCTGGTCAGTTCGCCGCACCCGCTGGCGTTGCGGCGCGCGGCGCTGACCCGCCGCGACCAGGGTTCGGCGCTGCTGCGTTCGCTGCTGTCCTATCAGGTCCCGATGCGCCCGGAGCGCACCCTGACCCGACACGACGCGGCCGGGCTGGAAGCCGTCATCCGCAGCCGGGCCTCCGGCAAATGGCTGGCCTCCGAGGACTTCTCGGAAACCATCGGCCACCTGCGCCAGGCCATCCAGATCCCGGGGGCGGCGCACTGCGCGCTGGAGTACCAGCGGTGGGCGGTGCGCAGCCAATTCCGCCCGGAGGGACGCCGATTCATGCAGGCCATGGACCGGCCGCTGGGCATTCCGGTGCTGCACCTGCGCGGCGACACCGATCCCTACGTGCTGCCCGACCCGGTGGCCCGCTCGCACCGCTACGCCCCGGACGGCCGGTTCGTAACCCTGCCCGGCGCCGGGCATTTCGGTCACGAAGAGGCACCGGCTCTGGCCAATGAGCACCTACAGCGCTTCCTGGACGAGGTCACCGGCTAACCTTTGGGGCCATGTGCACCCGCGTCGTATATCTGGGCAGTGGCGATCGCATCATCACCGGGCGGTCGATGGACTGGAAGTTCGAAATGGACACCAACCTGTGGGCGCTGCCCCGCGGCGTCGAACGCACCGGGTTGGCCGGGGCCAACTCGGCAACCTGGACCTCGAAGTACGGCAGCGTGGTGGCCACCGGTTACGACATCTGCAGCACCGACGGGCTCAACGAGGCCGGGCTGACGATGAACCTGCTGTGGCTGGCCGAATCCGAGTACGCCAAGTCCACCGATGACCGTCCCGGGGTCTCCCTGGCGATCTGGGGCCAGTACGTGCTGGACAACTTCGCCACCGTCGCGGAGGCCGTTACGGCGCTGTCCGCCAACCCCATCCGGGTGGCGACGGCCGAGGTGCCCGGGCAGGGTCGGCTGGCCACCCTGCACCTGTCGATGTCGGACCCCACCGGCGACAGCGCCATCATCGAGTACATCGACGGCGAGCAGGTCATCCACCACAGCCGCGACTACCAGGTGATGACCAACTCGCCCACCTTCGACAAGCAGTTGGCCATCAACGAGTACTGGAAGCAGATCGGCGGCGTGGTGATGCTGCCCGGCACCAACCGCGCCGCGGACCGGTTCGTGCGGGCCTCGTTCTACATCAACGCCATCCCCAAGACCGACGACCGGCAGGACTCGGTGGCCGCGGTGCTCAGCGTGGTGCGCAACGCCTCGGTCCCCTACGGCATCACCACCGCCGACGAGCCGAACATCTCCTCCACGCGCTGGCGCACCGCGGTCGACCACAAGGACCGCCGGTACTTCTTCGAGTCTGCCCTGGCGCCCAACACGTTCTGGGTCAACCTGGACAAGCTGGACTTCAGCGCGGGCGCCCCGACGCTGAAACTGCCGCTCGGCCAGGGTGAGAAGACCGTGTACGCGGGCGACGCCAGCGCGCACTTCGAGCCGGCCGACCCGTTCCCGTTCTTGGCCGTTCCGGGCTAGCGCCGGCGGTTCGCGGAGCTTGCGTAGCGAACCGCGGAGGAGTCCGACCATCGGGCGCTGTTCCCGGCTAGCGCCGGCTGTTCGCGGAGGAGTCCGACCCGCGAGCTTGCGTCCGGTGTACACAAAACGGCCCGAAACCGTGCACTCGTTGCGAGCTCGGCGAGGCAATCAGGCCCCGTCGGATGATCGGCGAGGTCAGGTGACGCAGGACCCCGTCGGGGCGCGCTCGCTGTTGCTGATCTTCGGGAACTGCGTGGAGACCTCGTTGGCGGTCAGCACGAAACCGGTGTCGGTGTCGTCGACGGCCGCACCGAAGATCACACCGATCACCTGACCGCCGCGGTTGATCAGCGGCCCGCCCGAATTACCTTGCCGCACGGTCCCTCTGATCGTGTACACCTCCCGCATGACGGTGGTGGTGCGGTAGATGTCCGGACCGTTGAGTTCGATGATCTCGCGGATGCGGGCCGGGGTCGCGGCGAACTCCCCGCCGCCCGGGTAGCCCACCACCAGCACGTCGGTGCCGGTGATGGCCGGTTCCTCGGCGAACGGCAGCGGCTGGGCGGGCAGGTTGGGCACCTCGAGCACCGAGATGTCGGCGTTGGGATCGTAGGAGACGACGGTGGCGTCGTAGGTTTCGCCGTCGGATTCGATGGTCACATTGTCCGACCCGGCGACCACGTGCGCGTTGGACATCACCCGGTTGGGTGCGACGACGAATCCGGTGCCCTCCAGCACCTTCTGGCAGCCCGGCGCCACGCCGCGGATCTTCACCACGCTGGGCCGCACGGCCTCGACCACCGTCGAGTTGACCAGCGAGGCATCCGGCGGGTCCACCTCGACGATCGGGGTGCGGCCGAACGGTTCCAGGACGTCGGGCAACCCGGAGGTGTCCAGCAGCGCCGACAGCCGCTTGGGCACGGTGCGCAACCACTCCGGTGCGACGGCGTCGACCTGGCTGAGCACCTTCGAACCGCGCACCGCGGCAGCAAGATTGGGCTGATCCGAGGTGGTCAGCGGGGTGGCCAGCATCCAGGCGGCGATCAGCACCACCAGCACCTGCGTGACGACCCCGATCATCGAGTCGATGAACCGCAGGCCCGTGCTGCGGATCGCACCGCGCACGGCCCGGCCCAGCACGACGCCGGCGATCTCGCCGATCACCACCAGCGCCAGGATCAGGAACAGCGCGGCGAACAGCTTGGTGCGCGCGCCGTCGATGTTGTCCACCAGGTGCGGGGCCAGCAGCACGCCGGCCACCGCGCCGAGCACCACGCCGACGAAGGACATCAGCGAGCCCAGCGCGCCGGAGCGCCAACCCGACACGGCCGCCACGAAGGCGATCGCCACGATCGCGATGTCCAGCCACTGCGACGAACTCATAGTTGCTTGGGTCCTCCGTTGTCCGTCGGCACCATGGCCATCGCGTCGTGCAGTTCGACGACCTTCTCGTCGTCCCACGGCTTGGCCCAGCCGGCGACGTCGAGCATGGCCGAGATCACCTGTCCGGTGAACCCCCACACCAACATCTGATTGAGCAGGAACGCCGGCCCGGCCGAACGCCGGGTGTTGGCCGAACGGTAGACCATCAGGCGGTTCTCCGGGTTGGTGAACGCCCGCACGGGCACGTGGGAGACCAGCGCGGTCTCGGCCTCGTCGATCACCTCGACGGGCCCGGGCTCCGGCGCGTACGCCAGGACCGGGACGACGTGGAAGCCCGACGGCGGGATGAACATCCGGTCCAGCGTCGCCAGCGGTTGCAGCCGGCCGGTGTCGATGCCGGTCTCCTCCCAGGCCTCGCGCAGCGCGGTGCCCACGGGGCCGTCGTCCTCGGGGTCGGCGGCGCCGCCCGGGAAGGCCGCCTGCCCGGCGTGGTGGCGCAGGGTGGAGGCGCGGACGGTCACCAGCAGCGTGGCGTCGGTGGGCAGGCCGGCCTCGGCCTGGGCATCGTGCGGACCGGAGAACAGGACCAGCACCGCGGCGTCGCGGCGGGCGCCGGCGATGGCGGCCTGGGTGTTGGCGGCCGAGATGGTGGCCAGAACCTCCGGGGCCACGCGCCGGCGATAGGCGTCGCGCACCCGGCCGACGTTGTCCAACAGCGGCCGCAGCCAGGGCGGGCCCGCCTCGGGGGTGAGCGGTACCGCAGCGCTCACTACGCTTCCCCTCTCATACAGCTACCCGATCATTGCAGCTCACCGACCGCCGCCTCGATCTCGTCGGCGTTGGTGAACGCGCGCGGCAGGATTTGCGCCACGCTACCGTCCGAATCGAGCACCACGGTCGCGGGCATCACGTTCGGCACCCGCAGCGCCGAGGCAATCTGCCGGCGGCCGTCCTGCACGGTCGGCAGCCGCACGCCCAGGTCGGCCAGGCGCAGCAGCGCGGCCTCCTCGTTCTCGTCCTGATGCACGGTCAGCACCGTCACCCCGGGGCCGACGCGGCGCTGATACTCCTGCATGGCCGGCAGCTCGTCGGTGCAGGGGCCGCACCAGTAGGCCCACAGGTTCAGCACCGCGGGCCGGCCGGCCAGCGCGGCCGCCACGTCCACCTCGGTGCCGTCGGCGGCGCACTCGAGCACCGTCCCGCGCAGGGCCTCGGGTCCGGGCCCGTCCGCGCCGGTGGGGCAC